>DBFBKG010000049.1:0-3122 GCA_048203815.1 Collinsella sp. | reverse complement strand
CTTGATGTACGTGAGCGGCTTAAGCTTTTTCGTGGAGAACTTTTTGCTGGGAATCTTGTGAAGCAGCTCCTGCAGCCAGCCAAACGGACACAAAAAGCCGCATACAAAGCGTCCCAGCAGCACGCCGAGCAAAATGAGCGTACCGGTGACGTAGTAAGAAAAGTTGAACTTGGATGAACCTACCACCGACTGGAACGACCCGATGGGGCACGCGCCCGATGCCGCGGGGCACGAATAGCAGTTAAGCCCAGGTACACAAACTGTTTTTCCCGCACCCTGATAGATGCCACCCTTGGCAAAGTTGGGCAGGTGAATATTGGTAACCAGCGTCGCCGCCGCCTGAATGAATCCTCGAAATCGGGCCAAAACACGCGACGCATCGTTTTCTCTTTTATCCAATTCCGATACACTCCAAGCACAGCCTAATCGCTTTGGCCAGCACGGCATCCGCCTCGCCACGCATAGCGCCAAAGCACACCATGGCAATTCCGACGATCAACAAAGCGACCTGTACCACGGGTTTTACCGCTTTGAACAACCCGACCACTCCTTTCGCTACGCGGCCATTGGACCATATCGACCATAAAATCCGTGTTAAGCGCGATTTGGAATGTGCAAGGAGACTGTTATGCGTATTTTGATCGTCGAAGACGAGCGAGCACTATGCGATGCAATCGCGCGCAGCTTGCGAAATCTGGCGTACAGCGTCGACTGCTGTCACGACGGACAGGAGGCGCTCGACCTACTGAACGTTGAGGCCTTCGACCTCGTGGTACTCGACCTCAACCTTCCCCGCATCGACGGCATGACCGTACTCAGGGAACTTAGGAAAACTGACTGCGAGACTAAGGTGCTGATTCTGTCCGCACGTGGCGAAGTATCCGACAAAGTCGCCGGACTCGATGCCGGCGCCAACGATTACCTCACCAAGCCGTTTCATCTGGACGAGCTTGCGGCAAGGATTCGCAGCCTTACCCTCAGACGCTTTACACAAAGCGACATAGTCTTAACCTGCGGAAAGCTCCGCTTTGACACCAAGGCGCGCATCGCTTCCGTGGACAGCGAGGCTTTATCTCTTACGCGCAAGGAAACGGGAATCTTGGAATACCTGATGCTTAATCAGGGGCGTCCGGTAAGTCAAGAGGAGCTTATCGAGCACGTTTGGGATAGCAGCGTGAACAGCTTTAGCAACGCGACCCGCGTTCATATCTCGTCACTCCGCAAAAAGCTACGCATCGCTTTGGGATACGACCCGATTCGCAATCGGATTGGAGAGGGCTACGTTATGGAGGATAGCGAATGAAAAGGCTTTCGTTGCAATGGCGCATAACGATTATGACGGCACTGCTCACGTGCGCTGCGTGCGTGCTGACGAACTGCCTGGTCGGCTATACGGGCATGCGCTACATGGATGCTATCGGCAGCGACGTCTCGGCCCTTAGCGCAGCCGGCGAAGATTCGCCCCAGGCGTTCGACCCAACGAAAGCGACCCTCGATGACGAGGTCACGATCGTCGTAAACGACGCACAAGAGTCTTTTGGCACGACAGCCTGGTGCATCACGGCTGGAGTCACACTCCTTGGCGGCGTGCTGGCATACTTTGTGAGCGGCCGTGCGCTCAAACCGCTACGAGCTTTTGCCGCCCAGGTTGAGCGTGTGCAGCCTGACAACCTAAGCGAAATCAGACTCAGTGAAGATGTGCCCACCGAGCTACAACGATGTAGCGCCTCTTTCAACGACATGATCGCCCGTCTTGGCGAAGGGTTCTCTGCACAGCGTCAGTTTACCGGCAACGCCGCACACGAGCTGCGCACCCCGCTCGCCCTTATGCAAGCACAGATTGAACTATTCATCTCCGAGCACTCCGGTTTGCAACCCGAAACAGCCGAGCTGCTCGGCCTGCTACAAGAACAAACCGAGCGCATGTCTCGAATGACCAAGGTATTACTCGAGATGAGTGAGCTCCGCAGCGTTCCTTGCGAGGACGATGTTGAACTCGGTCCCTTGTCCGAAGAGGTCCTCACCGACCTTGCGCCACTTGCCGAGAATAAGGGCATAGCCCTCAATTGTGCTGGAGACGCTTTGACAATCGGAAGTGATACGCTCCTCTATCGGCTGGTGTTCAATCTGGTCGAAAACGCCATCCGCTACAGCCGCTCCAGCTCGACTGTCAACGTCTCCATCAGCGACAGCGACAGCCACGTGCTCCTGCGAGTCAAAGATGAGGGCCCGGGAATACCCAAACAGTACCGAGAGAGCATCTTCCAGCCGTTCTTTCGTCTAGATAAATCCCGCAGCAGGGCATACGGCGGCGCAGGACTCGGGCTAGCGCTTGTTTGGGAGATTGCAGCCCTACACGGCGGCACGGTAGAGGTCGAAGCAAGTTCCGAGAACGGGGCCACCATGCTCGTAAGCCTTCCAAAACGATCCGAAGCGTTAACCGAACAGTAAAACTAGAGCGAGGCCCAGTGGGTCCCGCCCTTACAAAACCCGAAGGCTTTCCATGTGTCTGTACTATGAGCCGTTGGGGAACCAGATGTCAACCAGCATGCCGAGCTCAGTCACCTCATCCTAGGGAAAGGAGCAAAGGGGCGTCACTGCTTTTGACGGTGCTCTTAGCTACAGTAGACCTTCCACGAAAGGTTTGAGCTTGTCGAGCATCGCGTCGCTTCTGATGACTGTACCTAAATCGAGGTGCTCACTCTTCTCCTTCGTAATCGTCTGAGTGATTACGCCCATGAACAGCAGCCTGGAGCCGATGGCAATTCCGTCGGTCGTGGGATAGCTGCCCTGGTTGAGGATGAAGGCGGGACTGCCGCTGGAGCCCTCGAATACAGATGCGTCAACGAGGAACTCGCGCTTACCCTTGTAGTCGTTCCAAGCGGGCGTGGAAGTCCAGCCTTGCCTGATGAGGGGGGTCTTGTTGTAGTCGTCATAGAGCCCGCTGGGGTATCCGATAAAGGTGATTTGCTCGAGCGCCGCCAAATTGTCCAGCACACTCTTCTTCGGGATGAGTCCAGAGTCGATGGATCGGTAGAAGGGCCTCTTCCCGTTTTCTTCAAGCATGCTGAGAACAGGGGCCACCGGCATCGCAACCAAGTCGAGCTCTCCGAGCTTCTTCC
>DBFBKG010000048.1:0-15505 GCA_048203815.1 Collinsella sp. | reverse complement strand
CCGTCCTGCGGAAAGATTTGGGAGGTAACCCTGTGCCCGGCCGGACAGATCCCAAAGCCCGCCATGCTTCTTATGTGCAGCAAAGGCAATCCTGCTAAAATACAAAGCGCTCATGTAGTTTAAACGCACGACGATAAGGAGCACCAGTGGGTAACCACTTCCGTACCTCCGGTGCGGGCGATGATGCCCCCAAGACGCAGCCGAGCGTCGCGGGCAGTCGTTTCGCCACTCCGGATTCAGAGGATCAGCTGTTTAGCCCGATCCCCGCACAGCCGGCAGATCAGGCACAGCCGGCGGCAGATCCCTTTGCCTACAACCCCAACAACGATGTTGCGCTTTCCGGCACGGCTGGCTTTGAGCCCGTTCAGACGGTGACCGCTCGCGTGGCTCAGCCTCAGATGAGCGCCGCCACGCCGCAGCCTACTATAGCCGGCATCCCCGACCCCATGGCCCCTGCGGCTCCCGCGCCGCAGCCCGCGCAGTCCGGTCTTTTTGCCGGCATTCCCGACCCCACGAAGCCTGCGGCTCCCGTGGTCGAGCGCGATCAGGCCGCCGAGGTCGCAAGCCTCGACAACGCGCTCAACAACCCCGACTTTACGTCGGTGTTTGCGCCCATCGATCCGCAGGCCAGCCGCAAGAAGATGGCCAAGCAGGCCGGTGTCGAGCCCGTCATCCTCATGGAGCACGTCACCAAGATCTACCCGGCACAGCCCAACAAGCCCGCGCTCGACGACATCAACATCGAGATCTATCCTGGCGAGTTTGTCTTCTTGGTCGGTCACTCCGGTTCGGGTAAGACCACGCTGCTGTCGACGCTCAACCGCGACGTCAAGCCGACGAGCGGCCGCATTTTGGTTGCCGGCCAGGACCTCATGAAGATCAAGAACCGTAAGGTTCCGTTCTTGCGTCGCCAGATTGGTGCCGTGTTCCAGGACTTTAAGCTCCTGCCGCAGAAGTCCGCCTACGAAAACGTGGCGTTTGCCCTGCAGTGCATCGGCAAGCCCAAGGGCGTCATTCGCAGCCAGGTGCCCGAGGTGCTTCGCCTGGTCGGTCTGGCCGATCAGATGGACTCTCTGCCCGATCAGCTGTCCGGTGGCGAGCAGCAGCGTGTCGCCGTTGCCCGCGCTATGGTCAACCGTCCGCCGCTGCTTATCTGCGACGAGCCCACGGGCAACCTCGACCCGGCGATTTCGCTGGGCATTATGAAGCTGCTCGAGCGCATTAACCGTACCGGCACCACCGTGATCGTCGCCACGCACGACCGCGAGATGGTCGATAGCATGCACCGTCGCGTGATCGCCCTCGAGGGCGGTCACGTAATCCGCGACCAGGAGAGGGGAGGTTACGGCAACTATGGCACCAACTAACGTGGGCTATTCGCTCAAAGAGGCTATCAGCCACTTCTTCCGTAACTGGACCACCTCGCTCGGCGCCGTCATCACGATCTTCCTTTCGCTGTTTATCATCGGCCTGTTCATTATGGGTTCCGCGATGCTGAACTCCGTGATCGGTACCGTCGAGGATCAGGTTGTCATCAATGCCTTTATTAGCGATGACGCCGATCAGGCAGACGTCCAGGCCTTTGAGGCCGAGCTCAAGACGTGGAGCAACGTCAAGTCCGTGACCTATAAGGATAAGGACGACGCGCTGGCCGAGTACACGAGCAAGATGTCGGGCAACGCCGACGCCACCATGAGCGCGCTCGACGGCCAGAACCCGCTGCCCGCCTCGTTTGCGATTGAGATGGACGATCCGTCTCAGGTCGAGAGCACGGCCAAGAAGCTCAAGAAGAACGCCGACTTCCAAAAGATCGCGGACGACGGCGACGTCAACGCGAGCGTGCTGTATGGCCAGGAGGAAGTGAGCCGCCTGTTCCAGGTGACCAACTACATCCGTATCGCCGCCGTGGTGCTCGTCGGTCTGCTGACCTTTATCGCGTTCATCTTTATCAACAACACGATTCGCCTGTCCATTACGGCGCGTCGTCGCGAGATTGCGATTATGCGCCTGGTGGGCGCCAGCAACGGCTTCATTCGCGGGCCGTTCATTACCGAGGGCGTGCTTCAGGCCATTCTGGGCTCGCTGCTTTCCATCGGTGTTTTGGAGTTGCTGCGCAACCTGCTGGTTCCGCGCCTGCAAGAGAGTGTCGGCTGGATGTCGTTTACGCTGCCGATGCAGTACTATCTGGTGACCTACGCCGCACTGATTCTTGTCGGCGTGATCATCGGCCTCTTTGGCTCTGCCATCGCCATGCGTCGCTACCTGCGCGTGTAGGCGCTGCGGATATGCCGTCTGCAACGGGTCGTCCCTTTCCAGGGGCGGCCCGTTTTTTGATCCCTAGGGGACGGAGGAAAACGGATCATCGCGGCGCTGGTCTATCTATGTGATCCGTTTTCCTCCGTCCCCAGGGGATCATTTGGGTAGACTCTTGGGGTGTAAACGGCTATCGATAGTAAGGAGGCGCCATGGGGCGCAATAACAAACATAAGCGTAGCGCACGCAATAAACGCGGGCCGGTGCGCAGCGAGCGTCGCCCGAGCATGACTGGCCGCGTGCAGCTCCATGAGCACAGCGCTTATGTCGTGACCGACAACGGCGATTACAAGGTCATGGGCCGCGGTAAGCGTGAGATTATGGACGGCGATACCGTGGCCGTAAGCATCAAGGCGGGACCGCGTGGGGATCGTCGTGCCGTGATCGAGGGCGTCATCGAGCGTGCCGCCATCAGCGTGGTGGGTACGTATCAGACGGCCGGCCCGCTTGGTGTGATCGAGCCGCTCGATTCGCGTCTCAAAGCCGATTTCTTTATTTTGCCCGAGGACACTTCGGCGGAGCGCCTGGGCGTGCATCCTGGTGATGTCGTCGTCGCGCGCATTCTGACCTACCCGACGCGCTTGGAGTCGGGCACGGTGACTCTTGAGCGCCGCATCGGCGGTGACGATGCGCCCGATCTGGGCGTCCAATATGTTATGGCGCGCTATGGCTATACCGACAGCTATCCCGAAGCGGCTCTGGCAGAGGCAGAGGCGCTTTCGCTCGATGTGACTGCAGCGCTTAAAGACCCGCTTCGTCGTGATCTGCGCGATCGCTTTGTCATCACCATCGATCCGGTTGATGCACGCGACTTTGATGATGCCATCTCGCTCGAGCGCACGCCCGAGGGCGGCTATAAGCTGGGCGTGCATATCGCCGACGTTTCGCATTATGTTGCCTGGGACGGGCATATCGACCTGGAGGCCCGCCATCGCACGACGTCGGTGTACCTTGCTGATCGTGTGCTCCCCATGCTACCCGAGCGCCTGTCTAATGACCTGTGCTCGCTTCGTCCCGACGAGGATCGCCTGGCGTTTACCGTCGACATCGAGCTTGACGCGCAGGGCCGCGTGCGCCATTACGACCCCTATCCCAGTGTGATTCGTTCGCGTGTGCGTATGGACTACGACGGCGCCGAGGCGCTGCTGGTGCGTGCAGGCGCAGTTGAGTATTCCGTGTTGGAGGGCGCTGCGGAGGATGTCGCTGCGGCTGAAGCCTCGCGCGAGGAAGCGCTCGAGCGCGGGCTTGCGTGCGAGGAAACCGCTCGCGGCTATAACGTCGATTTGGGGGATTTCCTCATAGCTGCCAACGAGCTCGCCGAACTTCGCCGTCGTATTCGTCGCGCACGCGGTTCGGTCGACTTTGATACGGCCGAGATCCGTGCGCTGTTGGACGAGGACGGTGTGCCTGTGCAGATCGTGGCCCGTGAGCGCTCGTGCGCCACGTCGCTGATTGAGGAAGCCATGCTGCTGGCCAACGAGTGCGTGGCGGAGTGGCTGGCCGACCGCGATATCGAGGCTTGCTATCGCGTGCACGACGATCCCAGTCCCGACAGCCTGCACGGTGCCGCCGTGGCGCTGGCACAGCTGGGTATCATCGATGACCGTCGCGCGGCAGGCATTGCTCTGGGAAGCCCCGACGAGTTGCAGGCGGCAGTTGACGCCGCAGCCGGCACGGCTAACGCGCCGCTCGTCAACACGCTCCTTCTGCGCAGTATGCAGCGCGCACTGTACAAGCCGCGCAACGAGGGTCACTTTGCACTCGCCGCGCCGTGCTATTGCCACTTTACGAGTCCCATTCGCCGCTATCCCGACCTGGTGGTGCATCGCGTACTCAAGCTGCAGCTGGCCTACGAGCGGCTGGGCGGCAAGGACGTCTTGGTGCGTACGCCGCGGCTGATCGGTAAGGGCCGCGAGTCCCTGCCGCGCATCCTGCCGCAAATCTGCCGCGCGTGCAGCGATGCCGAGCGCGCCGCCGACGCCGCCAGCCATGCGACGCAAAAGATCAAGATCGCCCAGTACTACGAAGACCGTCTGGGTGAGCGCTACGCCGGAACGATCTCGTGGGTCAGCAGCATGGGCCTCTTTGTGCGCCTGGATCTGACGCAGGTTGAGGGTTTGGTTTCGATCAAGAGTCTGGGCAACGAGTGGTTCGAGTTTGATGAGGACGCGCTTACGCTCACGGGTGCCGACACGGGGACTCGCTATGAGCTGGGGCAGCGCGTGATCATCGAGGTCTCGCGCGTCAACACCACGCGCGGGCACTTGGATTTTAGGCTTATTCATTAGCCGGAATTTGGTGATTGATAGAGAACGGGGCGGTCTTTTGGGGCCGCCTTTTTTGTGGCGGTTCAATCGCCTTGCCGCTCGCGCGCTTGCGTCTTCCGCCTGCTGTAGGGGAGATAAAACCTACCAAAATAAACCTATTCCTTCTTGGGAGGTTTACGAGAGAGCGGGGATGAGATGACAACGGTGTACGGGTATGCGCGGGTGAGCTCGCGTGATCAAAATCTGAATCGGCAGCTGGATGCGCTGGGCGCCTATGGCGTGGAACCGGCGAATATCTTTGCCGATCATGCGAGCGGCAAGGACTTCGATCGACCGCGGTATCGCGAGCTGCTGTGCGCGTTGGATTCCGGTGATGTGCTGGTGGTACTTTCCATTGATCGGCTGGGCCGTAACTACAGCGAGATCCTCGAGGAATGGCGGTGTATAACCAAAGAGCTCGGCGTCGCCATCGTGGTGCTGGACATGCCGTTGCTCGACACGCGCGCCAGAGACTGTGGTGGGTCGGACGTGACGAGTGCGTTGATTGCCGATATTGTTTTGCAGCTGCTGAGCTATGTGGCGCAGGTGGAGCGCGAGAACATTCACCGGCGCCAAGCCGAGGGCATTGCGGCGGCGCGAGCGCGCGGCGTGCGCTTTGGCCGGCCCCGCAAGCCCTGTCCTCCGCAATTCGAGCTGGTGCGCGATACCTACGAGGCGGGTGATATCACGCGGAGTCAGGCGGCAAAGCGGCTAGGCGTGTGTGTGGGGACGTTCGATCGCTGGATGCGCGAGATGGAGTAGGGGTACCACGGTCCTTTGGCGCCCCGATTCGAACATCTTGGATTTCGCTACGGCGACAACTGCATTTGGGGGTACACTCGCTGCTGCTCAAAAAATGACGGAGGTTAGCCCTTGGCGCGTGTGAAGCACATAGTCGGATGGATTTCGGTTGTCCTGCTGGTCGTGACGCTGGCAAGTATTTGGATACTGACGGAGCAAAACGTGGAGCAGACGTCGTCGCTCAGCGAGTCCACTGCGCGCGCGGTGGAAGGACGGTCCGCGGATGTGTGGCCCGACGCCGCGCAGGAGTCCCAGGCAGGGGATGCCGCCGGGGACGCGGATTCAACGACTGGCGCCGTTCATCCCGACCCGCTTGCGCCCGTTCGTCTGTGGATGGGTGCCAACATTCGTCGCGTCGCACATACCGTTGAGTTCTTCTTTGTAGGACTGTTTGCTTCGTTGGTGGCGGTGTGCTTGGATAAGCGCGTGTCGCCCACTCGATTGCGGTGCGTGTCTGTCTTAGCCTTTTGCGCCGTCTGCTCTGTCGGTGACCAAGTGCACAAGATCTTTGTTCCTGGTCGTCATTTCGACATGATCGACCTGGGCTTCGATGCCGCGGGCTATGTCACCGCCATGCTGCTGGTACTGCTGGCGGCCGCGCTGGCTCGGCGCGCGACCTGTCCCATTGGCGCCCATGCGAGACGCCGTTAACAACTCTGTTACGAATAATGCGACCTCGATGAATCATTTTGTGTCGCGCGTATTTCCGAGCGGTCGGATTTGAGGGGCGAGCGGTAGAACGCTCGCCCCTTGTGCGCCATGATGCGGCACAATGTACCGTAAAAGCTGTTTATATCCGGTACGAATCATTCTTTGGTCTTTAATTCTTCTCAACGGAGGTGTTTGAGATGGCAAACGGATTGCTTTTAAGGCTTCGTGAGCGTGAGCTCAGCGCGAGCCCGGCAGAGCGCAATGTCATCGCATATGTGAGCGCTCATCCGCATGAGGTGGTCGGGCTGTCCGTCCGCGGTCTTGCCGATGCCACGTTCTCCTCGCCCTCGAGCATTTTGCGCTTTTGCAAGCGCTTGGGTTTTGCGGGCTACAAGGAGTTTCAGCGCGAACTGATTGCCGAACTTGCGCTCTTGGGCGACAGAAAGGACGTTGCCCTCGAGGACATCTCCATGGATGACAGCGTCGAGCGAATCGTGGGGAAGGTGATGAAAAGCAACGTGCGTACGATCGAGGCGACGGCGCGAACACTCGATTACACCGTTTTGGAACGATGCGCAGCCTATCTTAAGCAGGCGCGCATGGTCAATCTGTTCGGTATTGGTGCTTCTCGCTTAGTTGCTCACGATCTGGCACAAAAGCTCATGCGTGTCGACAAGGAATGCCATCTGTACGATGACTGGCACGACCAACTCTTGTGCGCCAAGAATATGCACGAAGGCGATATCGGCATTGCTTTTAGCTACTCGGGCTTAACGCAAGAAGTGCTGGACTGCACTGCCGAGGCCCAACGCCACAACTGTCCCGTTGTGGCTGTGACCAAGGTAGACGGATCGTCCAAGCTTGCCACCGTGGCCGATGCCGTGCTCGGCGTTGCTGCAAGCGAGCCCTTGGTCCGCAGCGGTGCCATGGCCTCGCGTATGGCCCAGCTTATGGTTGTCGATGCCCTCTACGCTGCTTACGTTGCGAGCGATTACGAACGGGCGACGCATGTCATCAAGCAAAACTACATCGAGAAACAGGAAAGATGAGGTGAACAAAATGCTTGATTTAACGAAATTCACGACAGAACAGCGAAATCAAAAGTCAATGGAACTCGACACGATGACATCGCTGCAAATCGTCACGACGATGAACGATGAGGACCTTCGCGCCGTCCAGTCGGTTACGAAAGTGTTGCCACAGGTTGCCACGGCAATCGACTGGGCTGCCGAGGCGCTTGAGCGCGGCGGTCGCGTCTTTTACATGGGCGCGGGCACTAGTGGTCGTTTGGGCGTGCTTGACGCTTCGGAGTGCCCGCCTACGTTTGGCGTATCGCCCGATCTGGTTGTCGGGCTCATTGCCGGGGGCGAGACGGCGTTTATCAAGGCTGTCGAAGGTGCCGAAGACAGCGAGGAGCTTGGCGCGAGCGACCTGCGGGAGCGTGGACTCTCGGACAAGGATCTTGTCGTTGGCCTGGCGGCAAGCGGTCGTACTCCCTATGTGGTGGGCGGCCTTGTGTACGCCAAGGCAACTGGGTGCAAGACCATTGCAATTGCCTGTAACCAAGGGTCGAAGATCGGGGAGAGCGCAGATCTTGCCATTGAGCCCGTGCCCGGTCCCGAGGTGCTGACCGGCTCAACGAGGCTCAAGGCGGGAACGGTCCAAAAGCTCATTCTTAACATGATTTCGACCGGTGCCATGGTCAAGATCGGCAAGGTGTACCAAAACCTGATGGTCGATGTACAGCAGACGAACGAGAAGTTGGTGGTGCGCGGCCAGAACATCGTGATGGAAGCGACCGACTGCACGCGCGAGCGCGCTGTTCAGGCGCTTGCGGATGCCGGCGGCCACGTAAAAACCGCTATTGTCTCGGTGCTGTTGGATTGCGATGCCGAGCAGGCTGCGGTAGCTCTTGAACGGGCGCACGGCCATGTCCGTACTGCGGTGAGTGGCCATGAGAAGAGCAATGCCGATGTCCAATAGGTGCACGGCGTGAGCTGATATGACATTTAGACGAGATACCCAATACAAGGAGGAGTTATGACGAACAAAGAGCTGGCTCAAAAGCTGCTGGACCTTTTGGGCGGTAAAGACAACGTGCTCGCAAACGCGGCGTGCATGACGCGCCTGCGCGTGACCGTCAAAGACACGGGCAACGTCGACACGGAGGGTATTAAGGCGCTCGACGGCGTGATGGGCCTGGTTGAGGATGACACGATGCAGATCGTGCTGGGTCCGGGCAAGGTGAATAAGGTGCTCGAGGAGTTCTCCAAGCTCACCGGCCTCGCGAAAGGCGTTGCTGACGAGAGCGTGGTTGACGCTGCGGCCACAAACAAGGCCGCGCAGAAGGCCAAGTACGAGTCTAAGCCGGTTCAGGCCTTCCTCAAGAAGATTTCCAATGTCTTCGTCGCCCTGCTCCCCGGCATCATTGCGGCTGGCCTCATCAACGGTATCTGCAACGTCATTAACGTCTCGACGGCAGGCGCGCTTGCAGGCGAGTGGTGGTACCAGGGCATTCGTTCCATGGGCTGGGCCCTGTTTGCCTATCTGCCCATCTTGGTGGGCTATAACGCGGCACGTGAGTTTGGTGGCTCCGCTGCGCTGGGCGGCATCGCCGGCATGATGTGTATCGCTAACAGCGCCATGCCCCTGCTTGCGCCTGGCGCGGCTGATCCTGCCACTGCCATTCTGCTGCCGCTCACCAGTGCGCAGTACAACCCCGCAGCGGGTGGCATGATCGCGGCTCTCATCGCTGGCGCATTTTTTGCCTGGATGGAGCGTCAGATTCGCAAGGTTATGCCCAACGCGCTCGATACGTTCCTGTCCCCGCTGCTGGTGCTCATCATCGGCGCCTTTGCTCTGATGCTCGTCATCCAGCCGGTTGGCGCATGGCTGACGACTGCTATCTTTAGCGTCCTCACCTTTATCTTCGAGAAGCTGGGCGTCCTGGGCGGCTATATCCTGTCGGCAGGCTTCTTGCCGCTGGTGTCCATCGGCCTGCATCAGGCACTCACGCCGATCCACGCTATGCTCAACGATCCCGACGGCGCTACCAAGGGCATCAACTACCTGCTGCCCATCCTTATGATGGCTGGCGGCGGCCAGGTCGGTGCCGGTCTGGCGCTGTACTTTAAGACCAAGAACGCCAAGCTCAAGAAGTACGTCGCAGAGTCCATTCCCGTTGGAATCCTGGGTGTGGGCGAGCCTCTGATGTATGCCGTTACGCTGCCGCTCGTTCGTCCGTTTGTGACGGCCTGCCTGGGTGCCGGATTTGGCGGCGCGCTCGCGGCGCTGCTTCACATCGGCACGGTTTCTCAGGGCGTTTCCGGTCTGTTTGGCCTGCTGATCGTCGTTCCTGGCCAGCAGCTTGGCTACGTTGCCGCTATGCTGCTTGCCTATGCCGCCGGCTTTGTCCTGACGTGGTTCTTCGGCGTCGACGAGCAGAAGATCAACGAGTTCTTTGGCGAGTAGTTTGATATCGCGAGCCGTGTTGCTCAGGGCTCGCGGCGCGCGGAAGATTTCTTGATGCTATGGTTGTGCCGGCGGCGCTAACTGCTCCGCCGGCCTTTTTTAAAGGAGCGTTGAAGTGTGAAAACGGGTATTTCGATTTATCTTTCCAGCCCTCTGCAGGATATTGAACGGACGATTGAGCGTGGTGCTGCGGCGGGTGCGCGCTATGCGTTTACCTCACTGCATATTCCCGAGGATGGGGGAGCGGCGTATACCGATAAGGTCCGTCATGTGCTGTCGCTGCTTTCCGCCCGCGGCATTGCGCTCATTGCCGATGTGGGACCGCGCACGTGCGATTTGCTCGGGCTTGAGCGTATCGAAGATCTGCACGATCTGGGGCTGGAATACCTTCGTTTGGACTATGGCTTTAGCGCCCAGCGGGTCGCGGAGCTGTCCGGTGAATTTCGCATTGTGGTCAATGCATCGACGGTGAGTTCTGATGAAATCGCATCGTGGCGAGAAGCCGGTGCCGATGTGACTCGTTTTGCCGCTTGCCACAATTTTTATCCCAAGCCTTATACCGGTTTAGCTCTGGAGGACATTGCTCGGACGAATCTTCGTCTTGCGGCGCTTGGCTTCGAAATCATGGCTTTTGTGCCGGGTGATGCCAACGTTCGCGGGCCGGTATTCGAAGGACTGCCGACGGTTGAGGAGCAGCGCGGTCGCGCGTCAAAGGTTGCCCTCAACATGCTTGAGCTTGCGCATGGCGCCGATTGCGACATTGTGTTGGTCGGCGACCCCGATCTTTCCGATGCGGGCTGGGCGCAGTTTGCTCAAGTTTCCGCCGGATACGTGGATTTGCAATGCCAGCTTGACCCCGGCTATGCCTATGTGCGCGGGCAGATTCATCACGACCGGCCCGATTCGAGTACCCTCATCTTTAGGTCTCAGGAGTCGCGCACGACGCTTAAGCCGGATTCCGTGCCGACGGATACCGGTGCCGGCCTGCCGCGAAAGACGGGGTCGATTGCTGTGAGCAATAGCGGCTATGGGCGCTACGAAGGCGAGCTTGAGATTGCGCGGGTCGATCTTCCCGGTGACAAGCGCATGAACGTTGCGGGCCATATCACGCCCGAGGCAATGGAGCTGCTGCCGTTCATCAAACGCGGATTCGGGGTACGGTTCGTTTAGCGTGTGACCCGTGGGCTACAATTGGCCCATCATGCTAAGGCGCCTCGTATGGTGCGCACCTGCGTTGGCCGATCTATATTCGGAGGATTCCCATGACCGTACTGTTTGTTGAATATCCCAAGTGCTCGACCTGTAAAAAGGCCAAGGCATGGCTGGACGAACATGGGGTTGAGTATATCGACCGCGATATCGTTACGGACAATCCCGCGGCCGATGAACTTGCGACCTGGATTGCTCGTTCGGGGCTGCCGGTGCGACGCTTCTTTAACTCGTCGGGCATGAAATATCGAGAGCTGGGCCTGAAGGCGCGCCTGGATGCGGGTATGACGGACCAGGAATGCTGCGAGCTGCTGGCGACTGACGGCATGCTGGTTAAGCGCCCGCTGCTGGTGGGCGACGACTTTGCGATTCCCGGCTTTAGGGAAGCGGCTTGGACCGAGGCGTTGCTGTAGCGTCTGCGGAAAGTGCGTCCCGTTTCGAGCGCTGATTCCGGGATGCGCTTTCCGGTTGAGCGCTCTATCGGAAATGGCATCCCGTTTCGAGCGCTGATTCTGGGACACGGTTTCCGGTTGAGGGCTCGACGGGAAAGTAGGGACCAGTTTGAGCTTGAAATCTGGGATGCGCTTTCCGCCGGCGGGCCTGCCCCAGTCAGTCCTCCAGCTGCGCCCATTCGTGTGGGTCGTAGATCTTTACGTGCTTGTCGGGCGTGTCGCTCCAGTACTCTTCGTCCATAAAGGGCAGGTATGCCTGAATGCCGGGGCAGATAAACGGAATCCGTTGCCGCTGCAGGCGCTCGCGCTGCCGCTGCTCCAGGTTCGTCTCGGATATGACGGTTGGCATGCCGGACAGCTCGACGAGGCTTGCCTGGATGCGCTTGAGGTCGGGGAGCGCCGCATGCCATGATGTCCGCATGATCAAAAATGAGGCGCGGCGGTAGTTTGCCTGCATCACCGTGATGGCGGGGCGCAGTGTGGGATGGATTTTGTCCCGTTCGGGCCAAAGGTCAGCAGTGATCTCGAGGCCCAGGGTCTCCCATAGGTAATCAAGCTCTTCGTCCATGGCGCCTCGATATCTACGCGATCATTGATACTTCGATTGTGTTGCCTGGTGCTATCGTTTTCGCGGTAGAATCTGCCAACGGTTGACGGCTACCGCTCGCGGCGTTTTGCCCTTCGTGTACAGCGGTCGGCTTCACAGGTCCTTCACGGGTTGGACGAAATTAGGGCAATTTGACCGAATTTCAAAAAAGTCAAAATTGGGGCTTGCGTCATGGCGAGACTTCCCGTATATTTCTTTCTTGCGCAAAGGCACAGCCGAGCGCAGCGATGCAGTCATTGGGATGTCGTCTAATGGCAGGACAGCGGATTCTGGTTCCGTCAATGGGGGTTCGACTCCCTCCATCCCAGCCATTGCATTTGCTACATATGGCCCGTTCGTCTAGCGGTTTAGGACGCCGCCCTCTCAAGGCGGAGATCACCAGTTCGAATCTGGTACGGGCTACCACAAAATGAATGCCCGGGCCTCGAAAGAGACCCGGGTTTTGTGTATTCACCACACACGCGACATTTGCCGCGTTTCGTCCGGTTTGAGGAGTAGCCATGGACCTGCCCATCAGCTTGCAAGACATCACGTATGCCGAGAACTATCTGGCGCAGGGCGACCTGGCCACGGCGACGCCGCTGCTGGAGCGTCTGGTGGAGCTTGCCGAGGAGTATATCGACGCCGAGTGCAAGACGGAGGAGAACCGTCAGTACTTTAGCTTTGATAGCAAGTTTGAGCGCCTGGCCTACCGTCGTGTGGAAAAGGATCCGCGCGAGCTGGTTCAGGTCGAGGTACCGTTTGACCGTCTGTACTCCGACATGGCATTCGCCTACATTCGCCAACAGGATTATGTGAGTGCTCGTAATGCTCTGATGCAGGCCGTGCGCTGGGATCCTATGAACTGCAACTATCGTCTGGATCTGGCCGAGCTGTTCCGCGCGCTCGAGGACAAGCAGGAGTGGGCTTCGCTTTCGTTTTCGGTGCTGGAGCGTGCGAGCGACGGTAAGTGTGCCGCCCGCGCCTATGCCAACCTCGGCCAGTACTTCTTGGAGCCCGAGACCGAGAATGTCTCGGCCGCCGTGGGTTGTGCGCGTCTGGCGCTGCGCTTGGCCCCTGGCGATGCACATACGACGCACCTGCTCAACAAGATCCATACCACCTATCCGGATGTCGCCGATGAGAGCGACGACCACGTGATGGGTGAATTGGCCCTGCAAGGCGTGCCGACCTCGCCTTCGGCCGAGATTGCCATCTGCCTGATTATGTGCGCGACCGATGCTGCAAGCGACGGCGACAAGCAGGAGGCGACGCGTCTGACGGCGCGTGCTCGCGACTTGGTGGGCGAGGAGGCCTGCGCGGCGATTATCAAACTGGTGCGCGAGAGCGACGCCGAGCTCAATGCTGAGCGCAAGGCAAAGCGCGACGCCGCGGGCTCAAACGCCGATGGGGCCAAGGAGGCCGGCGATGCCCAGTAAGCGCGAGCGCAAGCTCATCTCCAAGAATCGCTCGGCACACCACGAGTACTTTATCGATGAGACCTTTGAGTGCGGCATTGAGCTGAGTGGCACCGAGGTCAAGTCGATTCGCGAGCGCGCCTGTCAGATCACTGACACCTTTGCACTGATTCGTGGCGGCGAGTGCTGGCTCGTGGGCCTGCATATTCACCCTTACAGCCACGGTGGTGTGTGGAATCGTGACCCTGATCGCCGCCGTCGTCTGCTGCTGCACCGCAAGGAGATTGACTTTCTTGACGGCAAGCTGCGTAATCGCGGCTATGCGCTGGTGCCGTTGGAGCTCTACTTTAATACTGACGGCCGCGTAAAGCTGCTGCTGGGTCTAGGCCGCGGCAAGAAGCTTTACGACAAGCGCGAGGATATGGCCAAGCGCGACGTTCAGCGCGAGATTGACCGCGCGCTTAAGGAGCGTAATCGCTGACCACCCTTCATAAGTTGCGGTGGAATAGCTCCTGCTTGAGGCCAAATAGCCGACAAGCAGGAACTATTTCACCGCAACTTGGTGGAGGGACTTGGCTGACCTGCAATCTTGGCACATATGTGTATGGGGCGGCGTCCGTTATGGGCGTCGCCTTTTTTGTGGGTACATACATCCATGAGGTTCCAACCCGGGTTAGGGGAGTGATTGTTATGGACAAAACTGCATTCTTTACCATGCCGAGCGGTCTGTACGTGGTGAGCGCCGCGGCAGACGGGCTGCGCGCCGGCTGCGTCATCAACACGGCGGTGCAGGTGACGTCCATGCCGCCGCGCATTTCGGTTGCCGTGAACAAGGACAACGTTACCTCGGGCGTCATCGCATCGGCCAAAGCGTTCGCGCTGACCGTGATTGATCAGACCGCCGACATGCTCTACATCGGTAACTTTGGGTTCCGCACCAGCAGCGATTATGACAAGTTTGCCAAGTACGAGACCCGCGAGACCGCACTGGGCATGCCCTATGTGCCCGAGCACGCTGCGGCCCTGTTTAGCTGCCGTTTGATCGATACTGTGGATGTGGGCACGCATCTACTGTTTATCGGTGAGGTCGAGGATGCCGAGCGCCTGAGCGACGAGACGCCGCTCACCTACGACTACTATCACAAGGTCCTGAAGGGCAAGACGCCTCCGAAGGCCTCGTCCTATCAAGGCTAGAATTGTTGTAAAAACACTTGCATTATTTTATTGAGAACATATACTAATAAGCGAAGTACATCACCAGTCGCGTTCGAGAGGAGAACATCATGGCTGAGGAGAAGAAGACGTATAAGTTTGTGTGCGTCGTTTGCGGTTACGAGGTTGAGGTCGATACGCCCGAGCTGCCTGAGGACTACGTGTGCCCGGTGTGCGGCGTCGGTCCCGATCAGTTTGAGCTCGTCGAGGAGTAGCTCGTAGACACACGACTTGCAGCAATACATAGCTCTGTCCAAGGGCCCCGGTCGAATTCTCGGCTGGGGCCCTTTTCCTCCGTCCCCAAGGGATCACAGCTGCTGTTGGCCGATCCTGTCTGTTGCGAGTCCGGCCGACTGTTTGTCTCAATCTGTAACATGTGGCGGCTCAAAACGGGTCTATCTGTTACAGATTGAGACAAAAGGGTGGAGCTGAAGAAATGTCTCGATCTGTAACATTTAGAAGCGGAAATTGGGTCCACTTGTTACAGATCGAGACAAACCAAAACCATCCGGCAGAAGATCTCAATCTGTAACATCTAGCAGTGAAAACGGGGTCTACGTGTTACAGATTGAGACAAACGGAGCTGTCCCTCGGAATGATCTCGATCTGTAACATCTAAACATCAAAAGCGGGTCTAGATGTTACAGATCGAGACGTTTGCCTGGGTAGGTGCCCCGCTCCATTACATCCCTGTCAACATCACGACATCGAGAATCGTCACGATGGCACCGATCCCTACGAGCAGCGCGTTGAGCGGGCACGAGTTGGCGTATTTGCCCATGACGCGGCGTGAGCTGGTGAGTCGTATGAGCACAAAAACCGTAATCGGCAGCTGAAGCGACAGCAGCGCCTGGCTCCAAATGAGACCCTCAAAAGGATTCGGGACGATCAAACACGCCGCTACTGCACCGACGAAACAGGCTGCCACCCCGATCGAGGAATGTCGGTCGTGGATGTCGTATTCCTCGTCGAACATGCCCGCGGTGATGGTGCCCGCCGCCATGCCCGCCGTCACACTACTCGAGAGGCCCGCAAACAGCAGCGCCACGGCAAAGATGGTCGAGCTTGCCGGGCCCAGAATGGGGG
>DBFBKG010000047.1:0-7640 GCA_048203815.1 Collinsella sp. | reverse complement strand
CGTCGATGACATGCCGGGGGCGGACCGGGACGGGTTAACGGCAGGCCCCGCCGACCGATTGCAAGCGGTCGGCGGGGCCATTGTGGCTCTTGACAGCGGATTGGGTCATATGAGCGAAAACCCGCCAGAGCGAGCAAGGTGCCTTGAAACGAGGCGGCATTGACCTTTTGGTCATGCCGCCGACGTTGAAAGGCAGATTGCCGCTCTGGCGGGTATGCAGCGTCGACTAGTTACGCGGTTCGTAGAACCGCGTAACCCCTAGAAACGGTTGCCGCGGAAGCCGCCACCGTTGCGGCCGCCACCGCGACCGCCGCGGTCGTTACCACGGTTGCCGCCGAAGCCGCCACGGTTGCCACCGCGATCGCCATAGCCACCACGGTTGCCGCCAAAGCCGCCGCGACCGCCACGGTCGCCGCCGCGGTCACCAAAGCCGCCACGGCCACTGCGATCGCCGCCGCGACCGCCGCGGTCACCACCACGGCCACCGCGATCGCCAAAGCCGCCGCGACCGCCACGGTCGCCGCCACGACCACCGCGATCGTCACGGCCACCGCGAGGACCGCGGTCCTCGTCCAAGCCCATGGCGACGAGCGGAGCAATAACCTTGTCGAGAGCGGCCATCAGCTCGGTGGCCTCCTCGTAAGAAAGCTCGGGCAGGAGCTTCTCCTTCTTGTTGGCAAGCTCGACCAGGCCCTCAGCGGCATCCTCGGCAGCGAAGACAACGATCTTGCGCATATCGCCCTCGGCGTCGTCGATGCGGCCGACCAGATCGGCAGCCTCGGCCTCGGCCATCAGGCCATCGAGCTCACGAAGGCGCATGCCCAGTAGGTCGGACATTTCCTTCTGCTCCATCTTGGGCTTGAGGTCAAGAAGCTTGATGGCGCGCTCGATGTTCGCCATGCGCTCGGCCTTGGCCTCCTCCTCCTTGGAAATAGCAAAGCGACGGCTACGCAGCAGGCGGGCGGCCTTCTGCATCTTGTCCATCAGCTCTTCGTCATCGTAATCAACGGCGGCCTCGGCAACCTCGGCCTCCTCCTCGGCGGAAACCTCGTCAGCAGCCTCAACCTCGGCAGCTTCGGTCTCCACGGTCTCGACTGCCTCAACCTCGGCAGCCATGGTCTCGTTCTCGGTCTCGTTCATGATCTCTTCGTTCTCAGACATGAGACTCCTTCTTGGCCCTCTCGGGCATCATCGCCCCATTCGCGGGGCCCGTCGCGCACTCTTTGCGCTTTAAACATTCATGCCTCTCGGCAAAACGTCCATTAGTTTATGGTGTCGCCATTCAATCTAGCTGCAGAATCTATGTGCACACATTAATGCGACATGTGCGACTCGCGACGAGCGTACACAACCGATACCACAAATCCGACCACGGCAATTACAGCCGCCACACGCACGGCTGCCGCAAATCCAATCGCCTGGGCAACGTCGGTCGCAACGCCAGCGGCGCCGGCAGTCGCCGCAGAACTCGAGAGCAGGCCGATAAACAGCGACGGGCCAAACGATGCGGCAATCATGTTCCACGTGTTGAGCAATGCCGTTCCGTGAGGATGCTCAGCGGCAGGCAGCGTCTCCAAGCCGGCCGTTTGCGAGGGACTCAGCACCAAACCGACTCCGGCATACACCACAACGGTCAGCGCCACGACGACGCCGATGTTCATGCTTGCCGCCGTCATCGAGATGGCAGTCTGTCCCACGGCAATCAGGGCAAAGCCGACCGGCAGCAGCGGCCATGCGCCGCGGGCGTCCATCACACGTCCGCCCACAATCGAGGTCACGGTGTTGCAGGCAATCGCCGGCAAAATGAGCAAGCCCGCAACAAGTGCGGTCATGCCGTATGCGCCCTCAAAATAGAGCGGCAACAAAACGCTCATCGAAAACGTCGTCATCATCGACACCACCACAAGCAGACACGCAGGCCAAAAACGAACGCTCGCCATGGGACGCACGTTAAGCACCGGATGCTCGAGCTTGAGCTGGCGGGCCGCAAACAGGCCGAGCAGCACAACAGCGGCGAAGAGCGTCACGATGCCGGCAATCAGATTGGTCGAGAACTCGCCTGCGGAATACACAAATGCCGTAATGCCGGCGGCGAGTAAAACAACCGACAGAATATCAAGCGTGGTGTTCGAGCGCTCCCCGACATTCTGAACATGCTTTACGCCCGCCGCAGCGACCACAATGCCGCCCACCAGCGGCACTACGAACACCGCCCTCCAGCCAAATAACGTGCACATAAGACCGCTGATCACGGGTCCAAACGCCGGTCCCAGCGTGATGCAGGCACCACCCAGGCTCAGATACAGGCCGAGCTTCTCGCGCGGAGCGCAAGACAGCACCACGTTCATCATGAGCGGAAACAAGATGCCCGACCCCGCAGCCTGCAAAATACGACTTGGCAGCAAAACGCTAAACGACGGAGCGATCAGACACAGGACTTCGCCGGCGACCATACATCCGCATGCGAAAAACAACAGCCTGCGCGTCGAGAAACGACCGGACAGAAAGGCCATGATGGCCGTAAAGATCGACGTCACGATCATGTAACCCGAAACGAGCCACTGCGCCGTGGTGGCACTCACCGAAAAGGCCGCCATAATGTCGTGCAACGCCACGTTAATGATGTTCTCGTTAAACGCGGCAACAAAGGCTGCAACATACATTACGACGAGAATCGCCGAGGCCGTCGACGGTGATTGAATTTGCTTTTGGGATTTGGTCCCCATGAAATTCCTTCCTCTTAGAACGACAATCGCATCGCCCCAGAGGAACGGTCCAGGGCGAAAATGAGCCCTAGACTTACACCAGACGCCGTACACGACGAATCTGGCAACATGGTCCAACGTCGAAAGATTGTAACGCGGACGCGCGGCTTTCCTTCCGCGCTATTATTAAAAGTCCACGAACGCATAAGACATGAGGAGCCCGCCATGATTAAGCCCATCATGAAATCCGAGTTCTTTTTACGCCTGCCTTCCGAAGATGCGGGACCCGACGACGCCGTGACCGGGCAGGATCTCCTGGATACACTCCACGAGCATGAGCGCGAGTGCGTGGGCCTCGCCGCCAACATGATCGGCGTGCGCAAACGCATCATCTGCGTAAAAGACGGCAACAGGGCGCTGCTCATGTACAACCCTCAAATTCTTGAGCAGGTCAACGCCTATCAGACGAGCGAAGGATGTCTCTCGCTGATCGGCGAGCGTCCCTGTACCCGCTATCGCCGCATTAAGGTTGAGTATCTAGACGAGAACTTCGTCCACCGCATCAAAAACTTCTCGGGCTACACCGCCGAGATTATCCAGCACGAAATCGACCACTGCCAAGGAATCGTTATATAGTTCCGACGATTCAAGAAAGCTCCCTGCAGCAAAACAACTGCAGGGAGCTTTTCATAGTGCGGAGCTTCTATCCCACTAGCTCTGGCGGTAATGATCGAAAAAGTCGGCGAGGTCTTCGAGCGACTCTTGGAGCACTTCCATGCGCGGCAGATACACGATGCGGAAGTGGTCGGGCTCGGCCCAGTTAAAGCCGCCGCCGCGCGTGATCAGGATCTTCTTCTCGTGCAGCAGGTCGAGGGCGAACTGCTCGTCATCGGTGATGTTGAACTTCTTAACATCCATCTTGGGGAAGATGTAGAACGCCGCGCGCGGCTTGACCACCGAGATGCCGTCGATCTTGTTGAGCGCCTCATACACAAAGTTGCGCTGCTCGTAGACACGACCGCCGGGACGGATGTAGTCGTTGACGGACTGATGGCCGCCGAGCGCCGTCTGGACGATCGATTGAGCCGGCACGTTGGAGCACAAGCGCATGTTGGAGAGCATGTTGATGCCCATGATGAAGTCGCTCATGCAGCGCTGGTTGCCCGAAAGCACCATCCAGCCAATACGATAGCCCGCGATCATGTGCGACTTGGACAGACCGCTAAAGGTAACGCAGGGCAGATCGGGAGCAAGCGAGGCAATCGAGACGTGCTCGTAGCCGTCCATGCACAGGCGGTCGTAGATCTCATCGGCAAAGATCATCAGCTGATGCCTGCGTGCAATCTCGACGATGCCCTCGAGCACCTCGCGCGGATAGACGGAACCCGTAGGGTTGTTGGGGTTGATGATGACGAGGGCTTTGGTCGCACTCGTGATCTTGGACTCCATATCCTCCAGGTCGGGATACCAATCCGCCTGTTCATCGCACAGATAGTGCACGGGATGACCGCCGGCAAGGGTCGCGCAAGCCGTCCACAGCGGATAGTCGGGGCTGGGGATCAGAATCTCGTCGCCATTGTCGAGCAGCGCGTTCATCGAAAGCTGAATGAGCTCGGACACGCCGTTGCCTGTGTAGATGTGCTCCATCTGAACATTGGGCAGGCCTTTGATCTGCGAATACTGCATGATCGCCTTGCGCGCAGAGAACAGGCCGCGCGAGTTGGAATAGCCTTCGCAGTCGGGCAGCTGCTGACGCATATCCTTGATGACCTCGTCGGGCGTGCGGAAACCGAAGGGCGCCGGGTTGCCGATATTGAGCTTGAGGATGCGCTCGCCCTCGTCCTCCATACGGGCAGCCTCGTCGACGACGGGACCGCGCACATCATACAGGACGTTATCAAGCTTGGTGGATTTAGAAAAAGTACGCATGGTGGTGCTCCTTGGAATTTGAGCTGAGGGATGGGGTTCGGGCTTGGAAACGTTACGGGGCGATGATGCCTCGCCTTGATCGGCGTCACCGGCAAGCAGCCAGGTAACATCGACCTCCAAAATGCGGGCGAGCAGCTCTGCCACATCGCGCCGCGGAATCGTCTTGCCGCTCACATATTGGCTCATCTGACTCTTGCCGAGTTTTTTGCCGAGCATCTCCGATGCGCGGATTACGTCCGACTGGCGAACGTCGCGATCGGACATAGTCTGTCGCAGGCGATCGCTAAACGTCTCTTGGGCCACTAGAACCTCCTTGCTGGCAAAGTTCAATTTATAGAACACGAATTGAACCAAGGTTCAATTTAGGCAGCAGTATAACGCGGCACCTCATTCGAAAGTTCAATTTCATAAGAAAATGCACCGGACTCTGAGATTTGCCCAAAGCGGACAATGACGCGCACACGTTTAGAGGTATTCGAGGAAACGGGCGGTAGCAAGCGAAACATCGGCCGTGCGATATATCGCGTTGATCTGCCGATGAGGACGTCCCTCGAGCGGGCGCACGGCGACATCGAACTGACAGCGCCGCAAGATGAGCGCCGGAAGAATGCTCACGCCCAGGCCGTCCTCGACCATAGCCATAATCGCATAGTCATCCCAGGTCGACAGCTTAGAACGCACCGCCAGGCCCGCGCGGCGAAACAGCGGCGTAATCTCGTCGTCGCTACCGCGTTCCAGCAGAATAAACTGCTCGTTTGCCAAATCGGCAAGGGAAACGACCTCCGCGGTGGCAAGCGAGGAGTCCGCTGGCACCACGGCCATCAGCTCGTCTTGCACCAACGGCCGCGACGCCATGCCGGTGCCGCGTGGCTCGCGCGGGATAAAGCCCAGGTCGCAGCGGCCTTCCGCCACCCATTGCTCAATCTCTGAGTAATCACCCATCAGCAGCTCGTAATCGACATCCGGGTGATCGGCGCGAAACCGCGCGATCACCGGCGGCAACACATGGGTTGCCACACTCGAAAACGTACCGATGCAGATCTTGCCGCGCATGAGCCCACGCATCTCGTCCACGTGTCGCTGAAGGCGGCCAAACTCTTCGCATAACGCCTCGACTGCCGGCATGACCTGCCGCCCGTCGGCAGAAAGCACCACGCCCTCGCGGCTGCGATCAAGCACCTTAAAACCCCAGTCTGCCTCAAGGTCGCCCACCATGCGGCTCACGCCCGACTGCGAATAGCTCAGCCGCTCTGCAGCACGCGTAAAGCTTCCGGCGCGCACCGTCTCCAGCAGCACCTGCATCTTTTGAATATTCGTTTCCACGACACGCCTCCACCTTTGCATGAGTTTTTGTCATGATAGCCATGCATTATATTCGCTTTTCTTCTATTGCCAGTTCACCCATAGTGAACATGCTCGAATATAGAGGAGATGTCAGCGCATGAACAACGGACTGTTTACGTACTTAGCAGCATTGCTATTGTTTGGCTCCAACGGCATCATCGCCGCTGCCATCGCGCTGCCGAGCTCCGATATTGTGCTACTACGCACGTTTTTGGGCGCCCTCTCGCTTGTTACTATCCTCGCCATCACCCAACGCCATAAGCTGCAGGCGCCATCTCGCCCCCGCGAAGCTGCAGCCCTCCTCCTCTCGGGAGCCGCACTGGGCGCCAGCTGGATTTTTCTGTTCCGCGCCTACCAGACGATCGGCGTCGGCGTATCCTCGCTGCTGTACTACTGCGGCCCCATCATCGTTATGGCGCTCTCCCCGCTCATCTTTGGCGAAAAGCTGACCGGCGGCAAAATCGCCGGGTTTATTGCCGTCGCCTGCGGTGCCTTTCTCATTGCAGCGCAGGGTCTAGGCGGCAATATGCCCATTGCGGGTATCGTCTGCGGCATCGCCTCGGCATTTTGCTATGCGCTGATGGTCATCGCTAGCAAGGGCGCGCCACACATCGAAGGCCTCGAAAACTCCACGCTCCAGGTGAGCGCCGCCTTTGTGACCGCGCTGGTCCTCACGCTCATCACGCAGGGCGCCCCCTCATTCCTGTCCGTCGGCGTCGCCGCCAGTATTGATTGGCGCGCCGTCGTCATGCTCGGCGTCGTCAACACCGGCATTGGCTGCCTGCTCTACTTTAGTGCTGTCGCTAAGCTGCCCGTCCAGACTGTCGCGGTCGTCGGCTACCTCGAGCCGCTTTCGGCCGTCGTGTTCTCGGCCGTCCTTTTAGGCGAAGCCATAACGCCGGTCCGTCTGATGGGTGCCGCACTTATCATCGGCGGCGCGATCTTTTGCAAACTCGCCGGCAAACGCGCAGGTGCCAAGACCGGCATCGCTCAGGCAGCACGCGCCTAACAGCCCCTGCTTTGAAATGCCACCTGCGTACATGAATAATCCCCAGATGGGGATTATTGTCTAAAACACCCCGATGTGCCAAACTGCTCTTATATGTATAAAGATGGCATAAAGGTCTGCTGCCCTTTGCAGGGGCCAGATGTCCAAGGGAGTCCACGTGGCACACAACAAACTGGAGGCAAGCCCCCAAGATCAGCGTGGTCAAGGCGGGCATGGAGCCATTCCCCTCTCCGCTGGCATGCTGCTCGTTACGCTCGGCGTCGTCTACGGCGACATCGGCACGAGCCCCATGTACACCATGAAATCAATCGTCGCCAACAACGGCGGCATCGGTACCGTCAGCGAGGACATGATCTTAGGAGCGCTTTCGCTCGTCATCTGGACCATGACGCTCGTGACCACGGTCAAGTACGTGGTAATCGCCATGAAGGCCGATAACCACAACGAGGGCGGCATCTTCGCCCTGTTTAGCTTGGTGCGCAAAGTGGCGCCGTGGCTGATCCTTCCCGCCATGATCGGCGGCGCGGCGCTGCTCGCCGACGGCATCCTCACCCCCGCGGTCACGGTCACCACAGCCATCGAGGGTCTGCGCACTATCGAGTGGGGCCACACGCTATTGGGTGACGGGCAAACCAACGTCATCCTTATTACCA
>DBFBKG010000046.1:0-2521 GCA_048203815.1 Collinsella sp. | reverse complement strand
GGCTCGACCGTCACGACCTCGGTAATGATGAGGCCCACGCCGCCCTTGGCGCGGGCACGGTAATGATCGACCAAGTCGTCAGTCACATAGCCATGATCGGCCAGGTTGGTGGACACCGGCGGCATAAAGACGCGGTTCTTGACCTCGGTCGTACCGACCTTGATCGGGCTAAAGAGCATTGGATAGGCGGAGGACTCCATGCGGGATTCCTTTCATTTGAGCCGCTAGGCGGCAGTTGCTGACGTACCTATCGTACCAGCAACTGCCGTATCCGCAGTCAAACATGCCCAAACGCCGGTCGGCTAATGAATACCGCGGCCCAAGTCTTCGGCGATTTTGTCCACGCCCTTAAGTGCGGCGCACGTCTTTTTGTTGGAGCAATGCCCCGTGCAAACGCCACCCTGAGCGCAGTCAGCGCAGGTGCCCTTGCGGTAGATGCGCACGCATACCGCGACAAACGCAATACCGATAACAGCCAGTACAACAATATCGATAGGTGCCATAGCAAGCCTCCTCTAGTTAACCATCACTTACTTTACCCCATTCTCCACCTACCAAAAAGGGACAGGTTTGTTTTGGTCGGTTTTATCTGCGGAAACGCCACATCTCCCCCACCAAAAAGCCCGAGTGTCGCTGGGACACCCGGGCTCGTGGAAAGGGGTTAATCCTTATTCGGACTTAAGCGGAAACTGCGGCGGAAGCAGTGTTGGTCTCGTCCTCGTCGGTCCATGCATGCTTGGGCATGGGACGGAAGATCTGGAAGAGCATCGCAACCAGCAGCACGATGGCCACAATCGTCCAGATACCAAACTGTCCAAGAACAAGCAAGTTGTAGAACTGGTTGATGAACAGGCCGATCACCCAAGCGAAGGCGCACTCGTAACCGATGGCGATCGCAGTCCACTTGCCGGAATCCATCTGGTTGCGGATGGTGCCAATGGCGGCAAAGCACGGAGCGCACAGCAGGTTGAAGGCGCCGAAGGCAACGCAAGCGCCCATGGTGGGGAACATGCCGGCAAACGCGGTCCACAGGCTCGGGTCGGTCTCGCCCGCGTCGGCGACGGACAGCAGCGAGCCGGCGGTGGCGACGACGTTCTCCTTGGCGACGAGGCCAGAGACGGACAGTGCTGTTGCCTGCCAGGTGCTAAAGCCGAGCGGGGCGAAGATCCAGGCGATCAGGTTGCCGAGCATGGCAAGCACGGAGTAGTCCATGAACTCCTCGGGGATGCCGTCCATCGCAGGCAGGAAGCCAAAGGAACCGTTGTAGCTACCAAAGTTGGACAGGAACCAAACCACAACAGTGGAGGCAAAGATGACCGTGCCGGCCTTCTTGATAAAGGCCCAGCAGCGCTCCCACACGTGCAGCGCCCAAGAGCGGATCGCCGGGAAGTGGTAGGCAGGAAGCTCCATGACAAACGGTGTCGGGCGACCGGCGAAGAGCTTGGTCTTCTTGAGCATGAGGCCCGAGGCGATGACGGCAAAGACGCCCAGGAAGTAGAAGAGCGGGCTGATCCACGCGGCGGTGGTGGAAGAATCGCCGATGATGGAACCCATGAGCAGGGCGATGATCGGCAGCTTGGCACCACAGGGAATGAACGTGGTGGTCATGACCGTCATGCGGCGGTCCTTCTCGTTCTCGATGGTCTTGGTAGCCATGACGCCGGGAACGCCGCAGCCTGAGGACACGAGCATGGGGATGAAGGACTTACCGGACAGGCCAAAGCGGCGGAACACGCGGTCCATGATGAAGGCGACGCGGGCCATATAGCCGCAGTCCTCCAAGAAGGACAGCATGACGAACAGCAGGAACATCTGCGGCACAAAGCCGAAGATGGCGCCCAGGCCGCCGACGATGCCGTCGCAGACCAGCGAATCGACCAGGCCACCGTCCTCGGTGCCGCCCGCCACAAGGGCGTCGTGGACCATGGTGGTAATACCCGGGACATAGGGGCCGTACTGTGCCGGGTCGACCGAGTCGGCATTGTCACCCGCAGCCTCGACGGCCACGTCGTAGGCGTCGCGACCCTGGCCGAGCACATACCAACCGTCGGTACCGAAGAGCTGGTCGTTGGTGAAGTCGGTCACCGTGCCGCCCAAGGTAGAAACGGCGATGTAGTACACGCAGAACATGATGACCACAAAGATCGGCAGGCCCAGGATACGGTTGGTAACCACGCGGTCGATCTTCTCGGAGGTGCTCATCTTGGCCGGGGCCTTAGTGAGGCACTCATCGATGATGTGCGCGATGACGCCATAGCGCTCACCGGTGATGATGGACTCGGCATCGTCGTCGCAGTCCTGCTCGCACTGGGCGACCAGCTCCTCCACGCGAGCAGCCTTCTCCTTAGTGAGGTTGATGAGCTTGCAGGCGTCCGCGTCGCGCTCGAACAGCTTGACGGCGTAATAGCGGCGCTTGTTAGCGGGAACGCTCGCAGGCAGATTGTTTTCGATGTGGTCAAGAACGTCCTCGATGGAGGAATCGAACTTGTGCTCCGGCACCTGGCCCTTGGAAGCAGCAGAC
>DBFBKG010000045.1:0-5938 GCA_048203815.1 Collinsella sp. | reverse complement strand
GACGGCGACCGCGTCGTGGGTAAGGCCGCTAAGAACCAGGCTGTCACCAACCCCAAGAACACCGTGTTCTCCATCAAGCGCTTCATGGGCCGCAAGTACTCCGAGTGCACCTCCGAGATCAAGACCGTGCCGTATGAGGTCAAGGAGGGCCAGGGTGGCCGTGCCGTCGTCGACATCGAGGGCAAGGACTACACCGCCGAGCAGGTGAGCGCCATGACGCTCGCAAAGATGAAGGCCGACGCCGAGAAGTATCTGGGCGAGACCGTCACCGACGCCGTCATCACCGTCCCGGCCTACTTCAACGACGCCCAGCGTCAGGCCACCAAGGACGCCGGTAAGATCGCCGGCCTCAACGTCAAGCGTATCGTCAACGAGCCGACCGCTGCCGCTCTTGCCTATGGCTTGGACAAGCAGGGCACCGACCAGCGCATCCTGGTCTTCGACCTGGGTGGCGGCACCTTCGACGTCTCCATCCTCGACCTCGCCGACGGCGTGTTTGAGGTTCTGTCCACCTCGGGCGACAACCACCTGGGCGGCGACGACTGGGATCAGCGCGTCATCGACTGGATGGCCGATAAGTTCCAGCAGGAAAACGGTGTCGACCTGCGTCAGGACCCCATGGCCCTGCAGCGTCTGAAGGAGGCCGCCGAGAACGCCAAGAAGGAGCTCTCCGCCGCCCAGCAGACCACCATCAACCTGCCGTTCATCACCATGAACCAGTCTGGCCCGCTGCACCTCAACTACACGCTGACCCGCGCCGAATTCGAGAAGATCACCCGTGACCTGCTCGAGCGCTGCAAGCAGCCTGTCACCAACGCCCTGCGCGACGCCAAGCTTAAGCTCTCCGATCTGACCGAGGTCATCCTCGTCGGCGGCTCCACCCGTATGCCCGCCGTCCAGGAGCTCGTCAAGACTATGACCGGCAAGCAGCCCAACATGTCCGTGAACCCCGACGAGGTCGTTGCCGACGGCGCTGCCGTCCAGGGCGGCGTGCTCACCGGCGACGTCGAGGGCATCTTGCTGCTCGACGTTACCCCGCTGTCGCTGGGCGTCGAGACCATGGGCGGCATCATGACCAAGATGATCGACCGCAACACCACGATCCCGACCTCCAAGACCGAGGTCTACTCCACCGCTGCCGACAACCAGACCAGCGTCGAGATCAACGTGCTCCAGGGCGAGCGCGAGCTTGCCCGCGACAACAAGTCGCTTGGTAAGTTCCAGCTGACCGGTATCCCGGCTGCCCGCCGCGGCGTGCCGCAGATCGAGGTCACCTTCGACATCGACGCCAACGGCATCGTCAAGGTCTCCGCTAAGGACAAGGGCACCGGCAAGGAGCAGCAGATCACAATTTCCGGCTCCACCGCTCTGTCCGACGACGAAGTCGATCGTATGGTCAAGGACGCCGAGGCTCATGCCGAGGAGGACAAGAAGCAGAAGGAAGAGGTCGAGGTCCGCAACCAGACCGACAGCCTGTGCTACTCCACCGAGCAGACCCTCAACGAGCTGGGCGACAAGGTTTCCGCCGATGTGAAGTCCAAGGCCGAGGCCGCTATCGCCGACGCCAAGAAGGCGCTCGAGGGCTCTGACGTCGAGGCCATCAAGGCCGCCGGCGAGTCCCTGCAGTCCGTGGCCTACGAGCTGGCCCAGGTTGTCTACGCCGACGCTCAGCAGCAGACCGACGGTGCCGCCGGCGCCCAGTCTGCCGACGATGACGTTGTCGACGCCGACTACGAGGTTGTGGACGACGAGGACAAGTAATCATGTCCGCTCGTAAAGCTCGCACGGAGGCGGCTGCCGCTGGCGCCGCCCCCGTTGACTCTGAGGAGAAGGACGTGAAGATTCCCGTAGAGGCCGCAGACGATACCGAGGTCAACGAGGCCCCGGCCGCCGAGGCTGCCGAGAACCAGGTAGAGGATTCCAACAAGGAGGCGACGATGACCGAGGACGAGATGGTGGAAGCCGCTATCCGCGCCGGTGAAGAAGCCGCCGACAACGACTTTAAGCTCAAGTTCGAGCAGGCCCAGAAGGAGCTTGCCGACGTGCGCAATGAGCTCGATGCTGCGGCAGAGGCTCAGAAGGCCGCCGAGGACAAGGCAAAGGACGCCACCGAGCGTACCGCCCGTCTGCAGGCCGACTGGGAGAACTTCCGTCGCCGCACCGCCAACGAGCGCATTGCCGAGCGCGAGCGCGCGACCGAGAAGCTTGTCACCGCGCTGTTGCCGGTGATTGACGATATCGAGCGCGCGATCGACCATGCCCGCAGTCAAGAGATTTCCGACGACTTTAAGCAGTTCGTCGATGGCGTTGACGCGGTACATGCCAAGCTGCTCGACGTGTTTGCGCATGAGGGCGTTGAGCCCATCGACCCCAAGGGCGAGGCGTTCGATCCGCTCGAGCACCAGGCTGTGGGTCGCGTCGAGGACGCATCGCAGTATGACGAGACCGTCAACGACGTATACCAGAAGGGCTACCGCATGGCGGATCGTATTCTGCGTTCCGCGATGGTGACGGTGACCTACGGCGGCGAGAAGCGCCCCGCACCGGAGCCCGAAGCGGCACCCGAGGATGCTACGGCCGACACGGCCGAGAGCACCGAGGAGTAATTGAGAAGGGCCCCGGGGCAACACCCGGGGCCCTTTCTGGCCTAGTGCCATATGACAGCATGAGCCGTCGTCTGCATGGGCGGCGGACGTAACAGGAGAGGAGCTACGATGGCTGCAGGCAAAACCTTCTATGACATCCTGGGCGTATCCAAGAGCGCCTCCGACAAAGAGATTAAGAGCGCGTTTCGCAAGCTCGCGCAAAAATATCACCCCGATGCCGGCGGCGACGAGGCCAAGTTCAAGGAGATCAGCGAGGCCTACGAAACGCTTTCGGACGAGAAGAAGCGCAAAGAGTACGACCAGATGCTCATGTTTGGCGGCATGCCGGGCGCGGGCGGCGCGTATGGTGGCGGCTACGGTGCCGGCGCGGGCGCCAGCGGCTGGGGCGATATCTTCGACAGCATCTTTAGCGGCAACGGCGCCTGGGGCAGCGACTGGGGCTCGGGCTTTGCCGGGGCTGCAGGTAATGCCGGTGCCGGCGCGGGTCGCAGCCGCGCGCGCAAGGGCGGCGACTTGTCGCTGACCGTCGATGTGACGGCCGAGGACGCGTTTCGCGGCGTGACGCACAAGGTCACCTACCGCATTCCCTCGACGGGCGAGCAGCAGACCATCACGGTCTCGGTGCCTGCGGGCGCGGTCGACGGCGGCAAATTGCGTTACAAGCGCCGTGGCGAGTACGGCGTTGCCGGCGGCGAGCGCGGCGACCTGGTCGTGACCACGCATGTGGAGGAGCATCCGCTGTTTAAGCGTAAAGGTGCCGACGTGACCATGGAGGTGCCGATCTCGGTCTATGAGGCGGCGCTCGGCTGCACGGTGGACGTGCCCACGCCCGGCGGCGCGACGGTTCGTCTGAAGGTGCCCGCTGGCACCCAGACGGGCAAGAAGTTCCGCTTTAAGGAGATGGGTGCGCCCGACGTTAAGCATCGCGGCCGCACGGGTGCGCTGCTCGTCGAGATCAAGGTGCAGGTCCCCACGAACCTGTCCGACGACGAGCGCGATGCCATGACCAGGCTGCGCGAGGCCGACACGCGCGATTATCGCGAGAAGGTCAACCGTTACAAGGCGACGTTCTAGGGCGGTCGTGGCGCGCGCCCGCGCCCGCGGGCTTATGATGGACGATAACGAGACGGAAAGGGGTCAGGTAGCATGGCCGAGGACAATAGGAACAAACCGCTGTACATGATCAGCGTGGCGGCCGAGCTGACCGGCATGCATCCGCAGACTCTGCGCGTCTACGAGTCCAAGGGCCTGGTGAACCCCCAGCGCTCGGGCGGTAACACGCGCCTGTACTCGCGTGCCGATATTGAGCGTCTGGTGCTCATCAACCAACTGACCGACGAGGGCATCAACCTCGCCGGCGTGGTGCGCATCCTCGATATGAAGGAGCGTGCCGAGGAGCGCGATCGCGAGAACGAGAAGCTCCGCGCCCGCGTGCGCCAGCTCGAGGACGAGCTGCACGAGTACAAGATGCAAAAGAAGATCACCGCCCTGGCCCCGCGCGACGGCTCAGTCAACCCCGAGCAAGTCATGCGCAAGCTTTTGGGCGCCGGCGGAGATTTGTAGTTACGCGGGTTTACCAACCCGCGTAACCAGTTGACGCTGCAAGCCCGTCAGAGCGGCAATCTGCCTTTCAACTTCGGCGGCATGACCAGAAGGTCAATGCCGCCTTGTTTCAAGGCACCTTGCTCGCTCTGGCGGGCTTTCGCTGTCTGCGCCAAAACATCGGCGTTGCCGGAGTAGGGTAGTTTGGCACTTGGGGACGTTCCTTTTAATATGAGCAGGACATTGTCAAGAGGCAAAATCGGGCCTGGCCCCAACGATATGGGGTCAGGCCCTCTCCCTATATCAGCCCGTCCGCGGCGACCTCGGCGTGTCTTACCGACGCTCGTCTTTGCAGTTTAATATCCGCCCGCGGCGATCTCTCGCTGGGCAATCCGTTGCTACGGCTGAGGCTTCTACGTCGAACCGACAGTCTGTGCACGCGTGTGGCGCCCTGGGCGCTCGCAGAAAAGGGACCTGAGGTTCGCCTCAACGGCTTCGGATCGAACCGCTTCCGGGGTGACTGGCTTATGTGCGGGGGACCGCCCCCCCCCTACGCCTCCTCGGCCATGAGGCCGACCGCCCATACCCAGCAGGCGAGCTCGCGCGCCGTGGCCACGTTCGCCTTGTTGCCGTGGACCCCGCGCGCGAGCAGCGCCTCCCGCCTCTCGACCAGCCTCCGCACGCCCTTGGCGGCATGCCTCCGGGCGCCCCGGTCCGGGGCCTGGCCCTTGGCGAGGCCCTTCGGCCGCCCCGAGCACGTCAGGTAGTGCCACGCGGCCTCGACCAGCGTCTTCCTCAGGTGCTTGTTGCCAGCCTTGGTGATCGCGCCCCTGCGGTCGCTCTCCCCGCTGGAGTGCTCGGAGGGCGTCAGGCCGACCCACGCCGCGAACGAGCGGGCATTCCTGAACCTCGAGAACTCGCCGGCCTCGAACACGAGGTCGGCGGCGGACGCGGTGTCTACGCCCTTGAGGCAGCGGAGGGAGTCGACCCTCTTCCTCCACCTGGGCTTGCGGGCCTCGGCCTCGACGAGCCCCTCGAGCCTCGCCTTCTCCTCCGCCGCCCGCCTGACCGCGTCGACGTAGTAGGCGAGCACGTCGTTGTCGGCCCTCTCCGCGAACCCTATCGACTCGATCCAGGACCAGTGCGCCCGGGTCCAGTTGCCCTTCCTGCGGCCGGTGGGCGTCCTCTCGTCGAAGACGAGCCCGTGCCTGAGCAGGAACTTGGAGAGCCGCTGCTTCGAGCGCGAGAGGTCGTCCCTCGCGTCCTCGAGCGCCCTGGTCAGGTCGCGGGCGGCCTCGCACTCGTCGTCGGGGACCCACACCTCGACCACGTTGCCGACCGACAGCATGCGGGCGAGGAACTCGGCGTCGTTGCGGTCGTTCTTCCTGCGCCTGTCCGCGCTGGGCTTGATCATCTTCGAGACGGCGCCGACCACGCAGTCGACCCCCAGGCCGGAAAGCCTCTTCTGCAGGTCGAAGCCCGTGACCCCGGACTCGTACACGCACCTGGCCCTGGGGTCCACGGAACGGACCCACTCCGCGACGGCGCCGGCGTCGTAGCCGAAGGTCGCGGCACGTACCTCCCCGGTCATGACGTCGAGGGAGACGGCCTTTATCGAGCGGGCGTGGACGTCGAGGCCGATGAAGGTGGTAGTATCGAGCATGGGAGCCCCTTCCATGAATGCGGCGTGGCCGCCACGGTTGGATTAGACACTCACCATTGTCGGCCTAATCCGCGGTCTTTCATGCAGCAGGGGCTCTCAATGTTTTTATGTCCTGCTCATATCGTCT
>DBFBKG010000044.1:0-7037 GCA_048203815.1 Collinsella sp. | reverse complement strand
GCCCAGCAGCATGCCCAGCGCGATAAAGATGAGCAGGGTGGGGAAGGGGAGCTTTTTGCCGACGGGTTTGATGGTCAGGCACAGAATAATGACGAGGCCGATAAAAAGAAGTATCTGGTTCATGGATAGTGTCCGCTCCTGGGTGGTTGGCGTGGCACGGTCAGTTGTCTGCGGTTATTTGTATCCAAAGATGGTGGGTTTATGGGCCTGGACTGCGGGCGTGCGCATTTTCGACACGAGGCTGCGACGTGAGCGTCGCTGGTTGGGGCGCTGGGCTAGACGGCGTGGCGTGAGCGGTGCGGGTTGACGGGCGTGCGCTGGCGACCGTTGACGGTATGCAACCCTTTCCAGCTTTATTGCAACGGAGTACAATGGGTAACGTTTAAGTTCAACTTGAAGTTTTAGCCGTGGCATCGGGCTTCGGCCGTAATGCAGGGAAAGGCGTTCCATGGCGATTTATGTGACATCCGATGCTCACGGGCACGTGCGTGCGCTTGACGAGGCCCTGTCCAAGATTTCGCTGGCGTCCGACGATACACTGTACGTGCTGGGTGACATGATTGATCGCGGGCCCGATCCGGTTGGCGTTATCAGGCTCGTGCGCTCGCTGCCCAACGCTCGCGTGCTCAAGGGCAATCACGAGCAGATTATGCTCGATGCCATCATTGGCCAGGATCCGCTCGATGCCGAGACCTGGGATATCAACGGCGGTTGGACTACCCGTCAGCAGCTCAACGATATGGAATTTGAGGCGTACGAGGAGCTCGTGCGTTGGATGGCGACGCTGCCGCTCTACGCGGTGGCCGAGACTGACGAGCGTCCGTACCTGTTGGTGCATGCCGGCATCCAGACCGAGGCGGCGCGGGCGTTTTTGCTTGAACATGGGGTTGATTGTGCCAATGGCGTGGGGGCGGTGGATGCCGATCACGAGCTACTGCAGCAGATGCTTGCGGTGCAGTCGTCCGATGACTTGCTGTGGATTCGCCATGGCTATTGGGATGCGTCGACGGGGCTGCTTTCTGCCGAGGGCAAGGGCCCGGTCGTGGTGAGCGGCCACACGCCCACGGTGTCGCTTGGACGTTATTGCGAGGTCGGCGGCCTGGCGGGACTCGATGAGGAGTCGGGCCGCGGGCGGATTGTGCGGCTGGGCGGCGAGGATACCGCCGGCGTACCCGATCGCATCGACATCGACTGCGCCGCCGCCACTGGGTCGGAGTTCGGCCGCGTGGGCATCCTGCGCCTGGATGATGGTGCGGAGTTCTACGCGAATATTCGCCCCGGGGAATAACGGCGCACAGGGTAGCTAATTTGGGACGGGGCTTTTTTGACTACTTTTGCCCTTCTTGCCCACCAAATGATTTTTCTAGGACGGGGATTTAATAATCATTTGGCTGCCCGCTGGCTAAGTGAGTAGACTTTTTTGGAAATGCCGAGCAGCCGGCAAATTTGCCTCAACAAAACCGCAGGTCATTGACTTGTGTTTTGCCGGTGTGGTCAGGGATTCGGCAAAAGTCTACTCACTTAGTTCTGCGTGTCGCAAATCGTCCGCAACGAGACCCCAGCTGGGGTGATTCCATCGCAAATTCCGGTGATCGGGCAGCTAATTAGGCGCCGTATGGGTTGCGGTCGCGTTCGATGCGTTGGCGGATGTGGGCGTACTCGATGATCAGTAGCACCAGGAGCAGGGCCATGATGGCTAGGTAGCTCACCACAGCGCCCATCAGATCCAGCAGCTTAATCAGGATCACCGGCACCACCACGCTTACGGCGAAGCAGATCAGGTAGATCTTGGTGACGTCGCCGGCGTGGCGCAACACCGTGATGATGGCGTAGATAAAGTCGATTGCCGCGGTGACGCCGCCGGCGACAACCATTAGCAGTGCCAGCGTGCGGTAGCGCTCAAAGTTGAGGCCGTACATAAAGCTCATGATGGGGATGCCGGGGCCTGCCATAAATGCGGCGCATGCTCCGGTAATGACCACGATCAGTGCCATAACGGCAACAATAATCAGGTCAAAGCGGCGACGCTTGCGCGGATTCGCCCAAATGCTCGACAGACGCAGGAGCTGCGGTTTATAGATAAATCCAATGCTCAGCAAAATGGCCTGCGCCGGAAAGAACAGTGCATTAAAGTACAGCTGATACTTGTAGGCCAGCGTGCCCTCCATCACGAACTTGGGCATGCTCTCGATAAGGTTGAACAGGAACAGCGCACCAAAGAGCGGGGCGCACTGGATAAACAGGTGGCCGACCTCGCGCAGGCTCACGCGGCGCGATTTTTCGGTTTCGAGCAGGGCCAGCGGCGCGGTGACCAGCACGAGCGAGGCAATCGCGGCGATGCCCATGGCCATGGCCGCGATGGGCATGCTGCGTGTGAGGAACAGTGCCACGCTAAAGACCACGATGACGCCGGCGGAACGCAGCGTTTGGCTCATGCCGGCAAATAGAGCTTGTCGGCCTGCTGCAGGCGGCCCTCGTACACGTCGGCGATGCCGTCGATCACCTTATACAGGTAGACGCCCAGGCCGATCGTGGCCATCTGCGCATCGTAGCCGCGGGCGCTGCTGTATACCAGGCCGCATGCCAGCGCGAGCGCTCCACAGAGCCAGCGGTTGAGCTGGTAGGAGGCGAAGGAGGTTTTTTCGTCGATGTCCGAGACCTGAAAGTTGCGCACGCCGTAGTTGCACGCGATCATGATGAGCGTGCCGGTGACAAAGGCGATGGAGAACTTGCCGGCCTCCTCGGCGCCCACGAGCTGCGTCGACACAATGGTGAGCAGCGGAAACGCCAGGCCCCACACGGCGGTGCCGAGGGTGTTCCAAAGATAGTCGCGACTGGTGGCGTGCTCCTCGTATTCCGCTTCCTGCATGGAGAAGCCGCCGCCGTAGACGGCGCCGAGCAGACGGTTCCACCAGGCATTGACCATGCGGCGGATGGGGCCGGGTTGGCGATCGCGCTCGCGGCGACGGCGTGTGGCCTGGCTGCTGTCGGGGCCGCCGGCGTTGCGCTGACTCAGCTCCTGGATGCGCGCGAGCTCTTCGGCCGTGTGGGAGGCAGGGAAGAGGCCGTTCTCGATGCGTCCGCCCTGCCCGTGCGCTCCGCCCGATACGGCGGGGTCGGCGACGCCATTGCGGCGGGCGATGGCGCGGCGGATGCTATCGAGGGGCGTGATGCTCAAGGCGGTTCCTTTCTCTTACTGCGCTCTAGTATAGTCGCGGTGGTGTCCATTCGTGTTTTTGAACAGGTTGTTCAAAAATTTCGGCGGGCGGCTGTAATTTGTCGGTAAACGTGCGGTATCCTCTTAAAGTTTTGTGACCCCCCGATGCCGCTTGCGCGGTACCAAGGAGTTTTTACCCATGGATGTCGCTGCGTTTTTGCTGGCTCTTGTGCCGATCATCTGGCTCGTCGTGATGCTGCTGTGCTTTAAATGGCCGGCTTGGAAGGCCGCCATTGGCTCGTTTGCCCTTTCGTGCGTGCTCGCCTTTGCGTGGTGGCATCTGCCGGCGGCGCAGATAGCCACGGCCTCGCTTGAGGGCTTTTTGATGGCCATATGGCCCATCGTGCTCGTGATTATCGCCGCGGTGTTCACGTATAACCTGTGTGTGCGCACGGGCGCCATGGACGTGATCGGCAGCATGATTACCTCCATCAGCAGCGATCGTCGTCTGCTGGCGCTGCTCGTGGCCTGGTGCTTCGGCGGTTTTATGGAGGGCATGGCCGGCTTCGGTACCGCTGTCGCCATTCCCGCCGGCATGCTCGCGGGCCTGGGCTTTGAGGCCGTGCCTGCCGTGCTCATCTGCCTGCTGGCCAACGGCGTGCCCACGCCCTACGGCTCCATTGGCATCCCCACGGTGTCCGTTGCCGACCTGGTGGGTCTGGATTCCCTGCATCTGGCGACCGTTCAGCTGGCGCAGCTTGCGCCCTTCTTTGTGGCGATGCCGCTGCTTATCGTGCTGGTTGCGGGTCGTGTTGTCGATGACCAGGGCAATGTTGCAAGCGTTGCCGAGCGTCTGCACGGCGTTGCCGGCGTGGCACTGCTTTCCGGTGTGTCCTTTGTAGGTGCGGCCCTGGTCGTTGCCATGTTTGTGGGTCCCGAACTGGCCGTAGTCGTGGGTTCTATCGTGTCGCTCGCGCTGACCGCCGCGCTTGCCATGCGCGCCGAGAAGTCCGGTCACCTGGACGCGCGCTTCCATATGAATATCGAGGCCGGCGAACAGCTCACCGTTAAATCGGCGCTTTCGGCCTGGTCGTGCTTCATTCTGATTTTTGTGCTGCTGCTGGGTACCTCCAACCTGGTTCCCGTCGTGCACGCCGCGCTCGCGCCGTTTGCGAGCCACGTGCAGGTGTATTGCGGCGAGAACCCCGGTACGCTTACGTTTTCGTGGATCAACACGCCGGGTGTTTGGATCTTCCTGACCGCGTTTATCGGCGGTGCGATTCAGGGCGCTTCGCCGCGTCTGATAGGCGAGGTGCTGGCCGCGACTGTCAAGCAGATGATGCCGACGGTAATCACGATGCTTTCGGTGCTGGGCTGCGCCAAGGTGATGGGCTATGCGGGCATGATCTCGTCGATCAGTGCGTTTTGCATTGCCGTCGCCGGTGGGCTGTACCCGATTCTGGCTCCGTGGATCGGTGCCGTCGGTGCGTTCGTGACCGGTTCGGGCACGTCCTCGGGCATGCTGTTTGGTCCCATCCAGAGCCAGGCCGCTTCGGCGCTGGGTGTGAGTGACTACTGGATGGTCGCGCTGAACGCCCTGGGTGTCGCCGCCGGTAAGATGATCTCGCCACAGACCCTCGCCATCGGTCTTGCCGCCGTTCACGTGCGCGGTAAGGATGCCGAGCTCCTGGGCGCAGTGCTGCCCTACGCCGCCGGCATGCTGGTCCTCATGAGCGCCATCGCCATGCTCGGCCAAGGCCTGCCGCTGTAGTCGGCACTTGGGGACATTACTTATGTGCCGGCACTTTAGGAACGTCCCTAAGTGCCGGCATCTGGGGACACTCCTTGGCTGTTGCCTGTTCAAGAGTGTCCCCAACGACTAGTGGTTTAAGAACGTCCCAAATGACTAGGCCGCTTGCGTGCGATTTTTGACCGTTGAGCGGGCGCTTCGCCGTTGCCGCAAAAACGTTTTTGCATATCGGGTACAACGGGCTTTACGTGAGTAAAGTGCGCGCCGCGTCCACGTGTCGCGTTTTTAAAGGAGGCCCCATGCCTGGTGTTACCCCTGCAGAAGTTCTGTCCAACTTTGGCATTACGCTGGTCGAAGATCCTGCCGAGAAACAGCCCCGCCTGCTGGTTGACCTGCCGGCAGCAGAGCTCGTCGAGCATGCCATCCGCCGCAACGAAGGCCGCATGGCCTCCAACGGCGCACTGGTGATCGAGACGGGGGAGCGTACTGGACGTTCGCCCAACGACCGCTTTATCGTCGACACGCCCGATGTGCACGACAAGATTGCCTGGGGTGCCGTCAACCGCCCGCTGTCCGTCGAAAGCTACGAGGCTATCAAGGCCGGCATCGTTGACTATCTCAACGAGCGCGACGTGTTCGTCACTCGCGGTATGGCCGGCGCCGACCGCAACCATACGCGTCGCCTGCTCGTCGCCTGCGAGCGTGCCAGCCAGGCGCTCTTCATTAAGCAGATGCTCGCCCGCCCGCTCGCCCGCGAAATCGCGCGCACCGGCGAGCCGGACTTCTGTGTGCTCGCCGCACCCGGCTATCAGTGCGATCCCGCCATCAAGGGCCTCAACTCCAGCGCCGCCGTGGTCATCAACTTCCAGGAGCGCGTGATTCTGGTCGCTGGCACCGGCTACTCCGGCGAGATCAAAAAGTCCATCTTCAGTGTCATGAATTACTTGCTGCCCGTCGAGGACGACGTGCTGCCCATGCATTGCTCCGCCAGTATGGACCCCGTCACGCATGAGACCGCGGTGTTCTTTGGCCTGTCCGGCACCGGCAAGACCACGCTTTCGGCCAATCCCACGCGCCTGCTGATCGGCGATGACGAGCACGGCTGGTCCGATATGGGCATCTTTAACGTCGAGGGCGGCTGCTACGCTAAGTGCGAGGGCCTGGACGCGTTCCACGAGCCCGAGATTTTCAACGCCGTTCGCTTTGGCGCCATCTGTGAAAACGTGGTACTCGATGAGAATCGCAAGCCCAACTACGACGACGTCTCGATTACGCACAATACGCGCGTGGCCTACCCCGTCGAGCATATCCCCAACGCGTGGACCAAGGGCATGGGTACCACCCCGAGCGTCGTGCTGTTTTTGACCTGCGACGCCTTTGGCGTGCTGCCGCCTATCTCACGCCTGACGGCCGATGCCGCCATGTACCACTTTGTGACGGGCTTTACGGCCAAGATCCCCGGCACCGAGGTCGGCGTCACCGAGCCCACGCCCACGTTCTCCTCGCTGTTTGGCGAGCCGTTTATGCCGCTCGACCCCATGGTCTACGCCAAGATGCTCGGCGAGCGCATCGCCGACGGCCGCACGCGTGTCTATCTGGTCAACACCGGCTGGATTGGCGGCGGCTACGGCGTGGGTCATCGCATCGAGCTTGCCTATACGCGCTCACTGGTCGCTCGCGCCCTCGACGGCACCATCGAGGACAGCGAGTTTGTGCACGACGACATCTTTAATGTCGACATTCCCACCACGTGTCACGGTGTGCCGGACGGCATCCTGGTGCCGAGCCAGTACTGGCAGAGCACCGCGCGCTACGACGAGGCAGCGCACAACCTGGCTGTGATGTTCGAGGAGAACTTCGAGAAGAAATACTCGCACCTGCCCGAGTCCGTCAAAGCCGCCGGCCCGCACGCCCAGATGCCCGCCGAGGCCCGCCATCGCGGCCGCGGCCTGCTGGGACTCCGCCACTAGCGTCGCCTCAGACCCAAAACCACCACAAAGGGGACAGGCACCTTTGTGGTGGTTTTGCTCGCGCGGAAGACTCGGGTTACAATACGCCTGACATATCGTCCCCTTCTCCGGATGGGGACAGCGTAAGCGCTCTTGTGGCGGCACCGTAGGACTTTGAAGG
>DBFBKG010000043.1:0-9853 GCA_048203815.1 Collinsella sp. | reverse complement strand
AGAATAAGTCGTCTCAAAAGAAGGTCGCGGCAGCTAACAAGAAAGCGCACAAGGCCTACGAGGGCGTGGTTGCGCGTTACGAGGACTTTGTGAGCTATTGCGAGCAGAAGGGAGCTGGTACTGCCAACTACGACGACTGGGCTCTGGGGCGCGGCGATGATTCTGGGCTGGGGCAGATATTCGTTTATGACAGCCAGAATGCTCCCGGCTTTTTAAACTACTACTATGCTTTCGATGATTTGAACGGCGACGGAATTGACGAGTTGTTTATTGGGTCTGTCGATGCGCAGAACGATATTTCGGCGATTGTAGGTGCCTACTGCTTTGTTGATGGAAAGGCCGTTTCGGTTATGCCTTCGTCAGAGATGGTAGAAGGCTCCAGCAATATGACGAATCAGTATGACGGTTTTATTGCTCAGGGTGAGAGCCAAGTCATTACTGTCTGTAAGGACGGCATCGTTAAATTTACTTGTAGTCAGGATTGTAACCAGGCAGACTTCTATATTTCGCTTACTGCAAAGGGTCCTGAGGTCGTAGACGCGGTGCAAATTCAAAATAAGGAATTCGATAGACAGAATGGCGCCTACTTGGTGAGGACCGTCGAGGATGGTGGCAAACCACAGGAGACGATGGTCCAGGGGCGTGAAGAAGCGTGCAAAATTCTTGACGAGATTGCCGGGGAGCATCCGGAGGCCGACATTGAAAAGCCGTCTGCAAGCAGCGATATGTGGAAGGCATTCAAAGGAGCGGAGCCTTCGGAGAGCTCTTTGAAGGACGACTCTGGCACTGCAGACGATCGAACTGGCGCATCTCAAGCACCATCTGAAGCGGCATCCGATAGCGGCGACGATGGGGAGGCCGCTGCGGGCGACGATGGCGTGATCGCCGACATGGATGCGTTCATTGCAAACGCCAAGCGCGAGTTGATTGTGCCAGATGACGCCTCTATTACGTACAAGGTCGCTGATAGGCCAAGCTATTGGGAGGGGGCGGCAACGTACGTTTGGTACGTCGAGTTTTATAAAGACGGAAAGGTCGTAGCGTCTGCGGAATGCGGCTCTGAAGGGTATCCGTGCCGGTCGATTATGGCCTATCACGAGAGCTAGTAACTTTAGCCGAGGCATTTTGGCATTACGGCGTGCGCGGCTCCTATACCTTTCCCCTTGTTCCATCCGACGAGTTTAGTTACAGCTAAAACGGCCGTTACGAAGAGCTGACCGAGAGTCCGAAGACACTCGCCCGCTAAGCGGGTATGCCCCAAAAGGGTATCTGGGGTTCGAACCCTCCCGGTTCTTCGTCAGTTGACCAAAGGTGCGACATTATTACCGCTCGCCGGCGGGTGACTAAATGCGATGACTTGAGGGCTATAATTAACCGAGCTAAGTTGGGGGATAGATTGAGACGCACGGGCTTTCGATGCGCCTGTCGGCTCGGCATTTCGCAATTCATTAGACACGCGGAGCGCGTGGTTTGGGATTAACGAAAGGAATCAGCATGTCTCTGTTCCATAGCGATAACGAAAAGGAAGAAAAGCACAGCGGAATACTCGGTGCCTTTTCTGTCGACAATATCAAATGGGAGCCTGGCAACAACGAAGATGCCTCGCTTGTCTCATTCCGCTATCCCTACGAGGATTTTCCCAACGGGTCCTATCTTCAGGTTGCGCAATCGCAGATTGCCGTTTTTACCAACAATATGGGGGCGGGCAGTTCTACTGACGCTACGGGTGCTGGCGATTCTCAGGTAAGCGTGTTTGTCGGTCCGTGCAAGATCAAGCTCGACACGGGAGACAGCCGATTCGCCCCGTTCCGCAATGCCGCTCATTCGCTTACCGGCGGTAGCTCGGCGTTTCATTCCGTTGTGTACTTTATCAATACCAACTACATGAACGAGCTACGCTGGGGCACGACCGAGCCCATCATCGTTCAAGACCCTGAGGAAGACGTCAACGTTCACGTTCGCGCCTTCGGTTTGTTTGGCGTGCATATCGAGCAGAACGACTCGAGTCTGGTTCCCATTCAGGCGAGGAAGTTCCTTGTTAAGGTCGTGGGCACGCGAGATCGCTATACGCGAGAAGAACTTACCTCCTTTATGCGGGCAAAAATCCTTGAGTATGTTCCCGACTTGCTTGCTAAGGCGATTGTTGACCAAGGGGTTTCCGTTCTAAAAATCGCGACACATCTGAGCGATTTCTCGTCTCAGATGCAGGGAAGGCTCGTTAACTATTTCGATGAGTTTGGCCTCACGCTCGATAACTTCTCGTTCAATAGCATCAAACCCTTCGAAGACGATCTTGCCGCCATCAACGAGATGAAGATCCAACGTAAGCGGAGCATTCTCGAGGCGCAGGGTAACGCCGCCCAGATGGACATCGAGTCCGAGGCGCTTGCCAGGAAACGTGCGCGCGAAGGCTACGACTATCAGCAGGAGCGCGGTATGGACGTAATGCAGAGCGCTGCGGGCAATGAGGGAAGTGCCGCATCGGGCCTCATGGGAGCCGGCATGGGACTCGGCATGGGCGTTGGCATGGGCGGTGCATTTGGAGCTGGCTTTTCCAACTTGGCCAACCAGACCCTGGGCACTGTTGCCCCCATGGTCGGAACGACTCCCGCGTCCGCAAGTATGCAAAACGGTCCCGTGTGCCCCAGTTGCGGAAACGTTAATCCGATGGGTGCTAAGTTCTGCCTGGAATGCGGACAAAAGCTCGAGCAGGGTGTTGCGTGTTTGGCGTGTGGGCATCTTAACCCGGTCGGTGCCAAGTTCTGCCTTGAGTGCGGGAACCGGTTGACCTCGCCAAGGTGCCCGAGCTGCGGAGCCGAGTTGCCGGAAGGGACCAAATTCTGCCCCGATTGTGGAACTAAGATCCAATAAGGAGAAACAAAGATGAACGGTTCTGTTAAACGTGTCATTTTGGGCGAGGCAATCGTCTTGGTGGCGTGGCTTGTAATCATGTTTGTCTGCAAAAACGCGCTGATGAACCCTATCGTCTTTGCTATGTCGCTTGGTTTTGGGGTTTTGGCTTTTGCGGTGGCTTCGATTTCGGCTACCATGTCCGATAAGCAGTCCACGGTCAAAAGCACGACCGAAATCCATTATTTGCCGATTGCATCCAGCTGTGCCTATTTTGTTGTTGCCCTTCTTGCCAATACGTACTTTGCGTTTGTGGCGTATGGGTGGGGCGGCAGCACGATCCCGGTTGTCGCAAACGTTGTTCTTCTCGTTGTGCTTGTCCTTGTGCAGATGGGTCTTGGCTCCTATGCCCGCCGGGCAGACCAAAAGGTTGCCGCCGCCCTCGCAAAGACGGTTCAAACGGCACAGTTCGGATCATATGTGGGGCAGCTTCTTGCCGTAGCGGAGGACGCTCAGGTTAAAGCCGAACTCAAAGGGCTCAAGGATGACATCTCCTTTAGTTCCAACATGTCGCACCCCCATGTTCAAGAGATCGAGCGACAGTTCTCCGCCGCGCTTGAGGCGGTCTCGAATTCCATGAGTGCCGATGAGCCGGCAGATGTTACGGTTGGCCTTGTCCATGATGCGCGCAATATCTGGAAAAAGCGCAATGCGGCGCTGACCGCTGTCAAATAAGGGCTCGCGCTGCTTTTTACCAGGGCACTTTGATGGTTGAAGTGGGGGAAGCTATTGGAAATCAACGGAATAACTTGCGAGGGCTGCGGCAGCACCGATGTCGAGTTTGACCCCGCAACTCGAAAGGTTCATTGCAACCAGTGCGGTCGCGAGATGTACTATTCGCGGGCGCGTCTGGGGGCCACGGGCAAAATCGCGTTTGCCAAGGACAATGCCATCAAGTTTTTTAAGGGCGGCAACTTCCCGGAGGCCCGCAAATTTGCCGCGGACGTGCTCAATATGATGCAAGACAACGCGGCGGCACAGTTTATGGTTGCGTACTGCGATGAGTTTTGCGAAGGTCTTTCGGGTTCGATGACGGTTTTCTTTAAAAGGGCCGAAGATATCCCTCTCGAATATGATGAGGTGCGTGACTTGATCGACTTGTTTGAGTCGACGCTCTACAACATGCGTGACTTTGAGGTTCAGATGGTATCGCTCGTGGTCGCCAATATGCAGAGCATGGAGGATCGGTCTCGACTTGAGAACTTTATCGATGCTGTGTGCCCGTTCTGCATAGCGCGGTATGCTTCGGAAGACTTTATGACTGCAGAGCGGGAGAGTTTCTATCAAGATATTGCCGCCAACTGCAATACACCCAAAACGTGTCTTGCACTACTCAAGGGCATTAGAGAGAACCCCGGGTCCCCCTATAAAACTGGTTCGTTTGCGTTACGAAGAAGGACTTCGTACTTTTTCGAACACTATGTGGAGCCCGTCGGTCGCATCGTCAATTCGATGAAGGCAAGCCAATACAAACAGAAGTTTCTCGTGGCCTATCAGCAGGTGTCCGAGCAATACCGAAGCATGGCCTCTCAATAAAGCAGATGGCGGGCGCTTACTCGCTTAAAGCTATTGGATGATCTAAACAGTGCAAACTGAAAGGTGGTACAGATGAGTGATTCGGGAGTAGATACTGTCCTTATCGAGCGCAGGATCGCCGCTATTGGAACAAAAGTTGACCAGATGACCACGAAGGTCGATAAGGTCGAATCGCAAATGGAGGAAGTGCGGAAGGACCTTAAAAAGCTCCGAAAGGACTTTCTCGAGATGATGCTCGAGCAGCGTCGTACCGCCGCACTTGAGCAGGCGACTACGGAGCTCGTGAGCGTCCGGCAGGAGATGGACAAAAAGTTCGGCAACTACTCAGTGGTTCGAAACACAATGGTCGGTATTCTCCAGGCAACCGATGCGGCGCTCGTGCGCAAGGCGACGATTTCGACGGTCTCCGAGGAGTTAATGATCTCTACCCCGGACTACTGGCTGGCACCTGTCCTGGTTGCCCTTGCGGCATGGATCAACAACAACCGAGATCTTGCAGAGCGCGCAATACGCGAGGCTGTCAAACGTGACAACGAGCACACGTCGCTTGCGATGGCTCTGATCTGCAGACGTAATAACCGCACGGCTACGTGCTACGAATGGTTAGCGCGCTACTTCTCGACGCAAAACGCCGCCCGCATCGATGCCGATGCGATGGTCTACATCGATGCCTATATCAACGGCATCTTTGGAACCGACGAAAAGCACCTGTGCGACGACTATATGGCGGGCTGGATCGAGCAGATCAGAAATCAGAGCCCTGAGTTCGAGAATGAGCAGTCAGAGTCATGGGCGGAGTACTTTACCGGCTACGAGGAGGATATGAGTTCGAGATATCCGGCGCTCAAGGTGGTGGTCAAGGAGTTTGACTACATCAATAAGTATCTCGGAAAAGTCGAGGCAATCGAGAGCATCTCCAATGACTTCGCCGACCTCAAGGCTTCTGATGTTGACGAGAGGACGCTTGCCGAGCAGGTTGACAGGCATTTGATGGAGCTCGTTAACTCCGATGACTCCAAGGAGCGAAATTTGCGCCGCCAGGAGGAGTATCTTCTTGCGGTCAAGGCATTTGGCGGAGACGTGGAGCGCGCCCGAGAGCTCGTCAATCGTCGCCGCGATGAGAAGCGTCAGCAGACGATGAACATCATCGACCAGATGACACGCTCGATGCGCGACCAGAGTGCGTCTGTGGATGTGCATAAGAAGAAGACCGCGATTCAGTTTTTGGGTTCCTATATCAACGGTGGTTTCAACCGGTATCGCAAGAGCGACATCCCCGAATTTCCGCAGGCGATCACCCTTGACTTCGACGGATGGACAAGCAGGGCGGTTACCGGCGATGAGGGTAATGCGCTGCGTGGCGATTATGTTCGCTATGTCGGTGAAGAGAAGAAAAAGGAGCTCGCTGAGCTTGATGTCAAGGTTGCGAAGGGCAACAAGAGCCACAAGATAGCGGCCGTTGTCCTCGCTGTTTTGGGAGTAGCTTTCTTTGCGTTTGTAAACCAGGTTATTGGCATTCTGCTTCTTGCGGGGGCTGGCTATTGTCTAGTAAAGACGAGCCTCTCGGGCAAGCAGCGCGCTACGGAGGCAGAAGAGATTGAGGCCAAATACTCCAAACGCATCCAGGAAGGCTGTTCCGAGATCGATCTGGCGCTTAATCAGTGGAAGAGCGCGAAGGAAGCTGCGGCCGAGCGCAGCGACCTGCTTAAGCTTGAAAAGGTTGCCTAGCCGGTAGGATTTGTCTCGATAATCCATGAATGGAGTGAAAAAGATGGCTGATGAAGTGACTGATTTCGACCATAACGATGCTGCAATGCAGGACCTCGATGCATTGAGCGAGCTCGATAGTCTGTTTGAAGAGGACGAGCGACTGAAGCAAGCTGAGAACAATGTTTTGACCCAAAATCTCACGGGCTTCGCAAACTGCTTTCCCGATTGGGATTTGCATCCGCCGGTAGCGTAGAAAAGCGCTTGAAGCACAAGCTACGATCATTTGGAAACATCGATGTTTCTGCGGGCTAGAAGCCATGGGGCTTTTGGCCCGCTGGCTTTCATATGCCGGTCGGCGGCATAGGGCATCAATCGTATTCTAGATTCTTGGACGCCAGGCCGACTCGCTTCGGATCGGGCGCTACACCACCTTTCTCGACACTACCAATCTGACAGGGCCTCGTCCGTTCTCGGTCGGGGCCCTTTTGTGTGACCTAACAGGTTTGCTATACTGCTAGCAAGTAGGAAGGAGCCGCTATGGGTACAGCAACAGTGCAGCTCAACACGCGAATCGATCCTATGATCAAAGCTGGTGGCGATGCGGTCCTCACTCGCAATGGATTGGGGCCGAGCGATGCCATTCGTGCGCTTTGGGCCTATCTCGTCGAGCATCAAACGTTGCCGGGATTTATGGTAGCGGATAAGCGCGAGGCATCCCGTGCGGAGAGTCTGGCCGAGCAGGGAAGTGGCCTGGCTTTTTCTTCGTTGGGGCTGAGCGCGTCGGATTTTGCACCGGCCGAATCTTCGGCGGAAGACTGGGATGCCGTACGGGATGATATGTATGATGCGATGATTGCCGACATCGAGGCGAATTGCTGATGATTGAGGCAAAGCATCTCTTGGTAGATACGAACGTTTGGCTCGATTATTACCTGCAAGAGGGGGCGTTCGACGAAGCGAGAAGATTGGTTGAACTGGCCGAGGCAGGAAAGATCGACCTTCTGTATGCGCCAACGACGGCAAAGGATGTATTCTATCTTTTGCCTCGGCGTCTAGCCCGGCGGAACGTGAATGGGATGAACGTGTCGTTTGCCTCGGCGTCATGGGCCTGCATTGAGCACATGATGCAGGTGGCAACCGCCTCTCCGCTTTCGTTGGCAGAGTGCGAGATGGCGCGCATGCTTGGCAAGCGCATGCCGGATCTTGAAGACAACCTCATCATCGCTTCGGGCGAGACGGCAGACGTTGACTACGTAGTCACGAGCGACCGGCGCATGCTGGAGGAGATGCCCGAAGTTTGCCTGACGCCTGCCCGCGCACTCGATATGATTGGGATCCTAAACTAACCTTGCCTGTCTCGTTTCGCTATCATATGGGGCATTGTGAACCTCATGCAACTTTGGAGGACGGTATGGCGGATAACGCCGAGATGCTATTCTCGCCTGAGCTGGTGTTTTTTGATTGGGAGTGCGCGACGCCGGGTGAGGTGTTTGCGCGCCTCGAGGGTGAGCTTGCCCCGCGCGGCTACATTACATCCGGTTGGCTCGATGCCGTCCGCGCGCGCGAGGATGCCTATCCCACGGGCCTTGCCATGCCGGCGGCCAACATCGCCATCCCGCACACCGATCCGGGGTTTGTGGCTAAGCCCTATATCGCGGTGGTGAAGCCCGCATCGACCGTGACGTTTAATGCCATGGCGGGCATGGGTGCCCCGGTGCCGGCGCAGATCATCATCAACCTGGGCATTGCCGAGCCGGGCGGGCAAGTCGAGGCCCTGCAAGCGCTCATGAATATCTTTATGGATGCCGATGCCGCAGCCGATGTACTCGGCCAAACCACGCCGCAGGGCATGGTCGACGCCATCCGTCGCCACTTTTAAGGTCGGCGCTGGGGGACTGTCCCTAACTGCCGGCAGAAAAGGAACGTCCCTAATTGCCAACTGCCAGACTTGTCCCCTTTGCACCAAAATGGTGCAGATTAACCTGTCCCCCATGCACCAGGTGTGCCGCGGGGGCTGCGTTGTGACACAATGGCGTTTGTTCGATTCGTGATGCGAAAGGCCAAACATGGCAAACAAGAAAAAGAACCCCGAGGCCGCGCCGACGCCCGAGCAGCGGTCCCGCGCCGCCTCCAGCTCTCGTAAGAAGCAGCGCAAGACCTATGTGTCCAAGACCGTCAAGATTGTCCTGGTGGTCATCGGCGTGCTGGCGATGCTGCTTTCCGTCTCGGCCATGGCGTGCTCCGGCCTGATGTCGCAGACCGAAAGTGCCAGCTCGGGCTATAAGCTTACTGGTGGCGTGGCTGCTACCATCAACGGCACCAACCTCACCGAGGACACCGTGACCAAGCAGATCATGAGCATGCGCACGTCCTACGGCTACACCAAGGACAAGGACTGGGCACAGTACCTGGTCGACAACGACCTCACACCCAAGAAGTACCGCAAGCAGCTCATCGACTCCTACGCGCAGCAGATTCTGCTTCAGCAGGCGCAGAAGGAAAACGGCGTGACGGTGTCGGACAAGGAGGTCGAGAAGGCTTGGAAGGACGCGTGCAAGAGCGCGGGCGGTGCCAAGACCTTTAAGAAGACGCTTAAGACCTACGGCTACACCGAGGACACCTACAAGGATTCGCTCAAGGAGAGCCTGGCGCAGCAGAAGCTCAAGGATGCCGTGGCACCCACCAGCAAGCCCAAGGACAGCGAGATTGTCGATTACATCAATGAGAACCTGTCCAACTACAACGATGCCCGTCGTTCGTCGAATATCCTGATCAAGGTCGATTCCGACGCTTCCGACGAGGACAAGGCTGCCGCCAAGGCCAAGGCGCAGGAGTGCCTGGACAAGATCAACTCCGGCGAGCTGAGCTTTGAGGATGCCGTGAAGCAGTACTCTGACGACACCGGCTCCAAGGAGAAGAAGGGCGATGTGGGCTGGGACAAGCTCACTACCTTCGTCGACAGCTATCAGGCGGCACTCGGGGGACTCAATAAGGGCGATGTGAGCGACGTCGTCGAGTCGACCTATGGTTATCACATCATCAAGTGCACCGACTACTTCCATGTCGATAATCAGGTCGATGACATTAAGCAGGTGCCCAAGGAGATCAAGAAGTACGTCTCCAACGTGGTGAAGACGCAGGCGGCAAGCACCGCGTACAGCGAGTGGCTGGAGCAGTACAAGAAGGACGCCGACATCACCGTTAACCCCATGCCCAAGGACGTGCCGTACAACGTCAGCCTGAAGGGCGTCACCAAGAGTCCGACCGACGATTCGTCGACGACTAAGTAATCATGGGGCGGCGCTCGCGTGAGTGCCGCCCGCACTATTGAGGAGGATTTGCAGATGACTAACGAAGAGCTGCAGAAGGAAATGATTGCGGCCATGAAGGCTAAGGACAAGGTTCGCCTGTCCATCATTCGCCAGGTTAAGGCCGAGGTGAAGAATATCGAGGTCAACGAGCGCCGCGATGTGACCGAGGAAGACGTCAACAGTATGATCAAGCGTCTGATTAAGCAGACGAGCGAGACGCTGGAGATGTCCATCAAGGCTGGCACCGACCAAGAGCGTACCGACAACCTGACCGAGCAGGTCAAGATTCTGGAGAGCCTGCTGCCCGCGCAGGTTTCGGGCGAGGAGCTCGAGGCCCTGATCGAGCAGGTTATCGCCGAGCTGGGTGCGACCTCTAAGAAGCAGAT
>DBFBKG010000042.1:0-2639 GCA_048203815.1 Collinsella sp. | reverse complement strand
CACCAACAAGAGCGACAAGGACCTGACCTTCTACGCTCCTTCCGGCAAGACCAACGTCAACGGCACCATGAAGGAACCCTGGTTCTCGGCTCACCTGATGCCCGGCACCAACGCCACCGAGGAATTCACGTTCTCGAACGGTGAGCTCGACAGCCTTGACGACCTCGTCAACACGACCATCGGCATCGACGCCTACCTGACCGATTCCTATGAGGACGTCGCCTCCTACAGCGCAACCATCGCGTAACGGCAGACACCGATAGCCGCAGATTGGCGGACACATCCGCGCACATGTCAGGCGGGGCCGCAGGAAATAATCCTGCGGCCCCGCCGCTTTATGCCGACAGCACTGCCCATACAAGCAGGCCGCCCGCCGTTTTTAGATGAAAAACAGCGGGCGGCCTATCTTTGGCGTTGGAACACGGGCGGCGCACCGACTACGGGCGCTCCATATTGGGGACGATGCTGCCCTCGGTCACCGCATGCACGGCAAGACGCATGATGTTGTCGTAGCCGGTCTTGCTCAGGATCTCCGAGATGCGACGCTTGATGGTACCCTCACTCATAAACAGCTCGGCCGCGATCTCGCGGCGGCTCTTGCCCTCGCAGGCAAGGCGCAAAATCGACAGCTCGACATCGTCGAGTGCCGCCGTGCCCGAAAAAATGCTCTCGGGCGGCTTGGGAAACGTGCAATAGCCCGCCAGCGTGGAGCGCATCACGGCGAACAGCTCGTCGATACCGACGTTCTTGTACACAAAGCTGTCGACGCCCGCCTCGCGGGCCTGATCGACAAAGGTGATCTCGGGCATGCCGGTCATGATAATGATGCGACACTCGGGCAGTTGCTCCTTGATGCGCGCCGCCGCCACGATGCCGTTTGAATCGTGTTCGGTGCACACGTCCATCAGTATCATGTCAGGGCGCTCCCTGAGCGCGGCACCCAAGGCCTCGGAAGCGTCGGCGATCGCGGCGACGACGGTCATATCGGGTTGGTCGCCAACGGAGCGCGCCAGGCTCTCGCGCAGGATGGCCTGGTCTTCGACTATAAGGACGCGGATCATGAGTTTCTCCTTTGGGACGTGTCGCTGGCGTTAAGCGGAATGGATACCGCAAGCGTAAAGGGCGGGGCGGCGTGGACCTCCAGGCTGCCACCCAGATCTTGCGCGACATGCCTCATACCTGGGATACCCGTTCCCTCGCGATACGATACGGGGGCCGGAGACCCGTCGTTAGAAATCGTCATGTGCGCGATGCCGTCAGCATCCGTCCCCTCCTGCCACAGGCGCACATGGACCCGATGCGCCTGCGCATGCTTGGTGGCATTGGTCGAGGCCTCGCGAATAATCTGCAAAAATGCGGCGGCGACACGCGCGTCCTCAGGCAGCGCACCCTCAACATCGATCTGCACACTCACCAGGCCAAAAGCATGGACGATATCACCCAGCTGCTCTGCAGGCTCGCTGGCACCGCCACTGCGCAGGTCGACGGCGATTGAGCGCAGCAACGGGTCAATCTGCTCGAGCGACTCATCGTCCAGACGTCCCTCCTCCAAATAGCGATGGAGGATGGACAGGCGCTGCCCGATCACGTCGTGCACGCGGGCACGCATGCGCAGGTAGGCCGCATTGTCAGCAACTTTTTTGACTTCTTCGATCTGGGTCTGGAGTTCTTTGCCCGCAAGCTCAAGCAGGTGATTGGCTTGCGCCAGGCGGTCGTAGGTATGTGCGTATTCCGTCACGTCCAAGCCGACGACGCGCTCGAACGGACGGCCCGAGACCGTAACGGAGTCACGCACGAACAGACGAATCTCGGAAGGAGAGATCTCGACCACGGCGCGATCCCTACCAAAGCGATCAAGGTCGATATGGGCGCGATTAGCGCTGCTTTCGGGCATTTGCATGCTAAGTTTGCGCAGGTCGTTCCATGTGCTGCTCATGTCGCGTAGATCGGTTGGCATATGAAGTTCCACCAGGTTTTTGCGCATGCAGCGGTTCATGAGCAGCGGACGGCCCCTCGGGTCCAGATACAGGATGCCCACGGGAATCACGTTGATGGTTTCGATCGTCGAGAACGCGGTGATATCCTCCTGGCGGTTACGGACGTCCATCAAGAGCGCCGCGATGGAACGGAACAGAAAGAACGCCCCCTCTGCGATAAGGACAACGGTCCACGCCGAGCCCATGGCAAAAACCACCGGCGGCGTTACGGCGACAACGAGCAACAGTTCGGCCAGCATGACGAGACGACGATAGTGCACCATAAGTACCACGCCATAGGCAAAGATTGCGGCATTGAGCCACAACGCTCCGCCCATTGCCCTGGCGCAAACGTCAAGCGGCGCCACCAGATACGAGCCAGACGACGCGAACAGGATAAGCGCCGAAACCACCAGGTGAAGCACAAGGCTCGCCTCATAGGCGCAAATCACCTTACGGTTATAGGACGAGCGGCGCGATGCGATGAGCGGGACGTGGATCGTCTGCAGACACGCAGCCAGGGCAAAGACAACATCGAGCGCAACGATTTGGGGAAGAATGAGCGAAATCTGCATCGTCACTCACCCGCCCTCGGCATCAAGACGATCATGCGCAGCTGGCCGGGCTCGCCCTCAAGGCGGTATGCCACGTTGCGCCCTTGCA
>DBFBKG010000041.1:0-4698 GCA_048203815.1 Collinsella sp. | reverse complement strand
CAGGGGTCCAAAAACAGCCGTTCACTTCGCGGAAAAGTATTAGACCTCGATAACGGGGATGGGGCGCCGGTGCAAAACGGCGTCAAGGGTTGGTCGAGCAGGCGGTTTCTCCATTGATGTCCGCACGACATGTGACACTTTCCCTGCCGCCCTGCTCTGCCGCGGCGGCATGCATCTGAACGACGACCCTCTAAGGAGTTCGATATTGATGAGTGACAACACCAAGCATCTCGCAAAGAAGTGCGTCAGGGACGCAGGGCCGTGCCTCGCGCTGTGCCTTGTCGGCGCAGCGGTTGCGCTGCTGGCTGTTCTGGGGCCATTCGACGTGCTCCGAAGTGCCAGCTCTCTGCACGTTTGCATGGCCCTTGCCGGCGCCATGATGACCGGCGGCGTGCTCGATCTGGTTTTTTGGGTGCTTGACCCGTTTGGATGGAAGAACGAAGGGTAAGCCCTAAGGGGTGGAAGGGCTGGAACGGTTGGCTTAGTGATCGTGCAGAATGCGGTCTAGCGACTTACAGGGAAGTGGTAATCCGATGACGGTCTATGTGACGGGCGACGTCCATGGCGGCCTCGACATGCAAAAGCTGCGCGATTGGGACCTTGGGGCTAGCCTGACGAGCGACGACTATCTCATCGTCGCGGGCGACTTTGGCTTTCCGTGGGATTTCTCTGCCGAGGAATGTGCCGATATTGCCTGGCTGGAATCGCGTCCCTATACCGTGCTGTTCGTCGACGGCAATCACGAGCGTTTCGATCACTGGGCGGAGCGTCCCATGGAGCTGTGGCACGGCGGGCTGACGTAGCGCCTGTCGGACACCTCTCCCATACGGCGCCTGACGCGCGGCGAGGTTTTTGAACTCGACGGCTCAATGATCTTTACCATGGGTGGCGCCACGAGCGTGGACAAGGAATACCGCATTCCGTATTCCAGCTGGTGGCCGCAGGAGCTGCCGGACGAGCGCAACTTTGAGGAGACGCGGGCAAAGCTCGACAGCGCGGGCTGGAAGGTCGACTACGTGGTCACCCACACCTGCTCAACGCGTATGCTTTCGCCCACGCTTTATCCGGCACCCGGCTGGAATTACCCCGCCGTTGATCGGCTTACGGCATTTTTCGATGAGCTGGAAGACCGCTTGGATTACAAGCGCTGGTACTACGGACATTTTCATCGGGATGCCAATCCGGCCGAGCGCCACACCGTGCTCTACGACTGCATCGTTCGCCTAGGCGACGAACTCCAGCCCTGGGATGTTGCGTAGAGGCGCGGTGGCTGGCTACTCGACCGTTACAGTGATGTTTTCCCGATGCTCCCGGATGACGTTCCAGCTAAAGTGCTCGACCAGCTGCTCGGCAGAGCGCGGCGTGGTGTCTGGCGCGATGCCTGTTTGCCCGGCGAGCCAGCCCAGTAGTGCCTCGGGCGTGCCAAAGCGGGCGCGTAGTTCGCCCAGGTCCAGATCGCGGTCGCGCTTGGAAAGGCGGCGGCCGTCCGGTGACATGAGCAGCGGAATGTGCGCGTAGTGCGGCGTGGGAAGGCCCAGCAGATGCTGCAGGTAGATCTGGCGTGGTGTGGAGCCAAGCAGGTCGCATCCGCGTATGATCTCGGTAACACCCATGGCGGCGTCATCGACCACCACGGCCAGCTGATAGGCAAACACGCCGTCGCTGCGGCGCACCAAAAAGTCGCCGCATTCGGTGGCGAGCGCTTCGCATTGGGCCCCGTACGTGCGGTCCACGAATTCGATCACATCGTCTGCGAGGTCGTCGACGGCGGGCACGCGCAGGCGCGTGGCCGGGGCGCGCAGGGCACTGCGGCGGGCGACCTCTTCGGCCGAAAGCCCTCGGCAGGAGCCGCGATAGATGGGCGTGCCGTCGCTGGCGTGCGGCGCGCTCGCGGCGTGGAGTTCGGCGCGCGTGCAAAAGCAGGGGTAGGTGAGGCCGGCGTCTTGCAGCTGGTGCAGGGCGTCCTCGTACAAGTCCAGGCGATCGTGCTGGTAGTAGGGACCTTCGTCCCACTCAAGCCCCAGCCAGGCCAGGTCGTCAATCAGTTGAGCGGCAAGTTCCGGGCGCTTGCAGCGATCGTCCAGGTCCTCGATGCGCAGTACGATGCGGCCGCCCTGGCTGCGGGCCGAAAGCCACGCGCACAGGCAACTGAACACGTTGCCCAGGTGCATGCGGCCCGAGGGCGACGGGGCAAAACGGCCCACGACGGGCGCGGGGGCAGAGGCGGCCGGCGTCGTTGGCGCGTCCGCGGCGGGCGTTGCTATGTTGCGTGCTTTGATATCCATGCGGACGAGTATAGCGCGGGGCGCGATGGGGAGACGTCACTGTGGTCCGCAAGTTGTCGAAGCCCCGCATTGCGTATGGCGGGCCGCAGACTCGGCGCTTTGATTCCTGTCCATCAATTCGGCGCCTTAGACGACAGAAACCCCGGCAGCTCTTCGCAACTGCCGGGGTTTCCGCGGAAAAGGGGGACATGATCCTCGAGCGAACGGCAAAGGGGCAAACCGTTTTCGCTCAACTGCTTTATGCCCCTCGGCTGGCGGCTCAATCAGCGCATGCCGCGCCCACACAAAGCCACTACACCTGTGACGGAGCTGTGAAATGGTATCTATCGTTGGTGCATGCCATGCCAAAGAGTGTCCCTAACGGCTAGTCATTTAAGAACGTCCCCAATGACTAGCTGCTGGCGGCGGGCGTGACTTTTGTCCCATTTGGCGCTCCGGTCGCCTAGATATTCGTCATGTGCGCCCGTAAACGTGGGACAATGACGCTGTTGGTATCACAGACAAAGGATGTGCCTATGAACGCCCCCGTTGCCAAGACCTGTCGGCAGCGCCGCCTATTCGCGCGATTCGCTTCCGTCTGCGCACTCGTCGCGCTTGCGTTGTTGCTGCTGCCTGCCGCCGCACACGCCGACGGCTACTCCATGAGCCAAACCTACATCGGCGCCACGGTTGAGGCCGATGGATCGCTGACCGTTGTCGAGGGACGCCAGTTCGATTTCGACGACGACATTAACGGCGTGTTTTGGGAGATCAATACGGGCACCAACCAGCAGGGCGGCACGGCGGGCGTCGACGTGCTGAGTGTCGAGGAAGAGGACACCGCGTTTAACAAAGTCGATAGCGCGAACAAGGGCGACTCTGGCGTCTACACGGTCGAGCAGACCGGTGACGGCGTAAGGATTAAGGTGTTCAGCCCCCACGAGAGCGGCGATAGCGCGATCTATTACGTGAGCTACACCATGACCGGTGCGGTCATGAACTGGGCCGATACCGCCGAGCTCTACTGGAAGTTCGTGGGTGACGGCTGGTCCGCGGATTCCGACGATGTCGAGATGGAAGTGTACTTCGCAAATGCCGCTGCCGGGACGGCGGCCGTCAAGGGCGATAACTTCCGCGCATGGGGTCACGGTCCGCTGACGGGCGACGTGTCACTCGATGCGGATGAACCCATGGTCACCTATACCATTCCCTGCGTGCATCAGGGCGAATTCGCCGAGGCGCGCATCGCCTTCCCCAGCGACTGGGTGCCGCAGCTTGCCGCCTCGGGCGAAGAACGCATGTCAACGATCCTGGGCGAAGAGAAGGAATGGGCCGACGAAGCTAACGCCCGCCGCGCTCACGCTCGCATGATTGCCAATGTACTTGCCGTGCTAAGTGTTGTCGCGGCGGTGGCCTTTACCGGCACAATCGTTGTGCTCAAGCTGCGCCGCCGCAAGCCAAAGCCGCTTTTCCAGGACGAATATTTCCGCGATGTGCCTTCGGCCGACCATCCCGCAGTGCTTTCGGCCCTCATGAGCTGGAACGAGGTGCCCGATCAGGCATATATCGCCACGCTCATGAAGCTCACCGACGACCGTGTGATCAAGCTGGAGCAGGCGACCGTGACCAAGGCCAAGAAAGGCCTGTTGGGGCGTGAAAAAGAAGAGCAAACGTATCGCGTGACGGTGAGTGATGCGGGTTGGAAGTCGGCCAAGGGCATTGACCGCATGGTGCTCAAGGTCTTCTTTGCCGGTGCTAAGCCCGACGAGAACGGCGATCGCTCGCGCACGTTCGACGAGCTGCAGCACTACGTCAAGCAGCACGCTACGCCCGTGGGCGACAAGCTCGAGGACTATCAGAACACCGTTAAGGGCAAGCTGGCCGATAGCGAGTACGTTGCCTCTGACGGCATTGTCGCAATGGTGTTTTGCCTGGTTCTTGGTATTCTGATCGCCTGTGTTCCCGCGGGATCCATCTTCTTTACCGACGGCGCACACGCGAACATTGTCGCCGCGGTTATCTCGGTGCCGATTGTGCTGGTGGGTATTGGCGTGGGCCTTACGTTCCGCCGCTTTACGCCGGAGGGCGCCGAGGTTGCGGCTCGCTGCAAGGCGCTTAAGCATTGGCTCGAGGATTTCACGCGCCTAAAGGAAGCCGTCCCCGGCGATCTGGTACTGTGGAACAAGCTGCTGGTGATGGGTGCGGCGCTGGGCGTTTCGAAGGAAGTCCTGCGTCAGCTTGCCGAGGCTGTTCCTCCCGAGGTGCGCGAGGCCGACGGTTTCTACGACAATTACCCTTGCTACTGGTGGTACTACCATCATTACGGTATCGATTCGCCGCTCGATTCATTTAACGATGTGTATCACGAGAGCATCCGTGAGCTGGCTTCGAGCTCCGACAGCTCGGGCGGCGGCGGTGGCGGCGGCTTCTCGGG
>DBFBKG010000040.1:0-26055 GCA_048203815.1 Collinsella sp. | reverse complement strand
GCGGCGGAGCTTTCGAGGATGGCGTGGCGAATCTCGCCGCAGAGCAGCGGAAGCTCGGCGCGGTCGAGAGCCTTGACGTCCTCGGGCGTTGTCGTTTGCGTAAGCAGCATCGTTGTGGGTTACTCCATGCGAATCGTGCGCCGGCGCTCCCTCGGCCGGCACAATTGCACAAAACAGTCTCGCACATTTTGGCGTTTGATATGTGACGGCGGCGCGGTAATTCGCCAACTGGCGGGGCAAAACGTTTTGTCCGATGCCATACTGATGTGTTCCATGATGTTTTTATCGATTGCGCACAGGCCGTGGCTTGTCGTCGTGAGTCGCTGAAAGGAGGCAGCATGTCCGATGTCGTTCGTGCCGAGAAAATCGCGCGCGAGGTTGACTATGCCGCCCGTCAGCTCGCCCAGGCGGGCCGCTTGGACCTGACGCACGGGCTTATCCAGCATGGTGATGTGACGGTCTATGCACATGTGACCTCGGTGGCGCGGGCAAGTCTGTCCTTTGCCGAGCGCCTGGGCCGTGTCGGTGTCTCGGTCGACCGCGCCTCGTTGCTGCGCGGGGCCCTGCTGCACGATTACTTTCTCTATGACTGGCACGATCCCGACCCAAGCCATCGGCTGCATGGCTTTCGCCACCCGTTTTTTGCCCTGGCGCGAGCCGAAGAGGATTTTGAGCTGACGTCTCGTGAGCGGAATATTATCGTGCGCCATATGTTTCCGCTGGTGCCGGTGCCGCCGACGTGTCGTGAGGCATGGATTGTATGCCTGGCGGATAAATGGTGTGCTCTGCGCGAGACGATCGCCGGCCGTCTGCCGCGCAAGGACGACGCGAACGATTTGAGCGAGGGCTCGAGCGACGGCTCGAGCAAAGATTCGAGTGAAAAGAGGAGAGGGTAGACGGTGGGGACCGCGATCGACATGGCATTTGACGGCGCGACGCTTGCCGCCTGTCCGCTTTCGGCACTGGTGCTCTCGTTCGCCTTCTACGGGTTTTGCGGCTGGGCATGGGAATCGACGGTCTGCGCCATGCTCAACCACGGACGCTTTGCCAACAGCGGCTTTTTGCTGGGACCGTGTTGCCCCATCTATGGCGCGGGCGGCATTGCCTGCTGGCTGCTGTTGCGCGGAATTCCTGACGCGTCGAGCCAGTTTGTCGCTGCAGCGCTCGTATGCAGCGTGATTGAGTACAGCGTGGGCGTGCTGCTGGAAAAAACAACAGGCGCTCGCTTTTGGGACTATTCGCACCTGCCGTTTAACCTGCACGGACGCATCTGTCTGTACTGGGCATGCGCGTTTGGCCTGGGTGCGTTGTGCATTTGTCGCGTGGTGGAGCCGGCGGTGTTGGGCCTGCTTGCCCATCTGCCGGTGCTGATTGTGCGGCTGTCCGCCTTTATCGTCGCGGTCGCGATGATGGTCGACGCGGTGTGCTCGTTGGCGAGCTGGCGGCGTCTGTCCGATCAGTTGGAGCGCGTCCGGGCCGACCTTGCCGACCGCATCAATGAGTCGCTTGCCGATGCGTCAGACTCCATGCTCGAACGTATTCCCGATTCGGCGATCGACTCGGTGGCACAGACGCACATCCGCAGCCGTGCCGTTAACGCGTGGCTGGCGGAGCTGGGCGACGCGACGCTCGATGCCCTGCGCGAGAAGGCTTCGATGCCGACGTTTATCTCGGATGGTGCTCGCGGCCTGGCGCTCGCTGCCCGCCGCGTGGCCGATGCCGCGCCGAGCATGCCGCGTCCGTCGCTCAGCCGTCGCCTTGCCGGTAAGCGCATGAGCCGTCCGGTACCGAGCGTGTCACTCAGTCGTCGTGACCTGCGCTTTTTCAATGCCTTCCCGCGTCTGCGCATCAATCGCTACGAAGGTGTCATTCGAGCAACTAATCTCCGCGACCGCGCCCACGAGCTGTTTCGGCGCTAGCCGGGATGGGCGCGCTCACGGCTCCCTTGCTCGCGTATTTCCCGTTCGTTTCGCGTCCGTTGCCGCGCCGTTTCCAAGATTGCGGCGCCGTTGGAGACGGCAAGATCTGGGTCGAGCCGGTCGAGGAAGTTATCCGCATCCGTACCGGCGAACACGACCCTTCTGCGGTGTAGGGCAATCTTTCGCCTGACGGGCGCGCCTCTCTCGGGGCGCGCCCGTTCTCGTCTACAATATCGTGCAGACGAAGGAGAGGCATGCCCATGATCAAGATGTTTGCGAGTGACTTAGACGGAACGCTGTTGAATGCCCTGCGCGAGGCAGACGGGACCATTCGCCGTGCCATTCGCGAGCTGACCGAGGCCGGCCTGCATGTGGTTCCCGCGACCGGACGCTCGACGCTGCCGATCGGCGAGCATGGCTTCACAGGTCTGGCACTCGACGCCTGCTGCTCCAACGGATCCATCGTGCGTGACAGCCATGGTGAGGTGCTCAAGACCTGGACCATCGACCCGCAGGTTACCGAGGAGCTGCTCAAGGCGTTCCCGGACATTTGCTTCGACTGCTCCACGCCCGACGGCATGTTCTCGAGCGGCTCGTTCGAGATGCACCAGGCGGGTTTTAAGAAGGACAGCCCCATCAAGCGCATCGTGATGCGTGGCATGCGTGCACGTGGCGGGTATCACGAGGAGCAGTATTTCGACCAGTCGATCGGTGACATCCTGCGCCACGATGTGTGCAAGATCAACTGTCGCGTGACCTCGCCCGAGCTGGAGCGTGACCTTAAAGCGTATCTTGCCGAGCGCTCGGACCGCGTGGTCAACGCGCCGTTTGATCCGGTGATGTTCGAGATCCCGGACGTGGAGTGCAACAAGGGCGAGAGTGTGGCCTGGCTGGCGGGTTACTACGGTATTGCCGAGGACGAGGTCGCGGTTTACGGCGACGGCGGTAACGACATTGCCATGCTCAAGCGTTTCCGCCACAGCTACGCCACCAAAAACGCAAGCGATGCAGCTAAGGCCGCCGCGAGCGCGACTATCGGCAGTTGCATGGTCCACGCCGTTCCCAAACACATGCTCGCCACCATGCACAAGCAAAACTCCCGCACCGTCATCGAATAATGTGACAAAGGGACTGTCTCTTCGTCACATCCAAAATATCGCCTTTACGTGTTGATGCACACGGTGTGCAATAATACTCGCGCTGTGCAATAGCGTACAGGTTGAGTAACAAGGAGGACGCTTGTCCCAGCTCGAGAAATGCGATCGCCGGTCCCTTCGCTCGCAGCGTGCCCTTCGCCAGGCACTTGCCAGCGAGCTTGCCGAAAGCGGCGACCTTTCGCGCATTAATGTCGCGTCGCTCACTGAGCGTGCCGGCCTTACGCGCCGAACGTTCTATTCGCACTACCGCGATATCCCTGACTTTATCAATCAAATCGAGGACGGCTTGCTGGCCGAGATCCGTGAACGCATTGAGCTCATCACCGCAGCTCAGCTGCCCGATCTCTATCACAACATCGATGAGCTCGAGCCGGCACCTGGTTCGGTTGAGCTGCTGCGTTATCTTGTGGCCAACCGCGACTTAATCGGTGCGCTGCTGGGTCCGGGCGGCGACCAGGCCTTCATCAAAAAGATCATCGACACCGCCCGCGAGGCCGTGGTGCCGCGTGCGCAGACGGGCATTTTGGGCCTGGCGCTGGGTACGTTTTTTGACTACTACGTCACCTACGTCGTGAGCGCCGAGGTCGGCATGATTCAGCGCTGGTTTGAGCGTGGGCTCACCGAATCGCCCGAGGCCATGGCGCGCATTATGACGGTGCTCGCTTTTGTGCGCCCTGGTGACCTGTATGGCCAACCCATCGATATCAACGTGCCGGAATACGGCATGAAGCTATTGAACCTGCAGCTCGAGGACGCGGCCGACACCACCGCAGCCGTCGAGTCCAACAACTAAGAGGAGAGACAATGAGTAAACTCGTCGAGGGCATTAAGGACCGTATGGTCGCTGCCGCGCGTGAGGCTGCGCCCGCCGTGGTGGATGCCGCGCAGAAGGCCGCGACCGCAGCTGCCGAGAAAGTTGCCGAGGCAGTTGCCGATGCCAAGAACGCGGCAGGGGAGACGTCCGTCGCAAGCGAGCCCGCCACCGACGCTGAGCCCGTAGCCGCCGCCCACGCCCCCGAAGGCGCGATCTTCAACCCCGAGAACGCTCGTGGCAACTTGCACCTGGGCATCGACGTGGGATCCACCACCGTCAAGCTCGCCGTGCTCAACGACGACAACCAGATCGTCTACGCCAAGTACCAGCGCCACCACACCGACGTCCGCGCCTGCGCCCGCGACCTGTTCGAGGGCGCTGCGACCGTGCTGCCGACGGCCCAGATGACCTGCGCCATTACCGGCTCAGGCGGCCTGTTGCTGTCCCAGTGGCTCGACCTGGAGTTTGTCCAGGAGGTCATCGCCAGCAAACGCGCCGTCGAGACCCTTATCCCGGCCACCGATGTCGCCATCGAGCTGGGCGGCGAGGACGCCAAGATCATCTACTTCGACAACGGCATCGAGCAGCGCATGAACGGCACCTGCGCCGGCGGCACGGGCGCGTTCATCGATCAGATGGCAACCCTGCTGCACACCGATGCCAGTGGCCTCAACGAGCTCGCGGCCAACGCCACCACCATCTATCCCATCGCCAGCCGTTGCGGCGTTTTTGCCAAGACCGACGTGCAGCCGCTGCTCAACGAAGGCGCCCGCCCCGAGGACGTCGCCGCTTCCATCTTCCAGGCCGTCGTGACCCAGACCATCTCGGGCCTGGCGTGCGGCCGTCCCATCCGCGGCAACGTCGCCTTCCTGGGCGGCCCGCTGCAGTATCTCTCCGAGCTGCGCCACCGCTTCTACCTCACGCTCAACCTGGACGAGGAGCACCGCATTGTGCCCCAAAACGCTCACCTGTTTGTGGCGAGCGGCGCCGCCATGGCGCACGAGTCCAACAAACTCAGCACGTTCCCGCAGCTCATCGAGGCCATCGATGCCCTGGGTGACACACAGGGTGCCGAGGTCGAGCGTCTGGATCCGCTCTTTGCCACCGACGAGGACTTTGCCGAGTTCAAGACCCGCCACGACACCGAGGTCGTCCCCAAGGGCAAGCTCGACGGCTACACCGGCCGTGTGTTCATTGGCATCGACGCCGGCTCCACCACCATGAAGGCCGCGCTCGTGGGCGAGGATGGCCAGCTGTTGCACACCTGGTACGGCAACAACAACGGCGACATCCTGGGCACGGCCAAGGTCATCATGGCCGATTTCTACAACCACATTCCCGCCGGCTGCACCATCGGCCACGTGACCACCACGGGCTACGGCGAGGCACTGCTCATCGAGGCCCTCAAGGCCGATTCCGGCGAGATCGAGACCGTCGCGCACCTGCGCGGCGCCAAGGCATTCCTGCCCGGCGTCGAGTTTATCCTGGACATTGGCGGCCAGGACATGAAGTGTCTGCGCGTCAAGGACGGCGTCATCGAGCACATCATGCTCAACGAGGCTTGCTCGTCGGGCTGCGGCAGCTTTATCGAGAGTTTCGCCGTGTCTATGAACATGGACGTGCGCGCGTTCGCCGATGCCGCCATCCATGCTAAGGCTCCCGTCGACCTGGGCAGCCGCTGCACGGTCTTTATGAACTCGCGCGTCAAGCAGGCGCAAAAGGAAGGCGCCACGGTGGGCGACATCGCGGCCGGCCTGTCCTATTCCGTCATCAAGAACGCCCTGTTCAAGGTCATTAAGCTGCGCGACCCCAAGGAGATCGGCAGCCAGGTGATCGTCCAGGGCGGCACCTTTATGTCCGATGCTACGCTGCGTGCGTTTGAGCAGCTCACCGGCGTTCATGCCGTACGTCCCGACATCGCCGGCTGCATGGGCGCCTACGGTGCGGCCCTGCTCGCCCGCGATCGCGCCGGCGCCGACGGCACTTCGACCATCCTCTCGGCCGAGGACATCGCGCACCTTACCGTGACGCAAAAGCATGTCCGTTGCGGCCGTTGCTCTAACAACTGCCAGCTTACCGTCAACGATTTTGGCGGCGGCAGGCGCTTCATTACCGGCAACCGCTGCGAGAAGGGCGCCGGCCACAAAAAGCAAAAGACCGAGGCCCCCAACCTCTTCAAAAAGAAAAACGAGCTGCTCTTTAACCGCGAGGTGCTGAGCCCCGACGAGGCCCCACGCGGCACCGTGGGTATCCCGCGCGCGCTCAATATGTACGAGAACTACCCCTTCTGGCATGCGTTCTTTACGTGCCTGGGCTTTAGCGTGCAGCTGTCCGACCAGTCGAGCAAGAAGACCTACCAGGCGGGCATCGAGTCCATGCCGTCCGAGAGCGTGTGCTATCCGGCCAAGATGAGCCACGGCCATGTGATGAACCTCATCGACCGCGATGTCGACTTTATCTGGATGCCGTGCGTGCGCTGGGAGCGCAAGGAGGATCCGACGGCTGGCAACTGCTATAACTGCCCCATCGTCATGAGCTACCCCACGGCGCTGGCGCTCAACATCGACGAGATCCGCGAGCAGAATATCGAGTTCCTGTATCCGTTTGTGCCGTATCACGACAAGACCGAGCTCAAACGCCGTCTGTACCAGGTGCTCGCCGTCGACCGCGTGGCCGATGCGCAAGCTGGTCGCGGTCGCGTGCGCGGTCCCAAGATCACGCGCTCCGAAGTCGATGCCGCCGTCAACGCTGCTTTTGAGGCCGATGCGCGCTTCCACGAGGACATCCAGACCATGGGCGAGGAGGCTCTCAAGTGGGTCGAGGACCACGGCGGCCACGGCATCGTACTCGCCGGTCGTCCCTACCACAACGACCCCGAGATCAACCATGCCCTGCCCGAGCTTATCTCGAGCTTTGGCTTTGCGGTCTTTACCGAGGATTCGCTTGCACACCTGGTGAAGCCCGAGCGTCCGATTCGCGTCGTTGACCAGTGGATGTACCACAGCCGCCTGTACGCCGTCGCCCGTTTTGTGACGATGCGCAACGACCTGGACCTGATCCAGCTCAACTCTTTCGGCTGCGGCCTGGACGCTCTGACCACCGACCAGGTGCAGGAGATCCTGGAGGCCAGCGGCAAGATCTACACCGTGCTCAAGATCGACGAGGTGTCCAATCTGGGCGCCGCACGCATCCGCATTCGCTCGCTCATGGCAGCGCTCAAGGACCAGGAGGCCGAGCGCCTGGCCGAGGCCACGGCCGCGGGCGAGGCCTACGAGCAAGGCGATGCCGCGCCGGTGGCGCCCTCCACGGATGCCCCCGCGTTCGCGAGCCGCAAGTACACGTTCGAGGCGCAGCGTGAGAGTGCTTCGACCGCGTGGCCCAAGGTGCCCTTTACCGAGCAGATGCGCGAGGAGGGCTACACCATCCTGTGCCCGCAGATGGCGCCGATCCACTTTGACCTGGTCAAAGAGGTGTTCCGCGGTGCCGGCTACAACTTGGAGCTGCTGCCCTCGACCGACCACGATGCCGTCGAGGCTGGCCTGCGCTACGTGAACAATGACATTTGCTATCCGTCGATCCTGGTGACGGGCCAGATTATGGAGGCCATCGAGAGCGGTCGGTACGACCTGTCCAAGACGGCCGTGGTTATCAGCCAGACCGGCGGCGGCTGCCGTGCCACCAACTACATCGCACTCATCCGCAAGGCCCTGCGCGAGAGCGGCCACCCCGAGATCCCGGTGATCTCGCTTTCGGCCGTGGCGCTCGGCGAGGACAACCCCGGCTTTAAGATTACGCCGGCGCTGCTTAAGCAGGCAGTCTACGCGGTGCTCTTTGGCGACGTGATGATGCAGATGCTCTATCGCTGCCGCCCGTACGAGGCCACGCCCGGTGCCGCCAACGCACTCTACGAGGAGTACATGGCGCGCGCCCGCAAGCTGGCGCCCAAGTTTAACCGCCACAACTACACCAAGCTGTGCCGCGAGGCCATCCGCGCGTTCGACACCATGCCGCTTGTGGGCGAGGGCGCCAAGCCGCGCGTGGGCGTGGTCGGCGAGATTCTGGTCAAGTTCCATCCCACGGCCAACAACCACGTGGTCGATGTCATTGAGCGTGAGGGCTGCGAGGCTGTGGTGCCGGGCCTGCTCGACTTCTTCCTGTACTCCATGAGCAACGCCGAGCTACAGAAGGACGAGCTGGGAAGCTCTGCTACCACGCGCGCTGGTATGCAGGCGCTCATCAAGCTGGTGGACTGGATGCGTACGCCGGTGGAGGAGATGCTCGAAAAGTCCCGCCGCTTTGAGGCGACCGAGCGCATCGGCACTATGGCCGACAAGGCTCGCACGGTGCTCTCGGTGTGCAACAACATGGGCGAAGGCTGGCTGCTCACGGCCGAGATGCTCGACCTGATTGACCATGGTGCACCCAACATTATCTGCACGCAGCCCTTCGCGTGCCTGCCCAACCACGTGGTGGGTAAGGCCGTGATCAAGGAACTGCGCCGTCAGCACCCCGAGAGCAACATCGTTGCGGTGGACTACGACCCCGGTGCATCCGAGGTCAACCAGCTCAACCGCATTAAGCTCATGATCAGCGTGGCCAAGGAAAACATGCGCGCCGGCAAGGGCTTTAAGCTGGAGAAGGTGGCGCCGCTCGCGATGGACGAGGTTACCGGCCAGATGCGTGCCCACGATGGCTGTGTGAGCTGCGGCTCGGTCGACGAGAGTGCCGTGGCGTCGGTCGCTGAGCGCCTGGGACGCAGCATTAAGAAGTAACTGGCCTGCTTTGGGCTAGATATGAGACAAACGGGTGGTAGCCGTACCGGCTACCACCCGTTTTTGTTGGACATATGTTGCGTAAATCGTGTTGTTGCAGCCTTCTGTGCACTCGAATTTCGGAAGTGCGGGGAAAAACGCGAACCTCCTGAGCACACCGCCTTTTTAGACTCTCACGACCTGCGGTTTTGTTGTAAAAAAAGCCGGTCTGGTCGGCGAATCCCGATTTTTCCCCGCACTTCCGAAAACAGCGGTTCAGCAGCGTCAAAAAATGCCCTCAAAATCGAGAGTTAATGAACAGATGTAGCCGTTCGCCGCAAATTACCGTCCGTTTATAGAACCCACCCCCAGCGTGCAGTCCCCTTACGGTTGAATAAATACACATCTATGGAATTACGTAAGAGAGGACTGTTCCTATGAGCTACAAGACCGTTTGTGTTGCCGGCGGCGGCGTGTTAGGAAGCCAGATTGCCTTTCAGGCTGCCTACTGCGGCTTTGATGTAACGATTTGGCTGCGCAGCGAGGGCAGCATCGGCCGCACCCAGCCCAAGATCGATCATGTGCGCGAGGAGTACATCGCGGCAATCGAGGGTATGGCGGACGGTACGGGCGAGTGGTCTGCCGGTATCGCCGATAGCGACCAGACCTTCGACAGGGAGGCGGCGCTCGCCGCCGTTGAGCGTGCCTACTCCACACTCAAGCTGGAGCTCGACCTCGCCAAGGCCGTTGCCGACGCCGACTTGGTCATCGAGTCTATGGCCGAGGACACACAGGCAAAGATCGACTTCTACAAGAAGATTGCCCCGGTTCTCCCGCAAAAGACCGTCATCGTCACAAACTCTTCCACGCTGCTGCCGAGCACCTTTGCCAAGTACACCGGCCGCCCCGAGAAGTACCTGTCGCTGCACTTTGCCAATTCCATCTGGAAGAACAACATGACCGAGGTCATGGCACAGGACCAAACCGACAAGCGCTACTTCGACGAGCTCGTCGACTTCGCCAACGACATTCGCATGCTGGCGCTTCCCGTCAACAAGGAAAAGAACGGCTACCTGCTCAATTCCATGCTGGTGCCGTGGTTGCTTTCGGGCCTTGACTTGTATGTCTCGGGCGTGAGTGACCCCAAGAGCATCGACCTCGCATGGACGCGCGGCACCGGCGCACCCAAAGGTCCGTTCCGCGTGTTCGACACGGTGGGCATTCAGACGGCTTACAACATCGTTATGCAGTACCAGAAGGTGCCGGGCCTGGTGAGCCCGTTGCTCAAAAAGATGATGATGCCCTACAACTTTAAGGCCATGGCATCCGTCCTCAAGCAGATGCTCGACGAAGGCAAGCTGGGCGAAAGCTCGGGCGAGGGCTTCTTCAAGTACTAAAAAATGATCCCTCGGGGACGGAGGAAAACGGATCATTTTCGGCCGCCAACAGTGAGAAGATGGACCCAGAAATAGAAATGAGTGGTAATGGGCCGGTTCGGGCTTTGAGGGCAAGCTGCTGCAGGCCCAGGGCGATTTTTCGCTCAACGCGGGTCAGCACAGCGTGACGTATCTGCCGAGTTTTGACACGGCAACGACTGGTCGCTACCAGGTGCTGCTGTACGACAACAACTTTGGTGCGGCCGAAAGCTATCCCAAGTTCGACTGGGGTCAGCTGGGCGCCGCGGTGGTGACCGACTACAACAAGGGCACGCATTCGTTTGGGCGCATCTTTACGGTGGACGAGACCGCACGCACCTACGAGCTTGTGGACCAGATCGCGGTGCCGTTCTCGGGCTACGTCAGCAGCGCGCAGCGCGTTGGCGATTCAAATAGCATGCTCGTGGCATCGGGCCAGGCCAAGACCTTCACCGAGTACGACCGGTACGGTCTGGCCATCACCACCTACGAGATGGAAGCCGAGAAGTACATCTACCGCGTGTACAAGTACGACCTGTAGGGCCGCGCTCTGCATCACTTCACGTCAAATTCCACGCGATCGAGCTCGGGCACATTGAGGTCGATGAGCTTGCGAGCGACGTGGCGGTCGCGTGCCCCGAGCGCCTCGCTTGTCGTCACATGGGCGACAACCTCGCGCTCGACGATGCCCTCCTCGTCGCCTTCGGTGGCCGAGGTCTCGACGGCGACGGTGTAGTCCTTAAAGCCTGGCAGCACCGCCGCAAGCTCGCGCGTGGTTTCGGTGACGCCGTAGCCGTCCTGCACGCCGGCCTGCGCCGAGCCAATGGAACCCGCCGTCATAACGATGCAGGGGATGGCAAAGATTACCGTGCCCACGATGATGCGGCGGCGCACCTTGCGCGATAGCTCGTCGACCTCGGCATTTTCCTCGGCAGTCACAATACCGTCGCCGTTGAGGTCGCGCTTGAGCGGCACGCGCAAAAGAAGCAGAACTGCTTCGGCCGCGAGTGCGATAAAGACCACGTTGATGCCAAACTCGTAAAGCGCCGAGAGAAACAGTGACCCGCTTGCGATGGCGATGCCATAGCCCGCCGCGCACAGGGGCGGCATGAGCGCGGTCGCCACAGCCACCCCGGCGATGAGCGTGGCGGGTTCCTGGTCGCGCGAGTTGCCCAGGCCACCCGCAAAGCCGCCCGCGAGCGCGACGGCAAGGTCCCACACAGTCGGTGTCGAATTGTCGATGATGGCGGCCGTGGTGGTGCCAAGGGGCGAGAGCTTAAAGTACAACGTGGACGTGACCAGGCAAAAGACCATCTGCAGCGCGAGGCCGGCGACGGCCTCAAGGGTGATCTCGCGGTCGAGCGTGGCGATGCCGTATGCCATGGCAAGGACCGAGCCCATGAGCGGGCAGATGAGCATGGCGCCTACAATGGCGATATCCGAGTCGATATCGAGGCCGATGCTCGCGATCAACATGGCAATGATCAAGATGCATAAGTGTGAGCCAGTCAGGCGCGCCCCGTTTACAAAGCGCTTGCGAATCACGTGATAGGGCGCGCGTCCCTCGCGAATGTTGAATGCCCGCTTTAGAAAGCGACTTGCGTTCTCCATGGCCTCGCTGTGGGCGGGGCGGATGCCATGGCGCCGATGATGGCGCTCGCGCAGTCGCTTGAGCTGTTGTTTATCGAGTTCCATGTCCACCTCGTATTGCCGTAGGAACGCGGGTTCGTTCGCAGCATGTACTCTACACCGTGACGGGCGGGGCGGTCATCTTGACATGGAACTTAGGCGAGCAGGCAAAGGAAGACACGCCACATACAAGTACTGCCGAGGGTTTCGGCAGATACAAAAAGCGCGGGGCCGGATGGTCTCCGGCCCCGCGCTCTGCGCTGGTGCGTTGTTGTTTGGTTTAGCCCAGCAGGCTCAGGCCAACAGAGATAAACGCCAGGATAACGCCGACGATAGACTCGCCGCCCAGCAGGCCGCTGGCGACAACCAGGCCCTGCTCCTGGAAGGCAGCATCCTTGGCGGCCTTCTCCTCGTCCGAAAGACCGGCGGCGGCGTCGCGGTGCGCGGCCCACTTGTCGTAGGCGAGTTTGACGCAGGAGCCCAGGAAAGCCGTGAGCGACATATAGAACGGCAGGTACACGCCCAGGCCGATCATCATGGCCGGAATGCCGAGCCAGTACATGACGATGCCGGCGATAAAGCCGCCTGCGAACCACGGCACGCTCGGGATGCCCGAGACCATGGTGGCGACCACGCTTGCCTGCGCGGCAACGAAGCTCTTGTCGGGGCCGAAGGCGTCCGGACCATAGGCGGTGACGAGCGCGACCATGACGGCGGCGGCGACCAGGGCGCCCACGATGCCGCCGATGGCCTGGCCAACCCACTGTGCGCGCGGGTTGGTGCCCAGCACGGCGCCGGCCTTAAAGTCGTTCATGACGTCGCCCGCAAGGCCACACGCCACGGCCACGATGCCGGCGATAAAGAACAGCTTGACCTGGGCGATCTGTGCAAAGGCCGCCACGATGAGCATGACGATGAGGCCAAAGATCTCCATGGGGTCGATGCCCGTCTGGCCGCAGCTCTGCGCGCTCATGATGGTGGTGACAAAGGTGAACAGCGTGACGATGACGGCCGGAACGGGGCCAAGGTCGAGCACAATGGCGATGATCACGGCGATGACGGCAGCGCCCAGGCCGATGATACCGGCGTCGAGCTTGAGGGAGCCCGAGATGAGCGACTGCTCGTCGGTGTCGGTGGAGCTGTCGGCGGCGAGGCCGCGGACGATACCGGCGACCTGCGGCAGGATGTCCTTGAGGACGACGGCGACGCCAAAGCCCATCATGAGGCCCATACCCAGGGACTTGACGATGCCCTGCGCAGTCACAACATCGAACAGGCCGGCAGCGGTGCCGCCAACGATGATGCCAAAGTTGCCCAGCAGCGCGCCGGCAAACCAGAACGCGACGGGGGCGAAGCCCACCAAAAAGCCGATGGAGAGCAGCATGGGCGAGTTGTAGATGGCAAAGGTCACACCGGGGATATTGAGCGTGCACAGCATGCTGGGCACCACGCCCAGGGCGTCGCGCAGCACGCTGTAGATGCCGGCGATGGCCATGGAGCCAAAGAGCTGCTTGCCGGTCTTGCCGCCGGCCTCGGTCGCACGCAGGGTCTGAGCCGCGGCGTTGCCGGTGGGGAACTCAAGCGCGGCGTCCACGATAAAGTGACGGTGGATGAGTGCCGTGGCCAACAGGCCCAGGATGGTGCCAGCGAGTGCCACGATAAACATGTCGAGCCAGCTGATCTGGTCGGCATAGCCCAGCATCCAGGCGCCCGGGATGGTAAACGCCAGACCGCCGGCGACCATGGCGCCTGCGGACATGATGGTGTGGGTGACGTTGGCCTCGTTGAGGCTGGCGTTGCCCATGAGCTTAAGGAAGAACAGCGAGATGACGGCAGCGAAGACGATCGGCCAGGGGAGTGCGCCCATCTTGAGGGCGGTGTAGGCCGAGCTTGCCGTGATGATCACGCAGCCAAGGACGCCGATGACGACGCCGCGCAGCGTGAGTTGCCCGCGCATCGAAGCGCGGTTCGAGGGATTGCTCATATAAAACTCCTTTGCGTATATCCGCTTCCCCCGGGAGCGCCGTTACGGATACGGCGCGGGAAGTCGGGTTACCAAGGGCCGCCGCGTGAGCTCGCAAACGACCGCGCACCAGTATAGCCGCAAGCTAGTCATTTTGGGATGACTGGTTTAGGTAGGCGATATACTGCTGGGCAGACGAAAGGAGCGCCGACGATGCTTAATGGGTGCGCATATATATTGACGGTCGACGTGGGCAACACGTTCATTCGCTTTGGCCTGTTTGCAGAGGATTCGGCCGCGGCGCAGGAATGTCCGCTTGCGACGTGCGAGATCACCACGCCGTCGAGCATCACGGCAGACGAGGCGCGCATGCGTCTCGTGCAGGTCATGGCCGCACTGGCGGCCGATGCGGGCATGCCGGGCGCGCTTGTGTCCACGGCTGCTGTGCTGAGCTGCGTGGTCCCGGCGCTCGAGCGCCCGTGGAAGGCGGCGCTTTCCCGTACCTGCACGGGGCGCGTGCTCACGGTGGGGCCGGGACTTAAGACCGGCATGCCCGTGCACTACGATGACCCGGCCGAGATCGGTCCCGACCGCATCGCCGACGCCGTGGCTGCCCGCGCCGTCTACGGCTCGCCGTGCATTGTGATCGACCTGGGCACGACGACCAATATCGAGGTCATCGACGCACACGGCACCTTTGTCGGCGGCGTTATCGCGCCGGGGCTGGCGCTCGGCGCCCGTTCGCTCTCGGCCGCTGCGGCGCGCCTGCCTCAAGTTGAGCCCTCGGCGCCGACACACGTCATCGGCCGTAACACGCGTGAGGCCATGCGCTCGGGCGTGGTTCTGGGCGAGGTGGCACGCATCGACGGCATGCTCGACATGGTGCTCGCCGAGATGCGTGCGACCAAGGCCGCGGGGGAGGGCGATGTGCCCATCGTCATTACCGGCGACGATGCCGAGGCGCTTGCGGCGCTGGTCGGCCATAGCCTGACGGTCGACGATGCGCTGACGCTGCGGGGCCTCGCCGAGCTCTACCACATCAACCAAAAGCCCCGCCGCGCGTAGCGATGGGGGCAATGGGACAAAAACGTCTCCACCTTCCACCTGCTACAATGGGTCAAACTATTGCGATTTCGGAGGTGTCTGCCATGTCGGACGATCTTCATCAAACCGCGTCGGGCAAGCGCCGCGACGTTATTAGCTGGGATGAGTTCTTTATGAGCGTGGCCATCGCCGCGCAGCGCCGCAGTAAGGACCCCAACACGCAGGTGGGCGCGTGCATCGCCAGCACCAACCACCGCATCCTTTCGGTGGGCTACAACGGTACGCCCTCGGCGCTCAACGACGACTTTTTCCCGTGGGGCACGAGCGACGACCCGTTGCAGGATAAGCACAACTACGTGGTGCATGCCGAGGCAAACGCCGTGCTCAACTACCGCGGCTCGCTCAAAGACCTTGAGGGTTCCACGGTCTACGTCACGCTGTTCCCGTGCCACGACTGCGCCAAGATCCTGGCGCAGGTGGGCGTGGGCGAGGTCGTCTACCTGGACAATAAGTACGCCGATACCGACGACGGCCGTATCAGCCGCCGCATTCTCGACTCCTGCGGCATCAGCTACCGCCAGGTCATCGTCGATGTCCAGATTGGTACCGGGGGACAGGCTCGGCAGTAGCGCGTGTCAACGCAGCTGGCGTCAAAACAGCCAAAAGAGCCCCGTCCCAAATTGACTACTCGTGAAAGTCGCGTCTGCGCGCATGGACGGCTCGTGAGCGGGTACATGGCTGTAGTAACATAGCTTCTGTCCGCGGGCGTGCCCGCGTTATTGTGAGAAAGGAGCCCCTGTGGCTGTTAACGAAGAGCTGCTTAAGAAGGTTCTTGAAGAGATTCGCCCCAACCTGCAGGCCGACGGCGGCGATATGGAGTATGTGGGCGTCGACGACGAGGGCGTCGTCAAGCTGGAGCTGCAGGGCGCCTGCGCCGGCTGCCCCATGAGCTCGCTAACTCTTTCCATGGGTATCGAGCGCATCCTGAAGGAGCACGTGCCCGGCGTTACCCGCGTCGAGCAGGTCAATGCTTCCGGCGAGGCCGAGGACCTGTACGACGAGTACGCGCCGTTCTAAGATGCGAAAGCTGCGGACGGTACGCTCCGCATAGACGTTACGTCCAAATATGCGGCTGCGAGCGCAAGGCCCGCGGCCGCATTTGTATGTAGGGAGCAGGGGGATCGATATGCTCAACGACCTCTACCATATGCTTGACCCCGTTGCGATCTCGGCGGGCCCCATCACGATCTACTGGTACGGTCTGGCCTATGTGGTCGGCGCCCTGCTCACGGCGGTCGTTATGTACCGCACGCAGCGTCGTTGGGGCTTCGACATCACGATCGATGACCTGACGAGCGTCGTGGTCGGTGCGGTCTTTGGCCTTATTATCGGCGCGCGCCTGTTTTACGTCGTCTTTTACGGTGATGGCTACTATTTGGCCCACCCGCTCGAGATCTTTGCCACCAACGAGGGAGGCATGAGCTTCCACGGTGGCCTGGTGGGCGGCATCTTGGGCGGCATCATCGTGTGCCGCATGTACAAGCTCGACGCCTGGACTTTGGCAGACCTCGCGGTCATCGGTGCTCCGCTGGCCCTGTGCCTGGGGCGCTGCGCCAACTTTGTCAACGGCGAGCTGTGGGGCAAGCCGACCGATCTGCCCTGGGGCGTGATCTTTGGCGGCACCGCGGGCGATATACCGCGTCATCCTTCTCAGCTCTATGAGGCATTCCTAGAGGGCGTCGTGCTCTTCTGTATTTTGCAGGTGCTCAGCCGCAAAAAGCCGCTGCTGCCCCAGGGTACGTTTATGGGCGTGTTCGTGATGGGGTACGGCATCGTCCGCTTTCTCGTTGAGTTCGTGCGCGTGCCCGATGCCCAGTTGGGTTATCTGCTGGGCGGCGTCATCACCATGGGTCAGCTACTGAGCCTGCCGCTCGTGATCGCCGGTCTGGCGCTCATCATCTTCGCCCGTCGCCGCAACCAGCCCCAGCGCATCTACCTCGACGCCTAACCACCAAAACCACCACAAAGGGGACAGGCACCTTTGTGGTGGTTTTGCCGAGTTTGATAGGTTTCTAGAAAGGCTTTCGGACTGTGAAGGATTCCGACCTCTCCACAACGGCTGCGCGCGACGCTGCCCGCATCGTCTGGTTTAAGCGCTATCCCGCCAAGCAGACGCTCATCGCATTTTTGCTCGCGCTGTTGGCGACCACGGCGTTTTCCATCGATCCCGCCCCGGTGTCGAGCAACGCGGTCTTGGCGATTGACCCCAAAGCCTCGGGCATGCTGTACGTGTGCTACGAGGTGCTCCTCTCGTTTGCCGGCCATACCGACGCGGTCATGCTGCTTGCGCTTGCCTGCCTGCTTACGCTGCCGTTTCGCTACGTATTCTTTGGCCGCGGCGACGCTTGGCGTCCCTCGGTGATCCTTCCGTCGCTGTTCTTTGCCGTCTGCATGGTGTTTGGCCGCAGCTACGACCTCACCGATTCGGCCGAGATCGTGCTCGGCGACAAGGCCCGCATTATCTGTGCCTGGATAGGCGGTGCGGGCTGGATGCTCTTGGCGGTCGTTGCTTTCTACCTGGCTTTTGAGTGTCTAGATTGGTTGAGCTCTCGGCGCATTCCGTTTTCCGAAGCGCACTTTGGCCGCGTATGGCGTGTGGCTCATGCCGTGCTCTCGGTCCATCCCTTTGCCGGGCCCTTCCTGGTGCTTATGGTCGCCTGGGCGCCCACGCTCATCGCTTCGCTGCCCGGCCTTTTTATGGGAGATACGGGTGCGCAGATTCGCCAGTGGTTCAACTACCCCAACGGCACGAGTGACTACCTGCGTCTGCTCAATCCCAATGTGTTGCTCAACGGACATCATCCCGTGGTGCACACGGCTATCATCGGTTCGTGCGTCCAGCTGGGGCTTTCACTGTTCAACAGCGCCAACGCAGGTCTTGCCATCTACACCTGCGCTCAGTTCGTCATTACGGCCGCCTGCATGGCCTATTCCATCTCGTCGCTGCGCAAGCTGGGCGTGAGCCTGCCGGTCCGCGGCGTGATCTTGCTGTTCTTTGTGTTTATGCCGATGTTCTCTAACTACGCGGCGTTGCTCACCAAAGACGTGCTCTTTGCCGACGCGTTCTTGGTGCTACTGGTACAGACCGTCAAGCTCGTGGCATGTGGCTTGCCCCGTCGTGATGCCAATGTCGAGCGAACGGGCGAGAAAGCCCCCGTGCTCTTTGCGCGCCACGACTGGCTGCTGCTTGCTCTGGGCGCCATGGGCTCCACGTTTCTGCGTAACGGCGGCCTGGTGTTTCCCCTGGCGGCATGCGTAATCGCGGCGGCGCTTTGCGCATGGGACGTGCATGTGGCTCGTCGTGCAGCCAAGCAGGCTGGTGCTGCGCCTTCGGGCGCCACCCCGCGTTTCCGCTGGGTGGGAGTTCTTGCGGTGCTTGCGCTCTGCCTTGCCTCTAATATGTACTTCACCAAGGTCTTTATGCCGGCACACGACATCACGCCTGGTTCCAAGCGCGAAATCCTCTCGATTCCGTTCCAGCAGACGGCTCGTTTTGTCCAAAAGCACGACGGCCTCAACTCGGGCGTCAACCCCACGGTTAAGGAGGACGGCACCATCGTGGAGGCTCCTTGCGACGGCTTGGTGACCGACGAAGAGCGTGCCGTGATCGACCGTGTGCTCAAGTACGAGAATCTGGGGCGCCGTTACAACCCGGATAAGTCGGACGCCGTCAAAAATTGCTTTAACGAGTACGCCTCGCAGGAGGACATCAAGGCTTATTTTGAGGTGTGGGCCCAGATGTTCAAAAAGGATCCCGAGTGCTATATCTCGGCGCTCATCAATAACTACTACGGCTACTTTTATCCGAGCGCCCGCGATGCGTGGGTCTACAGCACGGCGCGCAGTGCCGAGATTATGGCGAAGCCCGATAACCTCAAGTACTTTGACTTCCATCCGGTCGATAGCAAGGTCGTGCGCTGGTGCGACCACCTGATCAACCTGTATCGCGTGGCGGTGCAGCGCATCCCGTTTATCTCGCTCACCATGAGCTCGGCCACCTATGTGTGGATCATGATCGCCGTGGTGCTCTATCTGCTACGTCGTCATTCGTGGCGCGGGCTGGCCATTTGGGTGCCGCTGCTGGGCGTGCTCGCCGTGTGCCTGATCGGTCCCTGCAATGGCTCGACCTACATGCGCTACCTGTATCCGGTCATCGCCTGCATGCCCTTTGCCATCGGCGCCACCATCGCCCGCAGCGACCTCCTCTGGTCCTAATTTGGTGCATTGGGGTCAGGTTGCTTTGCACCAAAGGGTGGCATCATCACGACGCCTTCATTTTGGGGTTTATCTCGCAGGCCAGTAGGTATATCATAACGACGTTTGTTTATATTGCCCGAGCATCTGCGCTGGGCTTTAGGTCGAAACCGATAGGAGACACGTATGTCCGGACACTCTAAGTGGGCCACAACCAAGCATCGTAAGGGCGCGCAGGACGCCAAGCGTTCCGCCCTCTTCTCCAAGCTGAGCCGCAACATCACCGTTGCTGCCCGTCTCGGCGGTGACCCGCTGCCCGAGAACAACGCCAGCCTCGCCGCTGCCGTTGCCAAGGCCAAGGCTCAGTCCATGCCCAAGGACAAGATCAAGTCCGCTATCGACAAGGCCTTCGGTTCGGGTGCTGACGCCGCCGTCTACGAGAACATCGTGTACGAGGGCTACGGTCCTGCCGGTGTCGCCGTCTACGTCGACTGCCTGACCGACAACCGCAACCGCACCGCCGCTGATGTCCGTTCCGCCTTCTCCCACGCTGGTGGCAACTTGGGCACCTCCGGCTCCGTCGCCTTCCAGTTTGAGCGCAAGGGCCAGATCGTCGTCGCCAAGGAGATCCTGGACGAGAACGCCAAGAAGGAGACCATGATCGCCAACGGTGCTGCCGGTGACGAGGATGAGTTCATGATGGCCATCGCCGAGGCCGGTGGCGAGGACTACGAGGACGCCGGCGAGGAGTGGATCGTCTGGACTACTGCCAACGAGGTCATGGCTGTCTCCAAGGCGCTCGAGGAGCAGGGCGTCCAGGTCAAGGGTTCCGAGACCACCATGGTCCCGACTACCCCGACCGAGGTCTCCGGCGCCGACGCCAAGAAGGTCCAGCGCCTTATCGACCGTCTCGAGGAGCTCGACGACGTCCAGGACGTCTACAGCACCATGGACATGACCGACGAGGTCATCGCTGCCCTCGAGGAGGAGTAGCGCCTGCACGGGTTAAGCCGTGCATATCTGGGCATAATGAAGCGAGCATGCAAGCCTCGTGGAATAGATGAGCCGGATCCGCGTGCGTATGGCACCGGACCCGGCTCTTTTATAATGATGCGAATCGTTTTGCATTCTGTGGACCGAAACCTGAAGGGAGCGCGCGTGCGCGTACTCAAACGAGCCCTAGCGATCGTGTATCTTGCCGCCTCCATCGTGGCGCTGGGTACGCTTGTCTGCCAGTTCTGGGGACCGTATACGTATCGCTTTATGCTGCTGTTGCGTGACACCATGCCTCGCGTCGTCGTTACGGTGTGCGCCGCTATCGTGGCGCTTGGCGTGCTCATCGGTTTTTTCCGCCTGATGTTCGCGCGTCGCGAGCCGTCCTGCGTGCATCCGGCGGGGGAGCGCAATATCGAGGTCACGCTCGCAGCGCTTTCCTCGTGCGCCCGTGCCGCGGCAGAGTGCGATGATCGCGTGATGGTTGAGCATATCGAGGCGCGCGTTCAAGGCTCCGACGAGTCGCGCGTTCGTTTTAAGGTCGAGGCCATCGCGCTCGACGACCGGGACGTGGCCTCCCTTGCAGCCGCGATGCAGCAGCGCATCGAGAAGGCCTGCGACACCATGCTCGGCACGCCGGGCACGACCGCGCGCGTCCGTTTTTTGCCGTCCAAGACTACCGTCCAGACCGTGGAGGTTTCCGGTGAGTGATACCAACCAAGACAAGACCGCCCGCACGCCGCGCCTGACGATCGACCAGAACGCTACGCCGGCAGGCGAGTCCGCCGACGCCAAGCCCGAGGCCGGCGAGCAGCACGACAGCGCCGCCAACGACTTCGACGAGGCCATGGGTCTCATCAAAGGTACGGGCGCTGCTATCTGGAGCTATGCCGTGCGCCATCCCAACACTACGCTCGGCGCCGTGGCAGGCTTTATCCTCGCTGTGCTGGTACTTACGTTGGGCCTGTGGGACACGCTCGTCATCGCATTCTTTGTGCTGATCGGCGCCGTGATCGGCCAGATTCGCGACGGGGAGAACGGTATCGTCAACTTCTTCGGCCGCCTGTTTAGCGGCCGCTAATACGTATTCGACTGTCGCATCCGCGGCAGGCATAAGGAGGAACCATGGCTTTTAACACGAAGGTCGATGTGGCCGATACCGAGCTCGAGGCGAATGAGGCCGTCGCCGATGCCGGGGACGTGACGCTCGAGGACGAGGCACTCGTCGAGGCCGAGTCCGATGCGGACGAGGACAACGAGGAGATGGACGACGAGGAAACGGACGAGTCCGAGGACTCGCTGACCTATTCCAACGGCGTGATCGAGAAGATCGTCGCCATGGCCACCCGCGAGGTGCCGCACGTCCTGGGCATGAAGGGCAACCTCATGCACTTTGTGCAGGAGCAGTTTGGTGCCGAGAACCTGACCAAGGGCGTGACGGTTGAGGTCACCGATGACAACCGCGTGGTCGTCAACATCTCGGCCATCATCGAGTACGGCGCCTATGCGCCTGCGATCTTTGACGACGTTAAGGCGCGCGTCACCGAGCGTCTGGCCGCGATGACCGGCCTTGAGGTGGCAGGCGTCAACCTGCGCATCGAGGATGTCATCACCCCCGAGGAGTACGAGCACCGCACCAGCCAGCACGAGTAACCTACCAAAAAGGGATGTTTATTTTGGCAGGTTTTACCTGCGAAAACGCTAAACGGTCGACCGCGCAAGCAAAAGTGCGGTCGACCGTTTTCTATATGCCCCCGATGCAGGCATACCGCTCGTCTAACTAAGGGTTGCAATCTTCGCGTTCCGCGTTACCCTAATGGGCGCATTGTTTCCAAATTGTTAACGAGGGGTTGCCGTAATGGCCGACGAACACGAGACCGAAAGCAAGGCATGGGCGATTGAAGCCGCTGCGGCAGAGGCGGCGTCGCGTGCCGCCGAGGAGATGCATCGTCCTCCGGTGGTGCCGATGGAGCGCGTTGTCGGTCGCGAGGATATCGAACGTGGCGAGCGCGCCGGCCGCAAGCGCAGCCAGGAACCAGGCTTTCCGCGCTTTTTTGCCGAGCTCAATCTGGGCCTGGTCCTCACGGCCTTTGCCATCGTGGCCTTTAAAACCCCCAATCACTTTGCCTTCGGCGGCACCTCGGGCGTGTCGGTCATTCTTTCCACGCTGTTCCCGACTCTGCCCGTCGGCGTCTTTATGTGGATTATCAACGCGGTCCTGGTCATCCTGGGTTTTATCTTTTTGGAGCGCAAGGCAATCCTTTGGAGTGTCTTTGCCTCGTTTGCGCTTTCGGCCTACGTCTCGCTGTTTGAGCTCTTCATTCCGACGGATGTTTCGATGACGGGCGATATGTGGCTCGACCTGTGTTTTGCCGTCATCTTGCCGGCGCTGGGCAGTGCCATTGTCTTTGACATTGGCGCCTCGACGGGCGGCACCGACATCCTTGCCATGATTCTCAAACGCCGCACGACGCTTGAGATCGGCCGTGCCCTGTTGCTGGTCGATATCGGCATCGTGACCATCGCGGCTTTCCTGTATGGCCCGCGCGTCGGTCTGTACTGCGTGCTCGGTCTGTTTGCCAAGACGCTTGTGGTCGACAAGGCTATCGAGAGCATTCACCTTCGTAAGGTCTGCACGATCATTTGCTCCGAGCCCCTTAAAGTCGAGGAGTTTATCGTCAAGCATCTCAACCGCACGGCAACGATCAGCCGTGGCTACGGCGCTTTCTCGGGCAAGTGCGTCACGGTGATCATGAGCGTGCTGAGCCGTCGCGAGGCAGTGCAACTGCGCCGCTATGCCCGCGAGATTGACCCTGGCGCCTTCATCACCATCGTCGATAGCTCCGAAATCGTCGGCAAGGGCTTCCGCGGCACGAACTAGCCCGGTCGTACCCTTCGAATCATTGAATAAACCGGCTACGTTGCAAATCGGTCATCTTGCGGTATTTGTCCCCACATTGGGCGATAATGATGCCAAAGACATCGTTTGCGATCCAGGTGATTCGCTCTAGATACGAAGGGATGATTTCGATGTTCTGTTCGCAGTGTGGCGCCCCCATGGGCGATAACGACAAGTTCTGCGGCGTGTGCGGTGCCCCTAATACCGAGGTTAAGGCCGCCGGTCCCGCTCCGCAAGCTCAACCTCAGCCGCAGGGTCAGCCGTTTGCCCAGCCGCAGCCGCAGCCGTTCGTTGCGCCCCAGCCGGCTATGAACGCGCCCAAGGGTTGTATGGCTCAGGCCTTCAACGACATGCTTAAGGTTCCCGGCGCCTTGGTTCGCGTATGCCAAATCGCCTTTTTGCCGGCGCTGATCTGTGTTGTCTCGGTGCTGGTGCTGTTTATCCCCGTTATCGGCGGTATCGCAGCGGCCATTGGCTTTTTGCTCGCGTACGTGGCAAGCGTGTGCGGCGCGGGCTTTGCCATCGAGTGGGGTCGTGACCTGTCGCTCAAGGATGATAACGGCATGGAGCGTCCGCTGCTGCGCTCGACCTCGTTTGGATTGGGCATTTTCTCGTCTGTCATTACCGGTGTGCTCGAGTTCGTGGCCATTATTCCGGTGATTGGCGTGGTGTTCTCGGCTATCGAGAGCGTCGTGATCGGTGCCGTCGGCTCGTACTATTACTCCGGTTCGAGCGGTCTCGAGGCCGCACTCTTCGGCTCGATGGGCCTGCTCGTCTTTGCCATGATCGTGTCGGTGGTACTGGGCATCTTCTTTAAGATGTTTGGTGATGCTGCCGTGATGCACTTTGCCGTCGTCGGGCGCGTGGAGAGCGCGTTCTCGCTTGAGAAGGTTTGGAAGTCCTATAAGGCCAACCTGGGCAAGTTGTTCTGCGCATCGATTCTCCCCGAGTTTTTGACGGGCATCGTGTCGCACATCATCACGTGGATCTTCACCGCCATCTTCGGCGCCATTGCTACGTTTGGTATGTATAGCTATTACTATCGCCCCACGGGTCTTGAGGCAATCATCGAGGGCGGCGGCATCACGCTCATTCTGTTCTTGATGATCATTGCCTTTGTCACGGTGTTCCTGACTGTGTTTGGCAAGATGCTCAAGTATCGCGCCGTTGGCTATTGGGCGGCACGTCATGCCAGCGAGTGGGCCGATGAGGATGCCGACGATGTCCTGACGTTTGTGCTCCCGGGTGAGAAGAAGCCTGCTCCTGCGGGGTTCAATCCCACGGCCGCCACTGGTGCTGCCCCTGCGCCTGCCCCGGCACCTGCGCCTGCCCCTGCCCCGGCACCCGCGCCTGCACCTGCCCCGGCACCTGCCCCTGAACCCGTACCGGCGCCCGAGGCGACGCCTGCGGAACCCGATTGGAATGCCGTTGCCACGCCGGCGGATGAGCCGGGCGATAATCCTGCTGCCGAAAACAATCAAACCGAATAGTCGGTCGAGGCGCCCTGGGCAACTGAGCCCGGGGTGCCTTTTTCTACTGCGAAAGCAAGAAAATGCCCGGGAAAACGATTGCAGCAAAATTTCTCGGAAATTGGTCAATGTTGCGCAACAACGTCGCGGCTATTGTTGAGAACATAGTCATGTAAGGTTTGAAGGCGTGCAACGCCTTAGGAAAAGGAGAGGCTCTGTTAGACCAGGATTGACATTCCGCCCCGTCATCTTCTTGCGATTGCACAATGGTCGCCCCTTGTCGAATCTGAATCCGGCAAGGGGCGATGCGCCCGAGACCGGACGAGTTGCTCGCCTGGCCCTGCCGTTTCATGCCGACCTGCCGGCTAACTCGCCGTCTCCTCGTCGGGCGCCGGCGTCTTGACCCTCATCTCGAACGGCATCCCGCCCTCTCGGACGAGCGCCCTGAGGAACGCGTTGACGGCGGTGGACATGGACAGGCCGAGCTCGTCCAGGATGGCCGTGGCCTCCCTCTTGACCTCCGGGTCGATGCGGATCGTCGTGGCCGGTATGTTCGACGGCATGGCCTCACCCCTCCTCGTGTATCGCGGTGCGACCATTCTACCGCCTCTATGCGGCGGGCGCGGCCCAGTAGTCCATGTAGGGCGGCTCCACGTTGAACATGTCGCGGACGCGGCTCCTGCAGACGCCGTGCGCGAGCTGCCGCGCGACCGTGCGCCCGGCCGCGCCGGAATCGGTCGCCATGAAGGTCCGGCACCACCTGAACCAGGCGAGGTAGGCGTCGAGGTGCTTCGTCGACACGCCCCTGAACGGCTCCATGAAGGCGCCGAGGAGCGAGTGGACGGTGTTGACCCGGTTGATGGTCCCCCCGGAGCGGTCCTTGGGGTCGTAGGCCGCGTGCGCGGCGACCTCGAGCTCGGCGAGGACGCCGACGTAGGCGGCCGCCCTGTCGGTCGCGACGACCGAGCCGGCCGCGATGCGGCCCCTCAGCGCGTCCATGGCGCGCTCCCTCGAAAGGGCGCCCCGCCCCGTGACCTCGAGGAACGTCTCGTTCGAGTCGTTCACTCCGGTCATGACGCAGATCCGCTCGCGCGACAGCCCGCGCCTGTGCACCTGCTTGCCGCGGTGCCGGGAGGGGCGCGGCATCGTGAACGACCCCTTCGCGTGGTTGCCCTTGAACGACTCGGGGAAATAGGTCTCGTCGAGCTCGCAGCCGCAGCCCCGCTCGACCCTGAACGAGGGGGAGTAGGCCGAGAGGCACTCGATCAGCCTGTGGCGCATGGTGTAGGCGGTCTTGAGGCAGACGCGGCAGCGCCTCGCGCATTCGCGCAGGGGCAGCATGAGCACGAAGCACTCGGCGTAGGCCATCCAGGTCTCCTTCGGGAGCTTGCTCGTCCCCAGGATGCGCTCGCTGCCCATGCCGAAGGTCCTGCCGCAGCCCCGGCAGAGGTAGCGCTGCTCGCCGTTCTTCGATTTGCCCTTCTTCACGACCGCGGCGGACCCGCAGCGCGGGCAGCGTTCGATTTCGTAGGCGGAGCCGGCCGCGTCGTCGAACGCCGCCGCGCGGATCACGTCCCTGACGGACTCGATAGCGCGGCGGCGCTCGGTCTTGCTGAGGTTCGCCATGCCCTTCTTGAAGTTGAGGACCAGGTCTTCGGCGTTCATGCTGCCCCCATCATCGCGGTCTATGGGGTCAACGATATGGCACCGTGGGGACACATGTATGTCAATCCTGGTCTAACAGAGCC
>DBFBKG010000039.1:0-3116 GCA_048203815.1 Collinsella sp. | reverse complement strand
TCGCGCGAGCTTGGCATGTATCGGCAGAACTACTGTGGTTGCCGCTTCTCGGCTGTCGAGGCGGCCATGGACCGCGCCCGTATCCGCGACGAGCGCAAAGCCGCCAAAAAGTAGTTCATTTGGGACGTCAGCCTGCTAGGATGTAGAGCGGACTTTAGCTATATAAGGAGTATCCGACGTGTCTATGCGTACCGATGATTTTGACTACAACCTTCCTGAGGAACTGATCGCCCAGGCTCCTGCCGAGCCGCGCGACTCCTGCCGCCTGCTGGTGGTGGATCGCAAGGGCTCCCAGGCGGGAACGCCGCTGGAGCACGGCGGTACCGTCGAACACCGCATCTTCCGTGACATCATCGACTATATCGAGCCGGGCGATGTGCTCGTCATCAACAAGACGCGCGTGATGCCGGCCCGCCTGATCGGTCGCAAAGCCGGCTCGGGTGGCGTGGTCGAGACGCTGCTGCTCAAGCGCCGCGAGGATGTTGACCCGCTGGGTCACGTTTGGGAGTGTCTGGTCAAGCCGGGCAAGCGTCTGAAGCCCGGTGCTCAGATTGAGTATCGCGCCGGTGGCGCCCATGCGCCCGAGGGCGCGCCCGTGGTGCTGACGGCCGAGGTCATCGACTTTGTCACCGATAGCCGTGGCGGCCGCCTGGTGCGCTTTGAGCCGGCCGGTTGCAATGCTGCCGGCGAGCCGCGCACGCTCGACGAGGCCATCCACGCCGCCGGTCACGTGCCGCTGCCGCCCTACATTACCGATTACGAAGGCGATCCCGAGAAGTACCAGACCGTCTACGCCATGAAGGAGGAGCATTCGGCCGCTGCTCCCACGGCGGGCCTGCACTTTACGCCCGAGCTCATGGCGGCTATCGAGGCCAAGGGCGCGAAGTTTGCCGCTGTCGAGCTCGAGGTCGGTATCGATACCTTCCGTCTGGTGGAGGAGGACGACCCTACGCAGCACGTCATGCACACCGAGCGCTACCACGTATCGCAGGAGGTGGTCGATGCCGTTCATAAGGCTAAGGCCGAGGGGCATCGCGTGATCGCCGTCGGTACCACGGCGGTGCGCTCGCTCGAGAGCGCGTTTGACGCGGACGCGCCGGTGTCCGATCCGGCTGTGACGGCGCGCTATTTTGAGGGCCGTGAGGACGGCGCCGACACGCTCGGCCGCGGTGACATCGTGGTGCGCGAGAACGCGACGACGCAGCTCTACCTCATGCCTGGCTCGACCTATCACGTGGTCGACGCGCTGATCACGAACTTCCACGTGCCGCGCTCCACGCTCATGATGCTCGTAAGCGCGCTTGCCTCCCGCGACCAGATCATGGATGCCTACGCCGCCGCCATCGAGGAGCGCTACCGCTTCTTCAGCTTTGGTGACGCAATGCTCATTTGTTAGTTACGCGGTTCTACGAACCGCGTAACGGCTCGACGCTGCAAACGCCCCTAAGCGGCAATCTGACGTTCAATCGTCGGGCATGACCAGAAGGTCAATGCCCTCCTCTTTCACGTCACCTTGCTCGCTTAGGGGCGTTTTCGCTGACTTCGCCAAAACATTGGCGTTGCCTTTGTTGTCGGGTAGTCGGTGGGGACGTTCTTAAACGACTACCTTGCATCAATCTAATAAGTTGCGGTGAGATAGTTCTTGAATTGGCCTTTTTGAGGGCTAAACAGGAACTATCTCACCGCAACTGCGTTGGGGCGTTTTTTGGCAACCGGCTTACTTGCTCGCGAACAGCCAGATTGCGATGATCGCCAGGATTGTGGCGATGATGCAGGCGATGGCTCCGGTGAATTTGACGCGTGAGTCGCGGGTTCGCTTGCGCACGTCGTCTTCGGCGGCCTCGAGTTGGGCAACTTCGCGCTTGGTCTCGGTATGCTCGGCCTTGTCGCGTGCCAAGGACCCGGCGAGCGATTCGGTGATCTCGGGATGGTCGTGCACCTCGGTCGCCTGCTCGATAATCGACTGCGCATGCGCGGCATCTGCCCGGGCGTTTGCGATGGCCTGCTCTTGCTCGCGGCGTGCCCTGTCCTGCGTGGCGATCTTTTCGCGCAGCTCGCGCTGGCGCGTCGCGGCGGCAGTTTTTGCGGACTGCAGCTCGTCGCGCGCGGCATCTGCCTCAGCCGTTACGGCCTGGTGCGCGCGTTTAGCGTCGGCGATGGGGGCCTGTGCCTGCTCGACGGCCTGCTCGGCGGCGGCAAGTGAATGCTCAAGATCGGCAGTCACGCGCGGAATATCTTCCTCGGCCTTGCGGAGGGCGTCGGCAGCGTCGGAGATTTGCATAGACAACTCGCTGGTGCGCACGGTGTAATTGGCGGGATTTGCCGAAGGGTTGCGCTGCAGCTCGGCATACTCGCGACGCAAGGTCTCGAGCTGTGCGCGCGTAGCATCGGCGGTTTGTCGTGCGGCGGCGACGCCGGTCTCGCGCTCAGCCTTCACGTTGTCGCGGATGCGCTTGGTAGCTTCGAGTCGACGAACGAGGCGGCTGCCGGTCTCGCGCGAGCTCGCCTCGCGGGCTTCTACGGCGTCGAGTGCAGCCTTCAGGCGGAGCTCGGTCGCATCGTCCTCTGCCTTCATTTGTTCGAGCTGGCCCTTGAGCTCCGTCGCTTTGGCGGCATGGGCGTCGCGGTCAATCTCGGCGGCCGCAGCGGTCTTTTGTGCCGTGGCGATTGCCTTGCGCTGGTGGGCGATGATCTGATCGTAGCGGCCTGCGATATCCTGGCGCGTCTCGAGCTCCTCTGCTTGGTCGGCGATGCGCTGCTCAAGCTCGGCTAAATGGGCACGGGCATCGGCGAGTGCCTTCTTGGCGGCGTTCATCTCGCGCATGGCCGACGCGCCCTGGGCGATAAAAGTGCCCACGGCGTTAGCGGTGTTTGAGACGGCGCTCCCCAGGTCGCGGCTCGTGGCGGGGGCATGCGAGGTGGTCGGGTGTACGGCCTCGGCGGCATTCGTGTCGGCAGTCTGCGGCACGGCGATATTGCCGGTGCCTCCTTCGATCACGGAAAAGCCCGCTGCGTGTGGATCGACCGCGTCGGCGCCGATCGTGGGGTGCTCGAGTTGCAGGAACGAGGGCATGGTGCTGCCCTGGTCGGCAACCGGGGTCTCGCCGGGCACAAAC
>DBFBKG010000038.1:0-27103 GCA_048203815.1 Collinsella sp. | reverse complement strand
ACACAGGAAAAGGTGCTCGAGCAAAACGCCGACTACCTGTCGCGTGGAGCATTGAAGCAGCTTGAGGACCGCAACAAGCGCGAACTCAACGCGCGCGAGCGTTCGGGTATCATGGAAGCGCTGGCGAGCGCGCGGACGCTCATGCGCGACGTGCTGCTGACGCTTCAGGACGAGGCGGCAGACGTTGTGAACGAGGACGTGCGCGACACGATCGGGCGGCTTGCCGCCGCGACGAATGTTGCGGGTGCCACCCGGGCGCTCGAGGCGGTCGCAACTGCCGAGCGCAACATCGCCAGAAACGTTACTCCCCAGCTGGCCATCGAGGTCATGCTGTTCGATATCAGGAAGGCACTGAAATGCCGTTAGTCGTACCCGTTAAGTTTACCTACGCCTCGCGCGACCTGTGGTTTGACCCGCAGGATCTGGATATCCTCGAGGCCGATTATGCCATTTGCTCCACTGAGCGCGGAACCGAGATCGGCCTGGTCACGGCCGATCCCTTCGAGGTGCCGCAAGATGAGATCGGCCAGCCGCTCAAGCCCGTGCTGCGCGTGGCGAGCGACATCGACCTGCAGCTTGCCGACGACCTGGCCATCCAGGGCGACGAGGCGATGGTCGATTTCCGCCGTCTGGTCAAAGAGCTCGACCTCGAGATGAAGCCGGTCGGCGTTGAGTACCTGTTTGGCGGCGAGAAGGCCGTGTTCTACTTTGCGGCCGAGGAGCGCGTCGATTTTCGTCAGCTCGTCAAGGACCTGTCCTCGACGCTGCACATTCGCGTCGATATGCGCCAGATCGGCGTGCGTGACGAGACCCGCCTGGTGGGCGGCTATGCCCAGTGCGGACAGGAGCTCTGCTGCACGCGCTTTGGCGGACAGTTTGAGCCCGTCTCGATTCGCATGGCAAAAGAGCAGGACCTGCCGCTCAACTCGTCCAAGATCAGCGGCGTTTGCGGCCGCCTGATGTGCTGCCTGCGCTATGAGTTCGAGGCGTACAAGGACTTTAAGAGCCGCGCGCCCAAAAAGAAGACGCTCATCGATACGCCGCTTGGCAAGGCGCGTATTCAGGAATATGACACACCGCGTGAGCAGCTGGTGCTGCGCCTGGAGAACGGCAAAGTCTTTAAGGTCAACCTGGCCGATATGACGTGCTCGGAGGGCTGCAAAAAGAAGGCCGCCGAGCAGGGCTGCAACTGCCGCCCCGACTGCGTGACGCGTGACGTGCTCGAGCGCATCGAGTCGCCCGAGATGCGCCTGGCGCTCATGGAACTCGATCGCGAGAATGGCGTCGACGTGGGCGATGGCCTGTCGAGCGCCGATCGTCTGGCCGGCACATCGATGCCCAAGCGTCGTCGTCGCGATGCCGAATCCGATGCTCGCGCTGCTCAGAGCCAGGGCGAGGGCCGTGGCCGTGGAAAGGGCCGCGGCAAGGCCGAGGCACCCGAGGCCGAGGAGGCAGCCGGTGGTCGTCGCCGCCGCAAGCGCGCGGGTTCGGGCGATGCCGGCGAGGCCGCTCCCGCAGGCAAGAACTCCTCCCGCGAGCGCGAGGCTCAGCAGCCCCAGCAGCAAAACCGCGGCGGTGGCATGAACCCCACGCGCCGTCGTCGCCGTCACCTGTCGAGCGAGGAGCGCGAGGACGCCTTCCGCGCTGCAGCCGCTCGCGAGGCCGGTGCTGCTCCCAAGGGTGGCTCGGGTTCCGATGCGCCTGCCGACAAGGGCGGCAAGCCGCGTGGTGAGGAGGAGCGCATGCCACGTCCGCGTCGTCGCCATTCCTCGGGCACGCAGCAGAAGCCCTCGGTTCCTTCTGTGGCCGATCAGGTTTCGGATGGCGAAGTCAAGGTCACGCGCCGTCGTCCCGGGGATGGCGGGGGAGCGGCTGCCAAGGCTTCGCGTGGCTCCGCTCGCGACGAGCGCGAGCCGCGCGAGGATCGCGGTGGCGAGGGCTCGGCCGACCAGGGTCAAAAGCGCCGTCGCCGCCGTCGCTCCCGCAAGCCGCGCCAGGACGGCGGCGAAGGCTCGACCCACACCTCGTCCGCACCGCAACCGCCTACCGGCGAATAACGCCCGCGAGCGGATTTAGCCCGCCTTGCCCCGAGCGCATCGGGGTATCATAACGCTGAATCAACAACCCTCCCTGCGACCGAACGTAGGGAGGGTTGTGTCTTGAAAAGCCATCTGAACATATTGAGCCGTCTGCAGGGTGCCGACGCCCTACCGTTTGCGGACGAATTGCTACCGCTTGCCGAGCACGTGACATACGAGGCGCTCGAGGCGTTGTCGCCCACGCGATGCGCCGGCTGCGAGCGCTCCGGTGCGCTGATCTGCCAGGATTGTCTGGCCTCGTTTGCGCTTATCGACCCGTGCCATAGCTGCATCCGATGTGGTGCCCCGTTTGGGGATTTGCTGTGTACCGAGTGCTCGGTCGAGGGCGCGTCTTCGGCAATGGCCGAGGCGCTCGACCGCTGCCTGGCGTGCGCCGTCTATGCACATCCGCTGCCGCGCATCATCAAGGCGTACAAGGATGCGGGCGAGCGCCGTCTGGCACCGTATCTGGCGGAGCTACTCTACGACACCGCCTTGCATGCCCAGGTGGCAGCCTCCGATCGCTACGGCAGTGTGCTGTCCGGCGCCGACGCGGTGGTATTTGTGCCCGCGACTGCGGCAGCGTTTCGGCGGCGTGGATTCGACCATATGGAAGCAATCGCGCGCTCGTTTTGCGATCTTTCGGGTGTGCCGTTGCTGGACGCCCTGGTCAAATACGGTCATGGTGACCAGCGAGAGCTCGGTCGCGATGAACGCCGGGAGCATGCCCGGGGCATGTACGAGGCGGTCGAGGATGTGCGCGGCCGCCGTCTGCTGCTCATCGATGATGTCATTACCACGGGCGCGACCATGGCGGCGGCCTCGGCGGAGCTCAAGCGTGCCGGCGCCGCAGCAGTCGATGGCCTCGCTATCGCACGCGTTTGGTAGGGGTGGTTTTGTGGCAGTGAAGATAGCGCGGCGCATCGAGCCGACAAGCGAGCAACTGGCGGCCTCCGTAGTCCTGACCGGCGCCTCGGCGCTGCGCATGATGCGCGCCGAGCGCCGGCAAATGGGTTACATCAGCTGGAGGGACCTCGATCCCGATGAAGAGCACAGTGTGCTGCATACATCGTCTCCCTCGGCCGAGGACATTTATCTTCCCGATTTGGTGCGGATCGGGGCCGTGAGTGGCGAGGTCCAAGAAGACTTGTGCCTGCTGGTGGGGTCGGCGAAGCAGCGTCGCCGCATGCCTGGTGCAAGCTGGTCCGTTTGTTCTACAGGCCTGCCTGACGCCTCGATTTTGGAGGTGAAGCCGGGGGTGTACAGCTTGTCTCCCGAGGCCCTCTGCGTAGCCGTTGCGCGCGAGCTTGGCTGCATCCAGGCATTTGCCCTGGCACAGGAGCTGTGTTCCAAGATTTCGCTGAGCGATCGCGGGCAGTATCTGCCCCCTTACAGCTCGCCTACCGTGAACAGGCTTGCAAAGGATAAGGACCAGCCGTCAGATGTGGGCTACTTTGAGGTCGAGCCAGTGCTGACGCCCGATCGCCTGGCAGATTACCTTGCGGCATGCAAGGGGAGCGCGGCCAAGCAGCTGCGGCGGCTGTGCCCCTTTCTGTCGGAAAACCTGCGCTCGCCCATGGAGTGCATCATGCTCGCTCTGTTTTCGCTTCCGTTTTCCTATGGCGGATTTGCCTGCGGTCCCTTTAAGACCGACTACAAGATCGAGTTCGATGACCGTGCGCAGGCAATCTCGGGGATGCCGCATGCAGTTTGTGATGCGTATCAGGAAACAGCCCGGTTTGACCTGGAATACAACGGTGAGCTGGGCCATTCCTCTCGGAGGGGACGTATCCATGATGAAAAGCGCAACACGGGCTTGATTACTATGGGAATCGAGGTCGCGACGGTCAACAACGAAATGCTCTGCGACATGGAAGCGATGGAAGCGCTCGCATGGCGCATCCACCAGCGTATGGGTAAGCGGTACCGGAATCGTGTCGATGCCCGCAGGAAGAAGCAAGAGGCGCTATTTAACACGCTGCGGGCGTGTTTTGGGCTTAAACCCGCCTAACAATGCTCTGAAACAGGGGGTTGGATATATGCTCTGGCCAAAATATAGCAAATATGAGTACTGCTACAAATTCAGTAACAGCAAAATCAGAGATTTTGGGACTGGAAGATGGTGTAAATTAGAAAGATATTAAACAAATGTGGAATATCCTGGCATCAATCTGATGTTATAGAGCGCGAAAACTGCTTGCAGATCCAAAAACTCCTGCTACTAAATTGGTAACAGTACTCATATTTGCTATATTTTGGCCACGGCACCCTGAGACGGGTGCCCCGGAGCTCCCCGTAGGGGAGCTCCGGGCTTCATGGGGGCACGAATAGTCCGCTCCGACCTGCGAAATCTGTACTCGCGATGCGAATGACGCCCCTAACCTTAAACTTTAGCTTGAACTTAGCTATAATGCGCTTCGTTCCTACCAGGCTGTGGTTGCGGACGGACGAAATGCCCGTCCTAGTCCAAGACAGACGCGGTCAAAGGGATCCACGTAAGCGACCGCGTGCGCGCGGCGCGATCATGGCGCGTCCTAGATGTAAGCCGCACCGTCCGTTCGACTTTCTTTGGGGCAATACCGCCTCGCGGGCGAGCGGGCCAGTCGTGAAGGTGGCTGCGGCCTCCCGAGCAAACACCCCGGTGCGCAAGTGTGGGGTCAAATACCAGGTCAGCTGGTGGGAACAACCTGATATTCCGCGCAACGCACGGATCGTATACGACACAGAAGGCAGGGTAGTGGACATGGTGAGGGGCAGCTTGATGCACGCGGCTCGGTTAGGTGCTGGGACCGCAGCGGTCATCGCCGTTTTGGGCCTGAGCGGATGCGCGTTCAACCCGCTGTCTACGTTCACGACTCCCACGATCGACCAGATCGAGTACGAGACCGTCACGCCGGCGGTGTCGGACGACGCCCTGGTCACTCCCGGAACCCTGACGGTCGCCCTCGATACTTCCGATGCGCCGCAGGCCATGCAGGACGCCGACGGCGAGCTCACGGGGTATGCGGTTGACGCCGCCCGCGCCCTCGCAAGCCGCATGGGCCTTAAGGTCTCCTTTGTCGATGCGTCTTCGGCAGGTTCCGCGCTCGGCGACAAAAAGGCCGATATCTTTATCGGCGAGATTAACTCCACGGACGGGGACATTAGCTCGCTCGGCACCTGCCTGTACGATGCCACTTCCGTGTTCGGTAAAACTAGCGATGGTGGGTCGCTAAGCGTTTCCACCGATACCCTTAACACGTCCACCCTGGGCGTTCAGATGTCCTCGGCCTCGCAGGAGGCGCTTGCTAAGCAGAGCATCACCGCCAACCAAAAGACCTACTCCAACATCAACGAGTGCTTTGAGGCGCTCGAGTCCGGCGAGGTCGACTATGTGATCTGCGACTCCACGGCCGGCGGCTACCTTGCACGCCTGATGAGTGAGGTCTCCTATGTCGGTGCGCTCGAGGCGCCCTCGACGCTTGGTGTTGCGGGCGCCTCGTCCAATGACGAACTGTGCCGTGCCGTGAGCGACGCCCTCGACGACATCACGGTCGACGGTACGCTCGAGGCAGTCCACTGCGTCTGGTATGGCACGATGCCCTACGACCTCACCACTAAGACGGTTTCGGGCGCTAGCGTGCAGCCGGGTGACTCTGAGTCCAGTGAGACCATGTCCTCCGGCAGCGAGTCCTCCGATTCCAACAATGAGACCGCATCCTCCGAGGACAACTCGTCCAGCCAGGAAGGCACCATCACCGACGACGACATTAACAAACTCAATAGCTAGTTATTGCTAGGGGTGGTGTCTCCTATACGTTGGAAAGGACACTTCTTCACGGTTTCAACACGCACTGCCGGGCTTCCCCGATGGGGGAGCCCGGCTTTTTCATCCCAATAAAACTAGCAGGTCAAAGCCAATTTTCGGGACCAAATACAAAGCCGCCGGCCCCCTCCTATAGCGCACTTTGCCACAGAAAAGTGCGAGACTTCGGTATGCGGTATCAAGCAATCGTTATTCGGGTCTTTAGGAATCCGCGTGATTAAATGCACGGCAATGGGTACATAGCCAGTACAGTAAGTCCCCGAGGCAGATTGGAGCCACGTATGGATATCAAGGTTTCTGGACGCAAGACGACGGTAACCGATGCTCTGCGTGCGCATGTGGATGAGAAGATCGGCGAGGCGCTCAAGGTTTTCGATATCGAGCCCATGACGGTCGACGTTGTACTTCGCTATGAGAAGAACCCCTCGAACCCCAACCCGGCAATCGTCGAGGTTACGGTTCGTGCCCGCGGTTCGGTGATTCGCGTTGCCGAGCACGGTGCAGATATGTACGCCGCCATCGACCTCTCCGCCGATAAGGTCACCCGCCAGCTGCGCAAGTTCAAGACCAAGGTCGTGGACAACCGCCAGGGCGGTGCCAGTGCAGCGGATGTTGCGCCGGTCGAGCGCGTCGAGGATCTGGCCGACCTGCTGCTGCCCGAGGAGGAGGACGACCTGCTCGTCCGCGAGAAGGTCATCGATGTCACCCCGATGACTGAGGAGCAGGCGCTGGTGCAGACCGATCTGCTGGGCCACGACTTCTACGTGTTTGAGAACGCGACGACTGGTCTCATCAATGTGGTGTATCACCGTAAGAATGGTGGATATGGCATCATCAAGCCCCGCATCGAAACACTTGACGAGTAAAATACGTTAACTTGCATGAGTTAACGGTTGGCGGCCATCCCATGCGGGTGGCCGCCTTTTTACGTAAGGAGTCGCTTTGATGGACAAGGCCGCATCCGCCGGTCATTCGAACCGTTGCCGCATCGTCGTCGATACCTGCTGCGACTTTAGCCCCGAGGTCGCTGCGAACCTCGATGTCGATATCCTGGGTTTCCCCTTCATTATCGATGGCGAAGAGCGCACGGACGACATCTGGTCGAGCATCACACCCAAGGAGTTCTACGACCGGATGCGCGCCGGTGCCCGCGTGTCCACCTCGGCTGTGTCGCTCGGTCGCTATATCGAGTTCTTTACCGAGTGCGCCAAAGAGGGCACGCCCACGGTCTACCTGTGCTTTACCTCGGCGCTGTCGTCGAGCTACAACTCCGCGTGCCAGGCGGCAGATGCCGTGCGCGCCGAGTATCCCGATTTTGAGCTTTACGTGGTCGACAACGCTCTGCCCTGTGCGACCGGCGCGCTCTTGGCGCTCGAGGCCGTGCGCCAGCGTTCGGCGGGACTGACCGCCAAGCAGCTGGTCGATTGGGCAAACGAGGCAAAGACCTACGTCCACGGCTACTTTACGCTCGAGAGCTTCGACGCACTGGCTGCCGGCGGCCGCATTCCGCCCGCGGCAGCGCAGCTCACGGCAAAGCTCGATGTCAAGCCTGAGCTCTCCTACGACCTGGCCGGCTCGCTGTCGCTGATCGGCGTCAACCGCGGCCGCAAGAAGGCACTCAAGTCCATCCTCAAGTCGTTCCGCGAGAACTACGTGCCCGACCGCACCATGCCCATCGCCATCATGACGGCCGATGCCGAAAAGGACGGCGACTGGCTCGAAGCCGCCATCCGCAAGGAGGAGGGCTGCGCCGACGTTACGATCATTCGCAGCTCCGTGGGTCCCACCATTGGCTCGCACGTGGGCCCCGGCATGGTGGCCTGCGCGTTTTGGGGTAAGAACCGCGCCGACAAGGCGTCGCTTTCCGACCGCATCGCCCGTCGCGTGCGCGGTCAGTAGGCAAGTAACGCGGCCGTAATCGATCCCAGCTCACTGCCCAAACGCTGGCATCGAGTATTCAACCTGGTAACAACACCCAACCCAAAAGGAAAGGTTTCATGGCAAACAAGCTCTCCGTCGCATTTATCGGCACCGGAATCATGGGTGCCCCCATCGCCGGTCACATCCTGGATGCCGGCTATCCCGTCACGGTCAACAACCGCACCAAGTCCAAGGCTGCCGCGCTTATCGAGCGCGGTGCCGCTTGGGCCGATACGCCGGCCGATGCCGTGGCTAACGCCGATGTCGTCTTTACCATGGTGGGCTATCCCTCCGAGGTCGAGGAGCTCTACCTGGCGGGCGACGGCCTGCTCGCGTGCACTAAGCCTGGCGCGGTCCTGATCGACCTCACCACGAGCTCGCCCGAGCTGGCGCGCGACATTGCCGAGGCCGCCCAGGTTTCCGGTCGCATGGCGTTTGACTGCCCCGTTACCGGCGGCGAGTCGGGTGCTATCGCCGGCACGCTTACGGCTATCGTGGGCGCTACCGAGAACGACATCGCGTCGGTCCGCGACATCCTTGCTACCTTTGCGGCAACCATCTGCTGCTTCGACGGCGCCGGCAAGGGCCAGGCTGCCAAGCTCGCTAACCAGGTGTCGCTGGGCGCCTGCATGGTCGGCATGGCAGACGCCATGGCATTTGCCGAGCTGAGCGGCCTTGACCTGGAGAAGACCCGTCAGATGATCCTGGGCGGTACCGGCAAGTCCGGCGCCATGGAGAGTCTGGCGCCCAAGGCGCTCGACGGCGATTACAAGCCCGGCTTTATGGTCGAGCACTTCATCAAGGACCTGCGCTTGGCGCTCGCCTATGCCGACGACCGCGAGCTTGCGCTGCCCGGCGCCGACGTGGCCTTTACGCTCTACGACATGCTCGATGCCATCGGTGGCGCCAAGCTGGGCACCCAGGCCATCACGGTGCTCTACAAGGAGGAGGCCGACGCCATCGCCGCCGGTCTTGACTGGTCGCAGTATCGTCCCGAGGAGCATGGTGCTCACGAGGAAGGCTGCGGTTGCGGCGAACATGGCGACGACCACGAGTGCGGTTGTGGCCACCACCATGGCGAGGACCACGAGTGCTGCGGCGGCCACGGCCATGACGACGGCCACGAGTGCTGCTGCGGCCACCATCACGGGGAGTAGCGCCCATGAGCTGGACGTTCGTGGTGCTTGCGCTGGTGCTCTTTCTCTTTGCGATCTACATCGGCTTTTTGTGCGGCCAGTGGGCGTGCGAAAAGCGCGTCATCACCAAGCGTGACTACTGGATTGCCAACTTTGCGGGAGCGGCGGCAGTCATCCTGCTGACCTGGGTGTTCTCGCTGTTCCCGCTAGTGCAGTTTGCGCCGATCGGCTGGCTCGGCGGCTTTATCGCCGGCCTTAAAATGAGCTTTGGCGAATCCGTCGGCCCGTGGCGCAAGCACGACGAGGTCTTTAACGTCAACAAGGCTCACCGCGCCGCCGCCGACGCGGGCGACGCCGAGGAGCGCCGCCGCGCGCGTCGCAATGGCGCGGCCGACCGACAGCTCATCTCGGTCACCGATGACAGCAAAGGTGCTGGCAAGCACGCTAAGAAATAGTAAAAAGAGGTAACTATGGCAGAAAACAAAGACGAACAGCTCACCGACGAGGAGCTGGAACAGCTCCAGCTGGCAGAGGAGAACGAGAACGCCGTCGACCGCCTGGTCAAGGAGCTCGGCTGCCCCACGCGCCGTATCCGCCAGTTTGCCGCCCGCGTGCTGCACCTGCTTGCCGAGCGCGATCCGCAGCGCGTCGTGCCCTGTGTGCCCGCGCTGATCGAGGCGCTCGATCGCCCCGAGGCTCAGACCCGCTGGGAGGCCCTCGATGCCCTGACGGCGCTCGCCACCACTTGCCCCGAGCAGCTGGGCGATGCCTTTGAGGGCGCCGAGACCGCGCTGTTCGACGAGATTTCCTCCACGCTGCGCTATGCCGCCTTCCGCCTGCTGTGCGTGTGGGGCGCCACGAGCGTCGAGCGTTCGCGCGAGGCTTGGCCCATCCTGGACGAGGCCATCCAGTGCTACCACGGCGACCTTGAGTATCGCGATATGCTCGGTTGCCTGTACGAGTTTGGCCAGGGCGAGATCGACGCCGAGGTCGCCGAGAAGCTTGCGCTGCGCCTTAAGTTCGACGCCGAGAACGGCAAGGGCAGCTATCTCAAGGCCCGTTCGAGCGAGATTTGCGAAATGCTTGTTAAACGTTTTGGCCTGGATCTCTCCAAAAAGAAGAAGCGTGCTAGCGTTAAAAAATCTGACGACGCCGAAGACGAGGAGTAACAGATTATGGCGCACGATGTAGTCCTGATTCCCGGTGACGGTATCGGTCCCGAGATTACGCAGGCCATGCGCCGCGTGGTCGAGGCCACCGGTGTCCAGATCAACTGGAACGTCCAGGAGGCAGGTGCCGGCGTCATGGACGAGTTTGGCACGCCGCTGCCCCAGCACGTGCTCGATGCGGTCGCCGAGACCAAGGTTGCCATCAAGGGCCCCATCACCACGCCGGTCGGCACGGGTTTCCGCAGCGTCAACGTCGCCCTGCGCAAGCATTTTGACCTGTACGCCTGCGTGCGCCCCTGCCTGTCGCAGCCGGGCGACGGCTCGCGCTTCCGCGACGTCGACCTGGTCATCGTGCGTGAGAACACCGAGGACCTCTACGCCGGGATCGAGTTCGATGAGGGCGCTGCCGAGGTCGAGGAGCTCTCACAGCTTGTCGAGCGCTCGGGTCAGAAGACCTTCGCCGCCGATTCCGCCATCTCAATTAAGCCCATCTCCATCGCCAAGAGCCGCCGCATTGTGGAGTACGCCTTTGAGTACGCCCGCCGTTGCGGCCGCAAAAAGGTGACGGCCGTACACAAGGCAAACATCATGAAAGCGACTGACGGCCTGTTCCTGCGCGTTGCGCGCGAGGTGGCCGCCAACTATCCCGAAATCGAGTTCAACGACAAGATCGTCGACGCCACCTGCATGGGTCTGGTCCAGAACCCCAACGACTTCGATGTCCTGGTGCTGCCCAACCTGTACGGCGACATCGTGAGCGACCTGTGCGCCGGCCTGGTGGGCGGCTTAGGCATGGCCCCCGGCTCCAACATCGGTGCCGACTGCGCCATCTTCGAGGCAACGCACGGCTCTGCGCCCGATATCGCTGGTCAGGATATCGCCAACCCCACGGCCGAGATTCTCTCTGCTGCGATGATGCTCGATCACCTGGGCGAGAACGACGCTGCCAATCGCATTCGCGCCGCCGTCTCTGCCACGCTCGACGAGGGCGAGCAGGTTACCGGTGACGTGCGTCGTGCCCAGACCGGCTCCGTCGAGGGGGCCGTGGGCACGCAGGCCTTTGCCGATGCCGTTATCGCGCACCTGGCCTAAGGTAGGCACGTTGCAAACGCCTAAATTGTACTTAAGTGTTTGCGTATAACCTAAGAATCAATACGCCCGGCGCTCTGTCGGGCGTATCCTATTGAGGACTATGTTTCCTAACAAGGAGTAACCGATATGGGTCTGATTCAAAAGAAGGACGAGAAGGACGAGATCGACGGTATCCAGATCATCGAGCGCGGCGAAGGCCCCGACGGTGACGAGGACGAGAAGATCGACCTGGTCGCCGGTACGTCTGCCGAGCACATTGCTGCCGGTACGACGGCCGAGGAGGAGGACGCCCGTCTGGAGGCTCAGATTGCCGTGGATGCCGCTGACGAGAATCTGATGCCCGAGGCCCAGGATGAGGACGACGATATCCTGGGTTCCGATGAAGACGATCGCGTATCCAAGCACAAGAAGACGATGATTGCCGCCTTTGTGGTTGCAGTCGTGATCGCTGCGGTGGTCGGCTTCTTTATCGGCAATGGCGGCTTTGGCGGCAAGGGTGTCGGCTCGGCGACCCTGACCGAGGACCAGCTCGATTCGACCGTGGCAAGCTATAGCTACAACGGCAAGAAGAGTGATATCACCGCGCGCGAGGCCATCGAGAGCCAGTACAGCCTCGATACCGTCAAGAATAGTGATGGCAACTACACCGCTCCTTCTGCCGACGTCATCCTGTCCTACGTGCGCAACAAGATCCTGCTCGATGCTGCCGAGGACGAGGGCATTACCGTCTCTTCTAAGGAGATGAAGCAGTACGCCGAGGATTCCATCGGCACTTCGGACTACAAGACCATGGCCACGCAGTATGGCGTGTCCAAGGACCAGGCCAAGCAGATCGTCCGCCAGTCCGCGACGCTGCAGAAGCTCTACAAGAAGAAGGTGGGTGATAGCTCCGCAAGCATGCCGACCGCTCCGACCGAGCCTTCTGACGGCAACGAGGAGACCGCGAGCAAGGATTACGCCGACTACATCATCAACCTTGCGGGCGATGAGTGGGATAGCTCGAAGGGTACCTGGAAGGACGAGAACGGCACCTACGCTAAGGCCTTTGCCGACGATGCCTTTACGGCCGATAGCGCTACCTATAAGCAGGCCATGACCGCCTACTACACTGCTTACCAGCAGTACTCTTCGCAGGCTTCGAGCGCCAGCTCCAAGTGGACCGAGTATGCTAACGGCCTCTACGCCAAGGCCAACATCAGCATCTACGGCCTGTTTGCGTAAAGAGTCGCACGGCTCATCGAGCATCTAGCCGATAGACAGCAGAAAGTCCGCCAGTACGGAAGTCGTTCTGGCGGACTTTTTGCGTTGAGGGCGTGATTGGCGGCTTAATTATGGCTATTCATCTTTAAGTCCAAAAAGGTTATCGGCTTCATCGTCAGGCATATATTCCAGTACATCGCCCGGTTGGCAGTCGAGTGCCCGGCATATCGCGTCAAGAGTTGAAAAACGTATGGCAGAAACCTTGCCCGTCTTAATGCGTGACATATTGACCTGGGAGATGCCCACGCGTCCCGCAAGCTCTTTGGATGAGATCTTGCGTTCGGCGAGCATGCGGTCAAGCCGCAGAATAATCATGGATTCCCCCTAGAGCAACTCGTCATCTTGTTTTTGCAGGATATACCCGTAGCGGAAGATGCTGGCAATCAGGCAAATAATCAGGCCCGCAAAGAGCATGGAGGGCTCGAATAACTGGCCGGCGAACGCATCCGTAAAGCTGCCGCAAAATCCTGAGAGTATCATTCCCGTGATTACGGCACCAAGAAGCCTCACGGCAACGCCGCCGATAAGGAATAAATGTCCTACTCGACGAAGTGTCTGGTTACATTCAAGGTCAAAGGGCCTGCCTTCCTTTTCAATGTTTAAGAAAAGCCTGCGCACGCTTAGCGCGATGGTAAGCGCGAGGCATGTCATCAAGAGGCTCCCTATGGCAGTGTGACCATCGTGTGCGACGAGCATAAGTGGGGTCTGCGCATCGGTACCGACGATAGCCAGGCACGGCCCTTCGCCGCCTTGAAGTTCTACGGATTGGAGACACGACCCTTGGGAGAGGCTAGGCAATACGAGTAGAAGGTCAATCGCAATGACTGCGAGAAGTCCCAGAGCGAGCGCCACGGTGGTGCAGATTGTGGCCCATTTGCAGATGCGAGTGAGCTTCCTCAGATCGGCTATTGCCTGTTCACGGTCGATGGCTTCATTCGATTTGGATACGTTCCAGCGGATCATAGCTCCTCCAACCAATGTCTTGGATGATACTTGTATCTCATATCATATTTAATGATAAACGATAAACAATTACAGATTAGAGTAAGTAATGTTTGTGAGACGAATAGCGAGAGCTATGGCTCATTTTGGGTGTCGGAGTTTGGCGCGCGGGGGATGAGGACAAATGTCAAAACTTCCCTTGATCGCGCAAGCGCTCCATTGTGTTTCCCTAATTCATCTGGGAAAACGACTGCAAACGATTGCAAGTAACCGGTGAACGGTCGAAAACTACCGTTCACCGATAATCTCAAAACTGGTTCTAACTGGTATTAAGTCAAAAAGACCAATTCACATATCTTCACAATGACCTGCAATTTTTCTACACGCTATTTTTAGCCGCCCTGCGTTGTTTAGACACAGGAAAAGATCCGATCTTTTGCCAAAGCATTTCGGAACGGTTTCAAAACCGCAGGTAGAAGTGTTAACGACCGGTAAACGGTCGATTTATCACCGTGAGCGGTGCAAAAACGTTTTACCGTATGAATCAACGAAAGCGACCTCTTCTGGGGTGATATAGTGACAACAACACGTCACGTGGTTACTACCAGTTTAGAAACCACTGGTCTTCATAGTACGCTTTCTAAGAAGCTTTAAGGGCGAGCGCCCGCTGGCTTCCGAAAATCATCGGACTCAGATCGTACACACCTTCGGAAGGGAAATTTGAATGGTTGGCTTTATTCTTACCGGTCATGGACAGTTCGCACCCGGCCTCGCAAGCGCTATCGCTATGGTTGCTGGCGACCAGCCCGCTTTTACCGTCGTTCCTTTTGAGGGCGACCAGGCTGCTTCCTACGGTGAGGATCTCCGCGCCGCTATTACCGCCATGCGCGAGGAGTGCGATGGCGTGCTCGTCTTTACCGACCTGCTTGGTGGCACCCCGTTCAACCAGGCGATGATGATTGCCCAGGATGTCGACAACGTCGAGGTTCTGACCGGCACCAACCTTCCCATGGTTATTGAGCTTCTGTTCCTCCGTGGCAACGCCACGCTCGCCGAGCTTGGCGAGCAGGCCGTGACCGTTGGCCAGACGGGCATCACCGCCCAGACGGTCGCATCCGTTGCCGGCTCCGACGAAGAGGATATCTTCGGCGACGAGGACGGCATCTAATGGCTGATTTCGGAGCCAACGTCCTGAGCTCCTCGGTCGCCCTTTTAGGCCTGCTTGTCATCATGGGCTTGATTTACACCATCTGGTCGCAAATCAACATGAAGAAGAAGCAGAAGTACTTCAAGGAGCTGCACACCGAGCTCAAGCCGGGTCAAGAGGTTCTTTTCGCCGGCGGTATCTACGGAACCGTCAAAGGCATCGAAGGCGAGAAGGTCCAGATCAAAGTCCGATCCGGAGCCGTCGTAGATGTTTCGCGTTACGCGATTCAGGAGATCAAGTAACTGTCGTCAGCAAATAACGAAAGGAAGCTGATCAACATGGCAGAACCCAACATTCTTCTTACCCGCATCGATAACCGACTGGTTCATGGTCAGGTTGCCACCCAGTGGAACTCCACCCTGGGCTCCAACCTCATCCTCGTCGCCAACGACGACGTGGCGTCCAACACCATGCGCCAGAACCTCATGAAGATGGCCGCTCCCGCCGGCGTCGCTACGCGTTTCTTCTCTCTGCAGAAGACCATCGACGTCATTGGCAAGGCGAGCCCGCGCCAGAAGATCTTCATCGTGGCCGAAACACCGGAAGACGTGCTTACGCTCGTCAAGGGCGGTGTGCCTATAAAGAAGGTAAACATCGGCAACATGCACATGTCGGAAGGAAAGCGCCAAGTCGCCACCTCCGTCGCAGTTAACGACGAGGATGTCGCTGCGTTTAAAGAGCTGCAGGAATTGGGGGTGGAGTTGGAGATCAGGCGCGTTCCGAGCACGCCTGTTGAGGACACGAGCAAGCTCTTCTCGTAATCCTCGTGATCCACGTTGTCAGGAGTGAAACCCTGACGTTCTGTACGTGAAATCCAAAGTGCGTACATACATTTTGAAAGGAGGAGCAAGATGGAATACTCGATCATCCAGATCGCTCTGGTCTTCGTCGTCACGTTCATCGCGGCAATCGACCAGTTTGACTTCCTCGAGTCTCTCTATCAGCCCATCGTCACCGGCGCCGTCATCGGTCTTATCCTTGGCGACCTCAACACCGGTCTTCTCGTGGGTGGTACCTATCAGCTCATGACGATCGGCAACATGCCGATCGGAGGCGCTCAGCCGCCTAACGCCGTCATCGGCGGCATCATGGCAGCCATTCTCGCTATCGCCACGGGCCTCGAGCCCAACGCGGCAGTCGGTCTCGCCATTCCGTTCGCTCTGCTTGGCCAGCTCGGCGTTACCCTGGTCTTCACGCTTATGTCCCCGCTTATGTCCACGGCCGATAACATGGCTCACAACGCGGACACCAAGGGCATCGAGCGCCTGAACTACTTCGCCATGGCTCTGCTCGGCCTGATCTTCGCTGTCGTCGTCACCCTGTTCTTCATCGCTGGCGCTACCATTGGTCAGACCATCGCTTCCGCCATCCCGACTTGGCTGCAGACCGGTCTGTCCGCTGCAGGCGGCATGATGCGCTTCGTCGGCTTCGCCGTCCTGCTCAAGGTTATGATGAACCGCGATATGTGGGGCTTCTTCCTCATGGGCTTTGGCCTCGCGCTCATCACCGTTGCCAACGATTCGCTGGCAACCCCTGCTCTGCTCATCCTCGCTCTCATCGGCTTCGGCATCGCTTTCTGGGACTTCCAGCAGCAGACCGAGCTGAAGGGTGCAGCTGTTTCTGACGGAGGTGACTTCGAAGATGGCATCTAATGAGTATGTGATCCCGGAGCACTACGAGGATCTCACTCCTGCTCCGCAGCTCGACCAGAAGACCCTCAACAAGATGGCTTGGCGCTCCTGCTTCCTGCAGGCATCGTTCAACTACGAGCGCATGCAGGCCGCTGGCTGGCTCTACTCCATCATCCCCGGTCTGGAGAAGATCCACACCAACAAGAACGACCTCGCGGCTTCCATGAGCCACAACCTGGAGTTCTTCAACACCCACCCGTTCCTTGTCACCTTTGTTATGGGCATCGTGCTTTCGCTCGAGCAGAACAAGGTTGACATCCCCACGATCCGCGCCGTCCGCGTCGCCGCAATGGGCCCGCTCGGTGGTATCGGTGACGCCCTGTTCTGGCTGACGCTCGTGCCTATCACGGCCGGCATCACCTCCAACATGGCCATCAACGGCAACGCCGCTGCACCGATCATCTTCCTGGTGATCTTCAACGTCGTCCAGTTCGCTCTGCGCTTCTGGCTCATGAACTGGTCCTACAAGCTTGGCACCAGCGCTATTGACGCTCTGACCGCCAACATGCAGGCCTTCACGCGTGCCGCTTCCATCATGGGCGTCTTCGTCGTCGGTTGCCTGGTCGTCACCATGGGTGGCACCCAGATCAACCTCCAGATCCCCAACGGCACCACCCGTGGTCTCTCCGCTACTACCGTGATCGTCTCCGAGAAGGAGGCCGAGAACTTCACCGGTATGGAGGGCATCGATACCGAGACCGCTGAGGCCGGTACCATCGCCATGACCGATAAGGACGGCAACGCCCTTACCGCTTCCGATGCCGACGGCAACGCTGTCGAGTGCGGCGTCACCGATCTGGGTAACGGCATGGAGTCCGTGACCTACGGCACCGTTACCGAGGATCCGGTCAACTTCTCTGTTGCCGACACCCTCAACACCATCGTCCCGAAGCTCGTCCCGCTTATGCTTACGCTGCTGCTTTACTACATGTTCGCTAAGCACAGCTGGACCCCGACCAAGGGCATTCTCCTGCTCTTCGTCCTTGGCATCCTGGGCGCTGGCCCGCTTGGTCTCTGGCCGAGCATCTGGTAAGGCTCTAGCTTGAGGGGTGTGTCCCTACGCGGCTCACACCCCGACCCCTTAAGCCATGTGTATGTTAAAAGCCGCGTGCTCGAAAGAGCGCGCGGCTTTTGTTTTCTTAATGATTCGGGTGTGGCAGACAGATAATGCATAACACCCTAGGTAGTTAGCCGAATTCGAGCAAAAGGGAGGATAGGATGGCGATCGGAGCGCGTAAGCAACCGCTGTACGATCAGCTGGTCGATATTCTGACCGAAAAGATTGACCATGAATATCGCGCCGGTGACATGATTCCTTCCGAGCGCGAACTTTCGGAGCGCTATGGTCTCTCGCGCACTACGGTACGCCTGGCTCTGCAGGAACTGGAGCGTTTAGGACTGGTGGTTCGGCAGCACGGTCGCGGTACCTTTGTGACCGACCGTTCGGCAAAAGCAACCAATCTTATGCAGTCCTACAGCTTTACCGAGCAGATGCGCGCGATGGGTCGAGAACCCGAGACCACGATTCTCGAGTTTTGCGAGATGGAGGCCGATAAGAATCTGGCCGAGCATATGGGATTGCGCATCGGTGATCGCATTTTTAAGCTCAAGCGCCTTCGCTCTGCCGACAACATGCCCATGATGGTCGAACGCAGCTATCTACCGGTTCGTCAATTTCTGTCCCTAAAGCGACCGCTGCTGGAGCGTAAGCCGCTTTACGATGTGATTGAGCAGGACTTTCAGCAAAAGATTCGCGTGGCCGAAGAGGAGTTCTATGCGAGCATAGCCCGTCCCACCGATGCCCACCTTTTGGGAATTGTCGAGGGCTCGCCTGTGCTCGATTTGGTCAGGACTACGTATAACGAGTCAAACGAGGTAGTGGAGTACACACTCTCGGTTGCTCGTGCCGATCAGTTTAAATACAAGGTTTACCACCAGCGCAGTAACTAGTGCTCGCATCGTTTCCATATGGTGATTCTTTGCATTTAACTGGTTACTACCAGATAACCAACCGAAGTGTATAATTGCACGTCAGAGGATTACTTCTAGAGAGAGGTATTAGAAATGTTCGAGAAGAGTGTCGAGGAGCTCACCGAGCTCGGCGCCCAGATCACCACGGCCGAGATTGCTCAGCAGCCCGAGCTTTGGCGTGATACGCTCAGCATCTATCGCGAGAACAAGGAGGCCATCGAGGCCTTCCTGGCCGAGGCTCGCGCTATGGGCGAGGGTCGTCTGTCCGTTGTCTTCACCGGTGCCGGTACGTCCGACTACGTTGGCGATACCTGCGCCCCGTACCTGCGTCACGCTGGCAACACTGATCTCTACGACTTTAAGCCCATCGCCACGACCGACATCGTGAGCGCCCCGCGCGACTTCCTGCGCGCCGAGGATCCCACGCTCGTGGTTTCCTTTGCCCGCTCTGGCAACAGCCCCGAGAGCCTTGCCGCCGTTGCCGTTGCCAAGGAGCTCGTCCACAACGTCAAGTTCCTCAACATCACCTGCGCTCCCGAGGGCAAGCTTGCCGTCGAGTCTGCCGATGATCCCAATGCGCTGACGCTGCTCATTCCGCGCGCCAACGACAAGGGCTTCGCCATGACCGGTTCTTATTCCTGCATGACCCTGCTCTCCACCCTTATTTTCGACACTGCCTCTGACGAGCAGAAGGCCGAGTGGGTCGAGACGATTGCCAAGATGGGCGAGGAGGTCATCTCCCGTGAGCCCGAGATCGCCGATTACCTGGCTGGCGATTTCAACCGCGTGACCTACTTGGGTTCTGGCTCCTTCGGTGGCCTTGCTCAGGAGAGCCAGCTCAAGATCCTCGAGCTCGCTCACGGTCTGGTCGCTACTTCCTACGACACCTCCATGGGCTATCGTCACGGACCTAAGTCCTTCGTCGACGATAAGACGCTCGTCTTCGTGTTCGTCAACAACGACGCCTACACCCGTCAGTACGACATCGACATCCTCAACGAGATCGGTGGCGACGAGATCGCTCAGCACACCATCGCCGTTCAGCAGGAAGGTGCCACCGTCTATGAGGGTGAGTCCTTCACCTTTAAGGGCTACGAGGCACTTCCCGAGGGTTACCTTGCTCTGCCGTTCGTGATGTTTGCCCAGGCTATCAGCCTGCTCAACTCCGTCCGCGTGGGCAACACGCCCGATACGCCGAGCCCCACCGGCACGGTCAACCGCGTGGTTAAGGGCGTGACGATTCACCCCTTCACCGCTTAATCGCGTCCCCCTGTAAGGGCGCCCGTCCGCTCATAACGGCGGGCGGGCGCTTTTTGTTTTACGTGAGCTGGGTATAAGCATTACCACAGTCAACTGCTTTAGAAGCAAGGAGTGCATATGAGCACGTACGCAATTAAGGCTGACAAGTTCTTCTTGCCGGCAGGCCCGCAACTGGGCGGCTATCTTATGGTCGAGGATGGCGTTTTTGGCGCCTGGCAGGCCGACGAGCCCTCTTGCGAGATTAAGGACTACACGGGATCGTGGATCGCACCGGGTATGGTCGATACTCACATCCATGGCTTCTACAACCACTCAACTACCGATAACGATCCCGAGGGCATCGATATCAGCTCAACCGAGCTCGCCCGTCGCGGTACCACCAGCTGGCTGCCCACGACGTTCACCGATGGCGTCGAACAGATCAAGGACGCCTGCGCTGCTATCGCCAAGGCGGACGAGGGCCGCGGCCCCGACTTCTGCGGTGCCCGCATTCAGGGCATCTACCTGGAGGGCCCCTTCTTTACCATGAAGCACGTGGGCGCGCAGAACCCCGCTTACCTGATTGACCCCTCCGAGGAGGTTTTCGACCAGTGGCAGGAGGCTGCGGGCGGTCGCATCGTTAAGAGCGCCATGGCCGCCGAGCGCGACGGTGCCGCTGCTTATGCGGCTGCTCTGAACGCCAAGGGCGTGGTGACCAGCATCGGTCACTCCGACGCCACCTACGATGAGTGCATCGCCGCTATCAATGCCGGTGCCAGCTGCTTTACGCATACCTATAACGGCCAGCGCGGTCTGCATCACCGTGAGCCCGGTGTCGTGGGTGCTGCCATGTCCACGCCCGAGACCTACGCCGAGATCATCTGTGACGGCAAGCACGTAAACCCTGCCGCCATCAAGGCACTGCTGCAGGCAAAGGGCTGGCAGCACACGGTGCTCATCACCGACTGCCTGGGCTGCGGCGGCATGCCCGAGGGCAGCTACACCAGTGGTGGCATGGACGTCATCATGAAGGACAACCTGTGCTGGCTCGCCGACGGCAAAAGCATTGCCGGCTCGGTGCTCACGCTTGCCCAGGGCGTCAAGAACATTGTCGATTGGGGCATCGCCAGCGCTGATATCGCCATTCGCATGGCAACCGAGGTGCCGGCTCGCTCTGCGCACATCGAGGATAAGTGCGGCAGCATCATGCCGGGTCGCGACGCCGACTTTGTCGTGTTCGACCATGAGCTCACCCTCGTCGAGACGTATGTTGGCGGCCAGAGCGTCGGCAACGCCTTTACCGATTAACGATAGAAAAAGACGGCGGGCCCGAATCTGCTCGGACCCGCCGTATGGGTTAAACGCTCAAAAGCACCTTAACAGTTACAGCTTGTTAACGATCTTCTTTGCCGTGCGCTTGACGCCGGCCACAAGACCCCCCGCGGGATGCTCCTTTTCGTATGCTAGACGCTTCTCGCGCTTGGCGTACTCTTCGACGATGATGTCGCCATACTCGTCTTCGATCTTGTCGAAGAAGTCGACGGCGCCCTTAATTTCCTCAGCGGTCGGGTGTCCCTTCTGGACGCCGCCGGTGAGTTTGAACGGCCCCCACGTATCAAAGCCGGGACAGCCGTAGACGCCCATAAAGATGGCCTGCCTCATGCGGCAGATGCCATCGATATCCTTGCCGTACCACTTGTTTTTGCCACCGTAGGTCATAAGGCCAAACACCTTGTCCTGCGGCTGCAGCACGTTCGTGAGCACGCGTGCCATGTCCTTGTCGATCTCGGAGTAATAGATGCCCGTGGCGACACCGATCAGATGGTATTCGTGCAGGTCGGGGTACTCGTTTTTACCGAGTGACTTCACGTCGAGGGTATCGATCTCGGGGTGCGCCTCGACGATGGCGTCCACGAGCTTTTTCGTATTGCCGTGGTGGTGTGAGGCATAAAGGATGATGGTTCGCATAAGAAGGCCTTTCAGCTGTAATTGCATCAATGTCTGTATGGTACCCCGTTGCATGGCTGGGAAACCGGACGCATCGATGAACGTGCGGGTTTGTCCTTTGGTCAGGGCCGAGACGGGTTCTTGCGAGCAAAAAGCAGTTGTTCGAAAGGATGGACAATGGAATACGCTCTCTCCAACGATTCGATTTCTATCAAGGTCTCCACGGCCGGTGGTTCGTTTACCTCGATTGAGGCTGGAGGTCGCGAGTACTTGTGGCAGGGCGATCCCGCCGTGTGGTCCGGCCAGGCACCGATTTGCTTCCCGATTTGCGGAGGTTTGCGCGATAACAGCGCCATGACGTTTGCCGGACATCATGTGAAGCTCGCCCGCCATGGGTTTGCGCGCAAACAGGAGTGGAAGCTGCTGAGCCAGAGCGAGAACGAGCTGGCGATGTGCCTGGCTTCGGAGGATAACGCCGCGCTGCTGAGCGATTATCCGTATCCGTTTAAGCTTGTCGCCCGCTATACGCTCGAGGACGCCGCCGTGCGCGTCTCCTATGAGGTTACCAACGAGGGCACCGAGGACATGCCTTTCTTTATCGGTGGACACCCCGGCTTTAGGTGCCCGCTCGATGAGGGCGAGGCCTATACGGACTACGAGTTGCGTTTTGAGAAAGACGAGGCTGCTGAGCTTTGCGCTGCCGTCCCCTCGACTGGCTTGATTGACGTGACCAACCGCTCCAAGAACCCCATGGTGGGAAAGACGCTGCCTCTGTCACATGAGCTCTTCGATTTTGCGGAGACCATCTTTGACGTGCTCGAGAGCCGTCAGGTCACGCTTTCCAAAAAGGGCGAGGACAAGGGTGTTCGCCTGAGCTTTGAGGGCTTCCCGTACCTCATTGTGTGGAGCAAGCCCGAGGGTGATTTTGTGGCAGTTGAGCCCTGGGGCGGTCTTTCGACCTGCTCCGATGAGGACGACGTGCTTGAGCACAAGCGCGGCTGCCTTATCGCCAAGCCCAAAGAAACCATCGTGCGCTCGTTCACAATCGAGATTCTGTAGTCGCATGTAGCCAATTCGTTTTGCAAGGCATAAGGAGCCTGCGAGATAAGGAGCTAGAAATGATCCTCACCGTTACGATGAACCCGTCCGTCGATACGCGCTATCAGCTCGATGAGCTCATTATCGACGACGTCAACCGCGTGACGCCCGAAAAGACCGCCGGCGGTAAGGGCCTCAACGTGGCCCGCGTCCTGGGCCAGCTGGGCGACGATGTCGTGGCAACCGGCTTGCTTGGTGGTCATATGGGCGCCTATATGGCCGAGCTCATGGATGCTAACGGCATTAAGAATGATTTTGTGCCCATCAAGGGCGAGACTCGCATTTGTCTCAACATCCTCCACGCCGGCAACCAGACCGAGCTGCTCGAGAGCGGCCCGACGATTGCCCCCGAGGAGCTCGATGCCTTTACCGCCAAGTTCGCCGAGCTTGCGAGCAAGGCCGATGTCGTTACCATCTCGGGTTCGCTGCCCCGCGGCGTCGAGGCGGACTACTACGCTAAGATCACGGGCATTGCAGAGAACGCCGGCGCCAAGGTGCTGCTCGATACCTCGGGCGCCTCGCTCGAGGCTGCGCTCAAGTCCGAGGTCAAGCCTGAGCTGGTTAAGCCTAACCTGACCGAAATTAACGGCCTTCTGGGCACGAGCTTTACCACCGACGATGTGGACGAGCTCCGTTCCGCGCTCGCCTCTGACGCCCGCTTCTCCGATATCCCCTGGGTCGTCGTATCTATGGGCGCTGCCGGCTCCGTTGGTTTCCATAACGGCCGTGCGTTCCGCGCCAAGACCCCCGATATCCCCGCCGTTAACGCTACGGGCTCTGGCGATTCGACCATTGCCGGCTTCGCACATGCGATTGCTGCCGGAGCCGACGACGAGACGGTGCTGCGTACCGCCAACACCTGCGGCAAACTCAATGCCATGGATCCCATGACTGGCCACTTGGTTATGGATCGTTGGGACGAGGTTTACAACGGCGTTGTCGTGACCGAGCTGTAGGAGCTTGTGCTGCGGCCCCGGCATCGGTTGCCAGCTCATGTCGACGACAAGTGCAGTAGCATTATGCCGGGGCGCGACGCCGACACTGTCGTGTTCAATCCCGACCTTACCCTGGTCGAGACGCATGTGGGTGGCAACAGCGTCGGTAATGCGTTTGCCGAGTAGCCGCCAAAGAAACGATCCGAGAGGGGATTTAGATGATTTACGGTGCATTGGGCGATATCGAGGAGTACCGTGGAATGCTCAAGGGCCTCGACGTGCTGATCGACTGGCTCGAGGAGAACGATCCGGCGAAGCTCGAGGTCGGCAGCCATCCGATTCTGGGCGACAAGGTCTTTGCGAACGTCATGGCTCCCACGACGCGTCCCGAAGCCGAGGCTCACTATGAGACGCATCAGCGCTATCACGACCTGCAGATCGACGTCGAGGGTCGCGAGGCCTTTAAGGTTGCCACGGGCAGCCTGACGCTGGTCCAGGAGTTCGACGAGAAGGACGACTACGATCTGGTCGATTCCGACGCCTCGATCGCCGGCGATCTTGCTGACGACAAGTTTGCGCTGTTTGTTGCCGGCGAGCCTCACATGCCCACGCTCGAGTTCCCGGGCGATGGCGCGCAGCCGGTCAAGAAGATCTGCTTTAAGCTGCTTGCAGATGCTTACTGGGAGGAGTAGCGCGCTGCTCGGCTGAGCTGTTCGTTTTGCGAGCGTTATCCCTTGGAGGAACGCGCTTGGGCCCCGCTGATCGCGGTTCCTTTGGGGATTGCGGTTGGCGGGGCTTTTGTTGAGTAGGAGAGTTTCCGGCGGCGTTGTGCTTGGATTGGCGGATGCGCGCCCGAAATCGACAACAAAAAAGCCGCCCGAAGGCGGCTGTCTTGTGCAATGGAGCCAGCGACCGGGCTCGAACCGGTGACCCCCGCTTTACGAGTACGTGTTCGCTTGATTCATCGAGTTCGGTTTATTTTCATTGAGTTTAAAATAGATGCAGGTAAAAAGGTATTTCTTTAAATAATCGACTTGGTTATTAGAATTGATTTTCCCCTCTATTTCACCCCTTTAATAAGTTGCAGAGGTGAAAATTTTCGGTTAGGCTTGGGCCAAAGCCTATAAAGCTTTGGCCCAAGCCTAACCGAAATACAAATGAGGGGTTCAATTGCACGGTACGATTAAGGAGGGCGCACGAGGTACGTCCGAATGTATTGACAGGAAGAAAGGCGTCTTCCGAATTTACTTTTCTATGGGAAAAGACCCTGATACCGGGAAGTATCTTCGCAGCCCCTATCGAAGGGTCCATTGCAAGAGCAAGAATCCAAAAAACTGGCCAAGCGAGGTCTCAAAAGCGCTTGAAGCGTACAGGCTGGAGCTTGAGGGCATGGAAAAAGAACCCGATAAGCCAAAGCGACTTTATGACTACGCGTTGTCGTTTCATGGGGACCGCAAGGCGGTATTTGGATCGATCGCGGCATTCGATCGCGAAGAACTGGATGTCGAACACATTGGGGAATTGTTCGGAAACCCTTTACTGAGTTCTTTGAGGCCCGATGATATTAGCGCTGCCTATGAAAGAGCTCGAAAGAGCGGCCGTTTTAGCGAGAGTGAAATACGCCGCATCCATATCAAGCTCAAGCAAATCATGGAGAATGCTGTCGATAACGATCGCATTACCAAAAACCCTTGCCGACACGTAAAACTGCCGAAAGTTAATTATGAGGCGAGAAATGCGCTTAGCTCCAGCGAGGCGGCCCGATTGCTAGGGTGTTTGCGGGAAGAGGCGCCATCATCGTTTGTCACCTGCACCATGCTGCTCTTGCTGTGCGGAATGAGAAAAGGTGAGGCCCTTGGACTCTCATGGGAGCGCTACGATCCATCGAAAAAAACTCTCAGGATAGAGAAGCAGTATTCCAGCAAATATGGGCTGCGCGATCCTAAATCAAAAATGAGTAGACGTGAAATATCCATTGGCGACGAGCTTGCTTCTTATCTGGAAAGATGGAAGCGAATCCAACAAGAGGAATTGCGTGAACTTGGATTCTCTTGGAATGAACAGACCCCCATTGTCCATTCAATCGGTGTCCTTCGCGGTGCCGATGAGCCTTCCGTCAACCGGATGAACGATCATAACTACTCAAGGGCATTTCGGAATTTCTCGGTGAAGCATGGATTCGGATCATTCGAAACGAAGCGAACATCTGTTGATAAAGAAGGAGAAAAGCATTATATCGGTACTGGATATAGTGGCTTGAAACCGCACGAACTTCGGCATACTCACGCGACCTTACTGGTGGGCGCAAAAGCGGATATCAAGACAATTCAGGCACGATTGGGGCATGCGAGCCCTTCGACCACGCTTTCGATTTACAGCCATTTCATTCCGGCCAATGACCAGAAGGCGGCTGAGACGTTCGATAGTATTCTCGAGAATTGAAAAAGGCCCCGTGAGGGGCCTTCTTCTATCGGTTGCGGTAGATGACGGCTCCGTAGGGTGCCTCCATGTTTACCGACTGGTAATATGCGGCGTCTAGAACGTTGAAGTAGCAAATAATCGGAGCGGCAAGATGTTCATCCATGTTTAGATAGTGACCCTGGTCGTCCGCGACAAGCTTAACTTCGTCGCGGCGGACTTCCTTCATTCGCGGCCAGAGTTTGGTCGCCTTTTCTAGCTTATCGTTCTCGTCATACTCTCCGTTATGGAAAAAGATGAAATGGGGTGCTTCGTATTTGGCCCCGCCCCTGATTTCTATAACACCGACTTGGCTGCAACCCTGTGCGGATGCCGCCGGCTCAAGGAGAATCCAATCGGAGGGGAAGATAACGTAGTCGCCGCCGAGAAGGTTTACTCGGTTCATTCCGCCAGACACTTCTTCATCCTTATATAGCGTGGATAAATGGTCATGGAGCGCGCAAAACTGCTCTTGTTGAAGTCGTTTAGACCCTATATTCATTTCCTCGGAGCCATCTGGCCGCAGACGGTTAATTTCGTCTGCAATCGAGGAAATGCGCTGGATGCAAACGCGGTCTAGAGCGCGAGCGACCTCTGCATCAAGACCCGTGACGAGTCCGAAGATATAGTCAATAGCTTCGCCTGGGGTCCTGATTGAATCGGACCTCGAATTCCGAAGCCATTCGATTTCATTAATCGTGCGCTCTTGGACTGTTGTGCCAAGCTTCACTTTTTTCATTTTGCTGCCAGATATTGGAAGGCGTGGCATGATTCCTCCTATCGTCACTTCTGATATTAGCGCAGGCAGCTACGCATGTCTATTAGTTTCTGAAAAAAGATTGAATAAAGAAGGAAAAACAATTGAAATCGTTACACAGACGACGTACACTATGGCCAAGATAAAAGCCTGACCAGCTCGATTGATTGGAGTATTCATTTGGTCACGAGTTAAAAGCCGCCCGCCCTTCCCATACAAGTTTGGCGACTGGGGGAGGGGCGAGCAGACCCGAAAGGATTCTACCATGCTGGCTGATTCCATCGAGCCGTGCGCTGCCACTAAAGTGGTCCCCGCGGCTCTCGATAATTCAAACCTTGGCCGTGAGCGCCTCCTTGGTATTCCCGATGTTTGCGCCTTGACAGGCCTCAATCCAGTTAC
>DBFBKG010000037.1:0-10642 GCA_048203815.1 Collinsella sp. | reverse complement strand
AGGTCGTTGCGGCCGGTGGCATCGACGAGCTTAGCCTCGCCGCCGATAAGCCCGCCGAGCGAGCGCTGCGGATTGGCGATGGGGGCCGTGGTCTCCTCGCGCATGACGTCGAGCACGCGGCGCATGGCGGCGACGGCGTGCGCCTCGCCGGTAAGGCGCCCCTCGCGCACGGCCATGACGGCGCCGATGCTGAGCCCCAGCTCCTCGCACGCGTCGAGCAGTTGCTCGCCGTCGTCGAAGATCTCCTTGGCCGAGACGCCGGGGGAGAGCGATGATGCCGAGCCGGGGAGCTCAATAAAGGTGGCGTAGCCGACGTTGTCGAGTTTGCGCACCATGGGGATGACGGTGTCATCGGGTGCGCCGTCGGTCTCAAAGACGGAGTAGGCCTGGCCGCCCACCTCGGTGCGGTAGGTACGGCAGAAGGCAATGTTGACGTGTGCGTAGGCGAGCAGGTTCGTAAGCGCGGCGAGCACGCCGGGAACGTCCTGGTGCGCCACGAAGAGCGTTGAATACATGCCCGAGATGTCGACGCCGACGCCGTTGATGCGGCTGATGCGCATCTTGCCGCCGCCCAGGCTCTCGCCGCGGACCTGCGCCGTAGCGCCCGTGTCGTCAACCATCTCGATGTCGACGGTGTTAGGGTGGATGGAGGCGTCGTCGCCCTTGATGTCAAAGTGATATTCGAGGCCCTGCTCGCGTGCGAGGTCGAAGGCCTGCTTGATATTCTCGTCGTCGGTGTCGAGCCCCAGGATGCCCGCGACGAGCGCGCGGTCGGTGCCGTGGCCGCGGTAGGTGTGGGCGAAGGAGTTCCACAGGCCAAAGGTGACCTTGGTGATGCGGCCCTCGAGCAGGCTGGCGGCCACCTGTGCGCACCGCAGGGCGCCGGCGGTGTGCGATGAGCTGGGGCCGACCATGACGGGCCCCAAGATCTCGAATGCCGAGGTCGTAGCTAATGTTTGTGGCTTGCCTGCCATGGCTGCTCCTTTGCCTTGTCTCGTCGTCCCGAGGGGCGGGGCATACTCTGTCCCGCCGTTCCGAGGGCTTTAGTATTTGGTCGCCTGCTCGGACAGTCCTGCTCGCACGGAGAGCACATTAAGTGCTCTCCGGCTCGTGCGGAACTCGCGATCGACCAAATACTAAAGCCCTCGGAACTTAGGATACATGGTAGAGGCGCGTGTGCTGCAAAATTCATCAGCTGGTGATACGCGTTGCACTTCATATCGAAACATCTTCACCACCGGTTAAATAAAAAAGAAGTACCGGTTGGGGCCGGTACCTCTTTTGGTGCGTTGTTATCTTGCTGTGGCTTTTCTTGTTAGCTTACAGGCCGCAGGCTGCTTTGAGTTCTTCGACTCGATCGGTCTTCTCCCAGGTGAAGTCGGCGTCTTCGCGGCCGAAGTGGCCGTAGGCTGCCGTCTTCTCGTAGATCGGTCGACGCAGGTCCAGGTCGCGGATGATTGCGCCCGGGCGCAGGTCGAAGGTCTTCTCGACGGCCTCGACGATCTTGTCCTCGGCAACATGCGCGGTACCGAAGGTGTCGACCATGATCGACAGCGGCTTGGACACGCCGATGGCGTAGGCCAGCTCGACCTCGCAGCGGTCTGCCAGGCCGGCGGCCACCACGTTCTTGGCGACCCAGCGCGCGGCGTATGCGGCGGAACGGTCGACCTTGGTGCAGTCCTTGCCGCTAAAGGCGCCGCCGCCGTGACGGCCGTAACCGCCGTAGGTGTCGACGATGATCTTACGGCCGGTGAGGCCCGTGTCGCCCATGGGGCCGCCCACGACAAAGCGACCGGTGGGGTTCACATAGATGTCGGCGTTGTCCCACGGCATGTTCTCGGCAGCCATGACGGGGGTGATGACGTGCTCGATGAGGTCGTCCTTGATCGTGCCCATGTCCTCGATCTCGGCGGCGTGCTGCGTGGAGATGACGATGGTCGTGACCTCAACGGGCTTGCCGTCCTCGTAGCGCACCGTGACCTGGGTCTTGCCGTCGGGGCGCAGGTAGGGCAGGGTGCCGTCGTGGCGCACGGCAGCCAGGCGCTCGGCCAGGCGGCTCGCCAGGTAGTGCGGCATGGGCATGAGGGTCTTGGTCTCGCTGGAGGCATAGCCAAACATCATGCCCTGGTCGCCGGCGCCGATCAGGTCGATCGGGTCGGTGGTGGCGCCGGTCTGGATTTCGAAGGACTCGTCGACGCCCTGGGCGATATCGGGAGACTGCTCGTGGATGAGGCTCATAACGCCGCAGGTATCGCAGTCAAAACCGAACTTTGCGCGGTTGTAGCCAATGCGGCGGATAACGCCACGGGCAATTTCTTGCACATCGACGTAGGCCTGGGTGCGGATCTCGCCGGCAACGATGACGGTGCCGGTGGTCACGAGGGTCTCGCAGGCGCAGCGGACGTTCTCAACGTTGGCGGGCACGCCGTTGGGTGCAATGTAGCCCTGCTCCTGCAGCTCTATTTCTTTAGCGAGGATTGCGTCGAGGACGGCATCACTGATCTGGTCAGCGATCTTATCGGGATGACCTTCGGTCACCGACTCCGACGTAAAGACAAAGGACCCGTGTTGGGGTGGGATGGAACGAAGTTCTTCTGACATGATTGTCCTTTCAAAAACGTGTCCCGGCGACCGTTACCATTCCGCCGAGCTCTATATGCAAGGGCACATCATATCGCGTAAATCCAACATTCACACCCTTTCCGCACCCACTCATTGGGGACAGACTTAAATGGGTGGTCATTTAAGTCTGTCCCCAATGAGTGGGTCGGTGCCCTTTGTGCGGAGGTTGCTTTGTTGCTTTATACTGATGCGGTTAGACATCCATCCTGCAATCGAGGAGATTTCCATGGCATCAGACGTTCGCGTCCGCTTTGCACCCTCACCGACGGGCAAGCTGCACATCGGCGGCGCCCGCACCGCTATCTATAACTGGGCTTTCGCCCGTGCAAACGGCGGCACGTTCATCCTGCGCATCGACGACACCGACCCCACCCGTTCCACCGACGAGAACACGCAGATCATTCTGCGCGCCATGCGTTGGCTGGGCCTGGACTGGGACGAGGGTCCCGAGGTGGGCGGCGACTTTGGTCCCTATGCCCAGACCGAGCGCCTGGACCTGTACAAGCAGGCCGCCCAGAAGCTTTGGGACGAGGGCAAGGCCTATCCCTGCTTCTGCACCAAGGAGCAGCTCGAGGCCGACCGCAAGGCCGCCCAGGAGCGCAAGGACCCCTTCCAGGGCTATCAGCGCCGCTGCCGCGATCTTGATCCTGAGGAGGCACGCCGCCGCATCGAGGCCGGCGAGCCCTATGTCCTGCGCATCAAGGTGCCAGTGGACCGCGGCGACGTCGTCATCCATGACGCCGTCCACGGCGAGGTGACCTTCGACGCTAAGGAGCTCGACGACTTCGTCATCTTCCGCTCCGACGGCACGCCCACCTATAACTTCGCGACCGTCGTCGACGACGCCATGATGAAGATCACCCACGTCATTCGCGGCGACGACCATCTGTCCAACACCCCGCGCCAGGTCATGGTCTACGAGGCCCTCGGCGCGCCCGTGCCCACGTTCGCCCACATCTCCATGATTTTGGGTGCCGACGGCAAAAAGCTCTCCAAGCGCCACGGCGCTACCTCGGTGGAGGAGTACCGCGATGCCGGCTACCTGTCCGACGCCTTCGTCAACTACCTGGCGCTGCTCGGCTGGTCGCTCGACGGTGAGACCACGATCATTCCGCGCGATGTCCTGGCCAGCAAGTTCTCGCTCGACCGCATCTCCAAGAACCCGGCTACCTTCGACCCCAAGAAGCTCGACTGGGTCAATGCCGAGTACATCAACGGTATGTCCGACGCTCAGTTTGCCGACGAGATCATGGTCCCCGAGCTGCACGAGGCAGGCCTCATCGAGGGTAATGTCGAGTACGGCGAGGATTGGATCGATGCGCTTGCCGCTATCGTCAAGCCGCGCACCAAGATGCCGGCCGACGCCGTGACCGTCGCCGCTCCCATCTTTGCCACGGCCGAGACGCTCGAGTATGACGAGAAGTCTGTCAACAAAGGCCTGGCCAAGGAAGGCATGGGCGCCATTCTGGATGCCGCCAAGGCCGCGCTCGAGGGCGTGGACGAGTGGACGGCTGCCAACATCGACGCCGCGCTTGAGCCGCTGCCCGAGCAGATGGACCTCAAGAAGCGCGTGGTGTTCCAGGCTGTGCGCGTTGCCGTCTGCGGCAACATGGTGAGCCCCCCGCTGGGCGAGACCATGGCGCTCGTCGGTCGCGACGACTGCCTGGCGCGCATCGACCGCGCCCGCACGATGGCGCTGTAGCAGCTGCGTAAACGCATGTATCTGAGCCCCGCTCACCACGAGTGGGGCTCTTGTTTCTGTAGACGTATGGGATAGGAGGTGCTGGGGCCATGGCCGAGCAACTTTCGCTGTTTGGTTCGCCGGATCCGGAGGAGACTCCGGCGGCGCCGGCATCCGGTGCTGCCCCGGCCAAGCCCGAGCCTTCACCTGAGCCCATTGCCGCCCACACGAGCGTGGTTCTCGACATCCCCACCCGTGCGCTGTCCGAACCGTTTGCTTACGGCATCCCCGAGTCCCTTGCCAACGAGGCCCAGGTCGGGTCTACGGTCCTGGTCCACTTTGGCAACCGTGCGGCCGCGGGCTATATCGTCGACATCTCGCCCGAGCTGGCCGACCTGCAAGGTAACGACGCTCTCGATCCCGCGCGCATCAGGCCCATCGAGGCCATCCTCAGTAAACCGCTCTTTGGCGCCGAGGCCGCCCGCATTGCGCGTTGGATGAGTCGCGAGTATGTCGCGACGCTTTCCGAGTGTCTGCGCCTGTTCTTGCCTCCGGGCGGCAGCCCGCGTGTTGTTAAGGGCGATGACGGGGCGTGGACGGTCGAGCGTCCAGCCGTCAAGCCTATCCAAAACCGTTGGGTAATGCTTACGCCCGAAGGCTTTGACTATACGCCGCCCAAGACCGCGGTCCGTCAGCGCCAGCTCATCGAGGCACTTCAATGCGGGCCGGTCACGACGCGCGACCTCAACCTGCTCTACAACAGCATGTCGGCGACCATCAAGGCGCTCGAAAAACGTGGCGTCGTGGTGGTGGAGGAGCGCCGCGCCTGGCGTGGCTGCAGCGATCAGACCACGCTGTCCTCGGCAAGCGGCAAGGCGCCGCTCGCGCTCACGGACGGCCAGCGGCAGGCGCTTGCGCAAATTGAGCGCGCCCGCCTTGACGCCCACGGTGACGTGGTCCTTGTCGACGGCGTCACCGGATCCGGTAAAACCGAGGTCTACCTCTCTGCCATCGAACGCGTACTCGCGGCCGGTCGCTCCGCCTGCGTGCTTGTACCCGAGATATCGCTGACGGCCCAAACCGTCGGCCGCTTCCGCTCGCGCTTTGGCGAGACGGTCGCGGTCTTCCACTCGCGCCTTTCGGCCGGCGAGCGCCTGGACCAGTGGGACATGGTCGCCAGCGGTGCCGCGCGCGTGGTCGTGGGCGCCCGCTCGGCGCTCTTTTGCCCGCTCTGCGACTTGGGCCTCATCATTATCGACGAGGAGCACGAGACCAGCTACAAGCAGGGTTCCAGCCCGCGCTATCATGCGCGCGAGGTCGCTGCCGAGATGGCGCGCCGCTATCGCTGTCCACTCGTGCTGGGCTCGGCCACGCCTTCTGCCGAGGCCCTCGACCGCTGCCGCCGCGGCACGTTTAACGGTGCCACCTGGACGCGCGTCGAGATGCCCGAGCGCCCGGGACACGCCGTGCTGCCCACGGTCCGCATTGCCGACCTACGCCGCGAGTTTTCGCACGGCAGCCGCTCCATGTTCTCAAAGCCGCTGATGGAAGGCTTGGAACGCGTGGTCGAGCGTCGCGAGAAGGCCGTGCTGCTGCATAACCGCCGCGGTTTTGCCCCGTTTTTGATGTGCCGCGAGTGCGGCTGCGTCCCCACCTGCAACCACTGCTCCACTGCGCTCACGTATCACGAGCGCACGCATACGCTGCAGTGCCACACTTGCGGTTCGTCCTGGCGCGTCCAGCCCTATCCGGCGCCCACGAGCCGTTGCCCCAAATGCGGCAGTCGCTACCTGGCAAAAATGGGTCTGGGCACGCAGCAGATCGAGGACGCGCTGCACCAGATGCTGCCCGAGGATGTAGCCATCATTCGTATGGACGCCGATTCCACGCGTGGCAAGGACGCGCATAAGAAGTTGCTCGAGCAGTTCGATGCCGCCGATTGCGCGGTGCTGCTGGGCACCCAGATGATTGCCAAGGGCCTCGACTTTCCCGAGGTCACGCTTGTGGGCGTGGTCAATGCCGACTTTGCGTTAAAGCTGCCCGATTTTAGAGCAGGGGAGCGCGCCTACGATTTGCTGGAGCAGGTCGCGGGCCGTGCCGGACGCGGCGATCGCCCTGGCGAGGTCATCATTCAGACGTACCTGCCCGAGGACCCTGTCATTCGCGCCGTTGCCGAGCACGACCGTTCGATCTTTACCGATTACGACTTGGACCAACGCCGCGACGCGCTGTATCCGCCTTTTGTGCGCCTGGTCAACATCTTGGTATGGTCGACGAACGCGGATGACGCGCGGGGCTACATTGGTCGCATTGCAAAGCTCCTCAAGCGCCGCTGGCATGCCGCCGCGCCCGACTTTTTGCGGGCGGGCAGCGCGGTGCCGCAGGTGCTGGGCCCGGCTTCGTGTGTAATCGAGAGAGCCAAGGACCGTTATCGCTTCCACCTGCTTGTGAAGTCGCCCGTGGGGTACCATGTCTCTGATGATATCGACGCCTGCCTCAAAGAGGTGGGCTCCGTGCGCGGCGTGAGCGTGAGCGTTGACGTCGACGCCTATGATTTGATGTAACAACCCGAAAGGATGGCCATGGAAGCCAACGGAATCGTACTGTCGCCCGACCCTCGTTTGCGTCAGGAGTGCGCCGTCATCGAGGAGATCACCCCGGCGATCGAGGCGCTTGCCGAGAAGATGAAGAAGATGATGTTCGAGAACGGCGGCTGCGGCCTGGCTGCCCCGCAGATCGGCGAGCTCATCCAGCTCGTCACCATCGACTGCGATTACAGCGACAAGAGCGACTACGATCCGTACGTGCTCATCAACCCTGTCATTGTTGAGCAGAGCGACCATTTGGTGCCGTTTAGCGAGGGCTGCCTGTCTATCCCCGGCATTAGCTGCGAGATCGAGCGTCCCGATCATGTCGTTGTCGAGGCGTACGACCTGGACGCCAACCTGATTCGCTATGAGGCCTCGGGCGACCTGTTCTGCGTGTGCCTGCAGCACGAGATCGATCACCTGCACGGCAACACCATGTTCGAGCGACTGAAGCCCATGCAGAGGCTCAAGGCCGTCAAGGAGTATCAGGACGCCCTGGCCCGCGGCGCTCGACCGGGCGAGACGGAGTAAGTCGTCCGTCCCCGGGACAGGGCCCGCATATATCATCCCGTGCTCAAACATTCTCGCTTTGCTGCGAAACTGCGCGCGGGACGATATATGCGGGCCCTGTCCCGGGGACTGCGTTGCCACTCTTAGGTTCGCCTGGGTGCCGTTGGGCCAGGGAGGGGCGTCTTCGCTGATAATTGCTTTGTTGGAAGAGCTGCTTTTATTGCGGCTCTTTCTTTGTTTTTGGGTATATTTGTTCTTGTTGAATTGTTATTGCGGATGGGCTGGGTACTTGGCTTTCCGCTGTTATTTGTAGCCGTCTCGGCTTTGGTTGAAGGGAGACGTTCTTTATGCGTATTGTGTTTATGGGTACGCCTGATTTTGCTGTGCCTTCGCTGACTTCGCTTGTTGAGGCTGGGAACGAGATTGCGCTTGTTGTTACTCGTCCTGATGCTGTTCGTGGACGTGGTAAGAAGCTTGAGCCTTCTCCTGTTAAGGCTAAGGCGCTTGAGTTGGGTTTGCCGGTTGTTGAGGCCAATCGTATGACGCCTGAGGTTGTAGGGGCGCTTAAAGCTGCGGATGCCGATATTTTCTGCGTGGCTGCCTATGGCTGCATTTTGCCTGATGAGGTGCTGCATATGGCGCCGCTCGGCATTGTGAATGTTCATGCTTCGCTGCTGCCGCGTTGGCGTGGCGCTGCTCCTATTCAGCGTGCGATCCTTGCTGGTGACGATGTTGCCGGTGTTTCTATCATGCGTATCGGGCATGGCGTGGATACGGGTGCTTATTGTGCTCAGGCTTCCACGTCGGTTGCCGCTAAGCATGCCGAGGAGCTGACTATGGAGCTTGGTGAGCTGGGTGGTAAGCTGCTGGCCGATACGCTTCCCGCGCTTGCCGATGGGTCGGCTGTTTGGACCGAGCAGGATGAGTCTCTTGTCACGCATGCTGCCAAGATTTCCAAGCAGGAGATGCGTCTGGATCCTCAGATGTCGGCGCTCGATTGCGTGCGTCACGTGTTGGCTTCGTCCGATACTGCGCCTGCCCGTTGTGTGATTGCCGGCAAGTCGGTTCGCGTGCTCGATGGTGCACTGGCTGATGTGTCGCTTGACGAGGGCGCTGTTGCCGTTAAGAGCAAGCGTGTTTACCTGGGACTTTCCGATGGCGCGGTTGAGCTGCTCGAGGTTAAGCCCGACGGCAAGCGTGCCATGGCTGCTTCTGCCTGGGCTGCCGGTCTGCAGGGTGCCGATCTGACGTGGGGTGTTTTGTCGTGAGCAAGCTATCCCCTGCGCGCAAACTTGCGCTCGATGTGCTGATGGAGGCCGACCGTCGCGGCATGTATGCGCGCGACGTGTTGTCTTCCCGTGCTTCCGCCAAGGCCATTGACCAACGCGATTCTGCTTTTGCCGCTCGCTTGGCGCTCGGTGTTGCCGCGACGCAGGGCATTTTGGACGAACTGCTCGATCAGTTCCTCGATAAGCCCAAAAAGGTCGCGCCGCGCGTTCGCATGGCGCTTCGCATCTCGGCTTTCGAGATGCTTTACCTGCATACCCCGGGTCGCGTTGCCGTGAGCCAGGGTGTTGAGCTGGTTCGTAGCGGTGCTAAGTCTGCCGCGGGCCTGGCTAACGCGGTGCTGCACAAGGTTGCGGACAACGTTGAGGGCTTTGCCACTGCATCCGATGCGGATGAGTCCGAGCGTCGTTTGGTTCGCCTGTCTCGCTTGATGGGTCTTCCTCGCTGGCTGTGCGCCCGCATTATGGCATCGTTCGATACGCCCGAGGGCTCGCTCAACTTTGCCGGCAATCTGGCACCCGCGCCGCTCGCTTTGCACGAGAACGCCTTTGCGACCAAACCCGATCCGTACATTTCGCAGCTTGTTGCGCCCGTGTTCCCGGGTTGCCATGCGCCGGTCGATGCGCAGGCCACCGTTGCGTCAGGTGTGTTTGAGCGCGCGGCTGCCGTAGCCTCGGACCTTAACGCCCAGCTCATCGCTACCGTGGCGACCCGTCCCGGGCGTTGCCTGGAGATCGGCGCCGGTCGTGGCACTAAGACCTATGTGATGATGTGCCAGGCCAAACGTGCCGGGTACGAGCGTCAGCACACTGCGCTCGACCTGCATGATCGTAAATGTGATCAGAATCTCGCGCGCCTGCATAAGGCGGGCATTACGGGTGTTCGCACGGTATCGGGCGATGCCTGCGAGCTCGATGCTGTCCTTACGTCGTTCGATGCGATGCTTGGCCAACCTGTCCTGTTCGATACGGTGTTTATCGATGCCCCGTGCTCGGGCACCGGCACCATGCGCCGTCATCCCGAGATTCCCTGGCGTCTGACCGAGAAGGACGTTACGACCGAGCTGCCCAAACTGCAGCTGATGATGCTCAAGGAAGCAGCCACGCGCGTTGCTGCCGGCGGTGAGCTTATTTATGCCACCTGCTCGGTCTTTGATGAAGAGAACACGCAAGTTGTCGATGCGTTTTTGGCTTCGCCAGAGGGCGCAGGCTTTAACCTGGCACCCCTCTCCGAGGCACAGATTCTGCAACTCCCCGAGTTTGATCAAGCCAAGAAGCTCGTCTCCGTACGTCAAAACGACCGCGGACTTTTCCAAAGCGTCCCCGTAAACGCTGACTCCTACGACGGCCACTTCTGCGCCCGCCTGGTCCACTAGTAACTACTAAGTTGCGGTGAAATAGGGATTGAATATCGGTTTCTGCCCGCCAAACAGTCCTTATTTCATCGCAACTCAGATGGTCATGCGAGCGGAGTTTTTAATAGCGGTTAAAGAGTGGCAATGATAGCCCCGTTTCATACTTGCTGCTATCAAAAGTAGGGCGGATTACGGGGCCAGATTGGTGATGTCCGGCCATAGCAAAAATGGCCTAAATAAAACCGCAGGTAGATGGCTTGTTGAAATTTGCAAATGATCGGAATGGATAGAGGTTGTCAATTCAGCCCCGTAATCCGGCAGAGTTTTGAAATGTTACATACACAGCATCAGCCCGAAATCAGATCTATAGAAAAGTTGCGGTGAAATAGTCCCTGTTTGGCCGTTGGATGGGCCGATTGGGGGTGCGGACAGAAAGTTGGACCGTGAAGCGGTCCGGACTGTGGAGTGGGTATGATGAATTGGACACCTAGTTAAGAGCGAAAGGTGTTCAAGATGACCCAAAGAAGAAAGCGATACGACAGGCAGTTCAAGGTCTCGGCGGCAAAGGTGGTCCTGTCCGGGGAAATGACGGTCAAAGGC
>DBFBKG010000036.1:0-6082 GCA_048203815.1 Collinsella sp. | reverse complement strand
GCAAGGACTGCTCGTTGTGTTGCATCAGAAGAAGCCATGAGCTCTCCCCATCTTCCAGCACCCAAATCGCATCATTCAGTTGGCTGCGCGAGAGAAGATGAAGCGGGGCTATGCCCCAAAGCAACGGTATATGGTTCGTTTCATCTGCGTTTTCCGTCGCGAAGCTTAACAGCTATTATGCGAAACCCCCTTGGGGATTGCAAGCGACGAAGCGGGATTGAAACGGGAAAATCGCTGCTTGCCGGTCGTGAGGTCAATAACCGCTGGCGAGCGGCTATACGAAAAGGGCCAGGATCTAAACCCCGGCCCTTCTGGCATGTCTATGGTTGTTGTCGTGTGCAGCGGACGGCCTAGAACGTCTGCTCGTAATCGCTGTGCTTTTTTGCCGAACGCACCAGGAACTCCTGGTTGGTATTGGTGCCCTTGAGGCCCTTGATAAACGACGCGGCCGCGCGCTCGGTATTGTTCATGCCGGCGAGGATACGGCGCAGGCCAAAGACAAACGGGCGCATCTGCTCGTCGACCAGCAGGTCCTCGTTGCGCGTGCCCGAGGCAACGGGATCGATGGCCGGGAAGATACGGCGGTCGGCCAGGTCGCGGTCGAGCTTGAGCTCCATGTTGCCGGTACCCTTGAACTCCTCAAAGATGACCTCATCCATCTTGGAGCCGGTATCGATGAGGGCGGAGGCCAGGATGGTGAGCGAGCCGCCGTTCTCGATGTTGCGGGCAGCGCCCAAGAAACGCTTGGGCGGATAGAGCGCCGCCGAATCGACACCGCCCGACAGAATACGGCCCGAGGCGGGAGCTGCCAGGTTGTAGGCGCGGGCAAGGCGCGTGATGGAGTCGAGCACCACCACAACGTCGCCACCCAGCTCCACGATGCGTTTGGCGCGCTCGATCACGAGCTCTGCCACGCGAGTATGGTTGTCGGCGGGCATATCGAAGGTCGAGGCCACGACCTCGCCCTTGATGGAGCGCTGCATATCGGTGACCTCTTCGGGGCGCTCGTCGACGAGCAGGCAGATGAGGTGCACCTCGGGATTGTTGATTGAGATAGACTGGCAGATCTTCTTGAGGATCGTGGTCTTGCCGGCTTTTGGCGGCGACACGATCAGGCCGCGCTGGCCCTTGCCGATCGGCGACACGATGTCGATGGCGCGACCGGTGATGGAATCCTTGCCGTGCTCCATACGCAGAGGCTCATTGGGATAGACCGGGGTGAGGTCACCAAACTTGGGGCGGTTACGGGCCTGCTCGGGATCCATGCCGTTGACGGTCGTGATCTTGGCGAGGCCGGCCCGCTTATCGCCGCCGCGTGAGGGGCGCAGCGAGCCCTCGATAACGTCACCCGTACGCAGGCGTGTGGAGCGGATGAGATAGGCGGGAACAAAGGCGTCGTCGCTGGACTTCATGTAGCCGTGGGCATGGATGATGCCGGAACTGTCCGGGCGAATCTGCAGAATGCCCTTGATGTCACGGAAGCCCTCGGCCTTCGCAGCGGTGGTGTAGATTTCCTCGACGAGCTCAGCCTTCTTCTTGCCGGTCGTCTCGATCTCGAACTCCTTGGCCTTCTCGCGCAGCTCGGCGACCTTCATGGCCGCGAGTTCCTCGCGCGAAAGCGTGGGCTCGGTCGGGGCGGCGTTGCGCTCCTTATTGCGCTGCTTGCGATCGCGCTGACGGTTGCGGCGGTCGTTGTTGCGCTCGTCTTTGCGCTCGCTGCGCTCGTCGTTGCGCTTGTGCTGACGGCGGTTGGGGCGGGCGTTCTCGTCGGTCTCGGCGGTCGTGGCGCCCTTGGCAGCCGGAGCTGCTGCGTCGGTGTCGGCAGGGACTTCGTTATCGGCCTTGGTATCGGCATCGGCACTGGGCTCGATATCGGCCTGCTGCTCGACGGCCTTAGCCTTTGCGGACTTTTTGCGCGTGCGCTTGGGTTTATCGGTTGCCGGCTGACCGGCGTTCTCGGCATCGGGAGCGGAGTCGACGGTTGCCTCGACGACCTCGTTGCCAGAATCCTCGAACGCGTCCTTTTTCGAACCCTTGGCCTTGGACGAGCGCTTGGAAGCGGTACGACGGCTACGACCAGGGCGAACATCGGCGGGCTCGCCCTCGGCATGCGCGTCGGTCTCGGTGGCAGCGGCTCCCTGGGCAGAAGCGTCAGCGACGGGTGCGGGCGCGGCGGTCATCGCGGCGTCCTGAGCTGCGGCTGCTGCAGCGGCGGCGGCAGCTTTCTCGGCCTCGACGAAGGCCTTGGACTTGCGGCCGCGACGGTGCGGGCGAAGAGCGGGATCGACAACGGGAACCTCGTTGGCCTCGGCAGGTGTTGCAGACTCAGAGGGCTGCGCACCCTCCCCTACCGCAGAACGAGTCAGAGCTTCACCGGACTCTTGAGCCACCTGTTCGGCATCCTGCTGAGACTTGGCCGCACGACGACGCGTGCGCGGAGCCGGCTTCTCGGTCGGCTGCCCCGCGACAGGGGCCTCGGCAGCAACAGGCGCCTCGGAGACGACCGGCGCTGCAAGCTCGGTCAGTGCCGCGGCCTCGCGCTCGGCAGCACGGCGACGGGCGCGAACCACCTGAGCCTCGCTAATCTGCGCCAGCGCACGGGCCTGCGCGACCTCATCGGAAATCGGCGCGGAGGAATCAGCAACGGTGCGCTTGGTTCGCGTCACGCGCGTGGGACGGCGCTTGGGCTTGGCAGCCTCCTCGCCATCCGTCACCGACTTAGCCACACGGCGCGTACGCTTGGGCTTTACGGGCGCGGGATCCTCTTCGGCGGCAGGGGCAACTCCCTCGCCAGTGGCAGGCGCGACCTTCTCAGCCGATGCGGGCGTAGGCGTCGAAGCGGCCTTGGGGGCCTCAGGAACCGATGCCTGCACCGGCGCGGGCATCGCGGCCTGGTCCGACGCAACCGGTGCAGCGGGAGCGGTTTGCGCCGTCGTTATTTCGTTTTCTTGCTGTTGATCAGACACAGTGTTTGCTCAACTTTCTTTTCAAGCCCTGTGATCACATGCTCCCTGCATAAACCTTCAGGGCGGCTAAACAGTCTAGCTCCGTACAAAAACGACGGACATCATTGATCTGTATCGAGATGATTGCGTCATATACGCAGCGTTAGTGTAGCACAACCGCCACCACCTGCAACTTAGTCATTGGACGTTCTTAAACGCCCAGTCATCAGGGACACTCTCCCTCAAAAGCGCCTTGAAATGTCGCGCCAGAGGAGTGAAGCCGTGGCATCCGGAATAGCCGCGCCACGAAACTCGCCTATCTACTACGTTTGACCCGCGACCCCTGACCATTCCCTCGATCTTCCTAAAATCGCAAGCCCACTACCTGCGGTTTCGATATCGTACTTTTCGGCATAGTTCGGGGTATGCGACTAAACGTAGTAGATGACCCCGATTCGTGGCGGACGGTTTCGCACTGCTCTCCCCCGGGACAAAAATGGTCCGTTTTCCTCCGTCCCCGAGGGGTCATTTTCAAAACTATGGCGGATTACGGTGTAAGAACGGCGCAAGCCAACAATACCTTGCATTTTTAATATTCGGCAAGCCGCCTACCTGCGGTTTTATTTTCACTGCTGTCGCTATGGTCGCCAAGCAGCGATTCAGCCCCGTAAACCGGTATAGTTGCGTTTTTGTAGCATTTCCAACACGCTAAGAAGCCCCGCCAAATGCAAAAAGCCCGACCTCCGCATGGGAGATCGGGCTCATAGGGCTCAGCAAAGCCGAACCTACACGGTCAAACGACCCGTAGATTACATCTGCTCGGGGGCAGTCACGCCAACGAGGGTAAGCACCAGGGCGAGCGTTACGCGGACGGCGTCGCAAGCGGCCAGACGGGCGCGCGAGAGCTCGGGGTCGACGGGACGGCCCTCGCTCGGCAGGACCTGGCAGGCAGCGTAGAAGCTGTGGAAGTCGCCGGCGAGCTCCTCGGCAAAGTGCGTCAGACGGAACGGAGCGCGGTCGCGAGCGCAGCTGGCGATGAGGTCGGTGAGCTCGTTGAGCTTACGCGAAAGGGCGAGCTCGGTCGGGTCGGTCAGCAGCGAGTAATCGACATTCTCACCGATGGCCTTGGCGGCAACGGCCTTCATGCCCATCTCGTCAGCCTGCTCGGGCGTAACGTCAGCGGCACGTCGCAGGATGGAGCATACGCGGGCGTGAGCGTACTGCACGTAGTACACCGGGTTGGAGTTATCACGCTTCTTGACGGCCTCGATGTCGAAGTCGACCATCTGGTTGGAGCTCTTGGAGATGAGCGTGTAGCGGGCGGCGTCAGAGCCGACCTCGTCGACGAGCTCCTGCAGGGTCACCATGGTGCCCTTGCGCTTGGACATACGGACGGGCTTGCCGTTGCGCAGCAGGTTGACGAGCTGGCCCAGCAGAACCTCGAACTTGCCGGGGTAACCGAGAGCGTCGCAAACGCAGCGGACGCGCTCGATGTAGCCGTGGTGGTCGGCGCCCCAGATGTCGATGACGTGGTCGACGCGCTGGAACTTGTCCCAGTGATAGGCGACGTCGGAGGCGAAGTAGGTGTACTCGCCGTCGGACTTGATCAGGACGCGGTCCTTGTCGTCGCCCAGATCGGTGGAGCGGAACCACAGGGCGCCGTCCTTGGTGTAGAGGTAGCCCATCTTGTCGAGCTTCTCAAAAGCGCGGTCGACGGCAGAGGTGCCGGCGGTCTCGCCCTCGGTGTCCTTCACGTACAGGGAGCGCTCGGAGAACCAACGATCGAAGTCGCAGTTGACGGCGTGGCAAAGGTCACGCATGTTGTCGACCATCTTTACGTAGCCGCGCTCGCGGAAGCTCTCCATGCGCTCCTGCGGATCGGCCTCGACCCACTTGTCGCCGTCGGTGCGCCAGAACTCGGCAGCCTCGTCGATGATGTAGTCGCCGCCGTAGGAGTCCTTGCCCAGAGTCTCGGCAAAGTTGTCCTGATACGGATGGGTCTCGGGGTGCTCGTCGTTCTCGTCGGCGACAAAGGCGTCGCGGTCGGCGATCAAAATCTTGTGAGCCTCATCGATGTCCACGCCCTGCTTGGCGATGATGTCGGCAAGCTGCATATAGCGCGTGCTGATGGAGTTGCCGAAGGTGTTCATCTGAGAGCCGTGGTCGTTGATGTAGAACTCACGCTGGATGTCGTAACCGGCGTGGTCCATAACGCGGCAAAGGGAGTCGCCCAGCGCGGCCCAGCGGCCATGGCCGATGTGCATGGGGCCGACGGGGTTGGCGGAAACGAACTCGACCTGGGTCTTCAGGCCGCCGCCGACGTTGGACTTAGCGAAGTCCATACCCTTCTCGCGGGCCTCGCCAAAGATGGCGTTCTTGACGGCAACGGAGAGGTAGAAGTTGATGAAGCCAGGGCCGGCGATCTCGACCTTCTCGATCGCGGGATCCTCGGGCATATGGGCAACGACGGCCTCGGCAATCTTGCGCGGGGCGCAGTGGGCCAGCTTGGCGGACTTCAGGGCCATGGTGGAGGTCCACTCGCCATGAGAAGTGTCAGCCGGTCGCTCGATAGCGCAATCGTCAAGTTCAAATGCGGAAAGGTCGCCGGCCTCCTGGGCCGCAGCAAGCGCAGCGCGTACCAGCTCTTCAATCTTCTCGGGCATAGATCCTCCTTGTGTTAAAGCCCCCGAGCTCTTGGTCACTCGTAGGGCAAAAGCCAGAGTTTGTAGCACTCTATCACAAGCGACGGGCACTGTCGCGGGGTAAAGCTAATAGATATTGCATATGCACAAAAATGACTACAGCTTGTATGGAGTCACTCAAAGATGCCGGTCTGCCTGCAGATTATGCAGGCGTTGAAAATGCATAAAGGTGTGAATGAGCTGCGCCTGTTATCGAATACTCTTACCTATCGGAGTTGTGTGCTTTTCCTGCATAAAGTGAGAATTTGCGCACGTCAGCGTGTTATTCTAGACATACGTAAATTCGTATAAGTTGGAGGTAGCATGTTCTCAATCGGTCAACACGTCATTCATCCGGGCCAGGGAGTCTGCACCGTCGTCGGTTTTAGGGACGACACACCGCAGCCCATGCTGCTGCTCGAGACCAAGCAGGGACATGCGCAGACGATCCTCATG
>DBFBKG010000035.1:0-15169 GCA_048203815.1 Collinsella sp. | reverse complement strand
GGAGGTTGAAAGATATTATTACCAAGTCTTTTCCTGCTTCAGGCGCACCTTCACGACCTGAAGCCACATTTGCCCAGAGGAGGTGACAATATGAAGGCTTATGAACTGCTGTTCTTTGTTGACCCGTCGCTCGACCCCGAGACTCGTCTCGCTGTTATGAAGCGTATCGATACCACGATCGCTGAGGGCGCTGGCAAGGTCGACTCCGTTGACGAGTGGGGCAAGCGCAAGCTCGCCTACGAGATCAACGACCTCACCGATGGTGACTACACCCTCATCAACTTCCACGCAGATCCTACCCAGATCGCCGAGCTTGATCGCGTCCTGCGCATCACCGACGCTGTGGTCCGCCACATGATCGTCCGTCGCGACGACCAGGAGTAAGACTGTCGTTTTGGACTGGGCTTGTGCCCCAAGAGGAAGTAGTGAGTTATGAGCATCAATCGAGTGAACATCACCGGTAACCTCACCCGCGATCCCGAGCTGCGCGCCACCGCCGGCGGAACCCAGGTTCTGTCCTTTGGCGTCGCCGTGAACGATCGTCGCCGCAACGCGCAGACTGGCGAGTGGGAGGACTATCCCAACTTTGTCGACTGCACCATGTTCGGCACCCGCGCCGAGGCCGTGAGCCGTTTCCTGGCAAAGGGAAACAAGGTCGCGATCGAGGGCAAGTTGCGCTACAGCTCTTGGGAGCGCGACGGTCAGCGCAGGAGCAAGCTTGAGGTCATCGTCGATGAGATCGAGTTTATGAGCTCCCGTGGTGGCCAGGGTGGCTACGATCAGGGCGGTTACGCCCCCGCAGCTCCCGCGCCCGCAGCACGTCCTGCCGCACCGGTGGCTACGCCGCCCGCGGTCGACGTCTACGATGAGGACATCCCGTTCTAGGGGTTGTTCACCTATTTTTGAGTGAGAGGCGGCTTCGGTTCGCCGAAGTTGCCAAATGAAAGGTATTTTGACATGGCTAATGATTTTTCTGCACGTCAGCCGCGTCGTAAGTACTGCCAGTTCTGCAAGGAGAACACTGAGTTCATCGACTATAAGGACACTCAGCTTCTCCGTAAGTACATGACCGACCGTGGCAAGATCAAGCCCCGTCGCGTCACTGGCGCTTGCACGCAGCATCAGCATGACATCGCCAACGCCATCAAGCGCGCCCGCGAGATGGCTCTCCTGCCGTACACCGTCCCCGTGGTTTCCTCTCGTGGCAACCGCGACCGCGGCTAAGAAGGGAGACGCATCATGAAGGTTATTCTTCTCGATGAGATCAAGGGCAAGGGCGGCGAGGGTGACGTCGTAGAGGTCGCTCAGGGTTACGCTGAGAACTTCCTGTTCCCCAAGAAGCTCGCTGTTGCCGCCACCAAGGGCAACCTCAAGCAGCTTGACGAGCGTCGCAACAACATCGCCAAGCGCGAGGCCGTCCGTCTGGCTACCGCCAACGAGACCAAGGCTGCCTTCGAGGGCAAGACGGTCACCGTTGACGTCAAGGTCGGCGACGAGGGCATCCTCTTTGGCTCCGTTACCGCCGCTATGGTCGCTGACGCCATCAAGGCTCAGCTCGGTATGGACATCGACCGCAAGCGCGTCGAGCTCGGTAAGCCCATCAAGGTTGCCGGTGCCCACACCGTTGCCATCTCGCTGTACCGCGAGATCAAGGCCGAGGTTGTCGTTCTCGTCGGCGTTACCGCCGAGGAGCTCGCTGCCGAGGCTGAGGTCGAGGAGGCCGCTGAGGTCGCCGAGGCCGAGACCGCCGAGGTCGAGACTGAGGCTGCTGCCGAGTAGCATTTGCTGCAACGCAACAATCTTGTTCTAAGAAGGGCGCTCTGGGAAACCAGGGCGCCCTTTTGTTTTTTGCGCTGAGTGAGTGTCATGGTGAACGTTGCGTCGAAGTCCTATATACAGGACCGTTCATCCGTTTGGTTCGGTGATGATTGGCGGCGCGCGGCGCGTTTTGGGACCGTGGCTGATACTATGGATGCTCGCAAGCGATATGAATGAGGATGCTCATGGCATATGACGATAGGGAGACGGGGCTGACGGTCGAGGACCGCGGCTCAAAGTTGGGTCTTCCCCAAAACCAAGATGCAGAGGCCAATGTACTGGCCGCTATGCTGCTATCGCCCGAGGTGGTCGAAGAGGCCCAGGTCGAGCTGCAGCCCGATGATTTCTACCGGCCCATTCATAAGACCATCTACACCGCGATGGTCGATATGTACAACAGCCGCATTCCCATCGACTCCATCTCGCTGATCGATTACCTGCGAAGCATCAACAAGCTCGATGCCGTGGGCGGCGAGGCCTACATTTTGGAGCTGATGGGTCAGACTCTGTCGCTCGTGAACTGGCAGCACCATGCCGCCATCGTTCGTCGCGATTCGATGCTGCGCGAGCTGATCGGCGCCACCAACGAGATCAACGCGCTGGCATATAACGCCCCCACCGACACCAAAGAGGTCGTGGAGCTAGCCGAGAGCAAGCTGCTCAAGGTCACGGCACGCGAGGTCAAGTCGAGCTACAAGACGCTGACCGAGTTTATGGTTGAGGCCTATAACGAGGCCGAGGAAGTGTGTCAGGCCGGTGGTCAGGCTGCGGGCGTGCCCACGGGCTTCCCGTCACTCGACCGCATGCTCATGGGCTTCCGCGAGGGCCAGCTCATCATTATCGGCGCCCGCCCTGCTGTGGGTAAGACGTCGTTCGCCCTGAATCTGGCGCTCAACGCTGCCGCTGCCGGTTATACCGTCGGCTTCTTCTCGCTGGAGATGTCGGGCAAGGAAATTGCCCAGCGTCTGATTTGCGCCTACGCCATGATCTCGATCAGTGACTTCCGCATGGGCCGCATTAGCCCCGAGCAGTGGGCCAATATCAACGAGGCCACGCAGACCTTGTCCAAGCTCGATATTCTGATTGACGATACGCCCGGCACCACAGTGACCGAGATTCGCGCCAAGAGCCGCCGCATGCTCCATAACAAGGAGAAGGCAATCATCATCCTGGACTACCTGCAGCTGGTGAGTCCTCCGCCGGGACGCCGCTCCGAGAGCCGTACCGTCGAGGTTTCGGAGATGTCGCGTGGTCTGAAGATCATGGCTAAGGAGCTCAAGATCCCGCTCATCGCGCTGTCGCAGCTCTCGCGTCAGGTCGAATCCCGTACCGGCAAGCGCCCGCAGCTTTCCGACCTTCGTGAATCGGGCTCCATCGAGCAGGACGCCGATATCGTTATGTTCTTGGACCGCTCCGCCGACGAGGCCGAGGCCTCGCGCGACGATCGACCCGACGAGGGCGTTACGCGTATCGTCGTGGCCAAGAACCGTTCGGGCCCGATCGGCGACGTCGATCTGATGTTCCTGCCGGCATCCACCAAGTTCTATGAGCTTGATGGGGCACATGCCGAGGAGTAGGACAGGCACCCGTTGCACGGGTATACTGGGAATGTTTTGTGCTTCTGCGTGCCGGCGTGGCGCGTAGACAGTCCATGAATGTAAGGAGTAAACATGCCGTCAACCGTTTTGGTCGGTGCCCAGTGGGGCGATGAGGGCAAAGGTAAGATTTGCGACCTGGTCGCCGGCGACTTCGATGCCGTCGTGCGCTACTCGGGAGGCAACAACGCCGGCCACACCATCGTCGTCAACGGCAAGAAGTACGGCCTGCACCAGGTGCCCTCCGGCATCATGTATTCCGATCACGTGTCGGTGATCGGTAACGGCTGCGTCGTCAACCCCAAGGTTGTCCTTGAGGAGATCGATATGTTCGAGGCCGACGGCATCACCACCAAGAACCTCAAGATTAGCGGCAACGCGCATGTCATCATGCCGTACCACATCGATCTGGATGGCGCCTTTGAGCAGAAGCTCGGCAAGAAGAACATCGGTACCACCAAGCGCGGCATCGGTCCGTGCTATCAGGACAAGATGGCGCGCATTGGCCTGCGCATGCAGGACATGCTGGACGAGGCACTGTTCCGCGACAAGCTGGAGACCGCTCTCGCCCGCGTGAACCCCGAGCTCGAGCTCATCTACAACCTGCCCACCTACACCGTGGACCAGATTTGCGACGAGTACCTGCCGATGGCCGAGCGCCTGCGTCCCTACATCACCGAGACGAGCCTGCTGCTCAACAACATGATCGATGAGGGCAAGAACCTGCTGTTTGAGGGCGCCCAGGCGACGCTGCTCGACATCGACCACGGCACCTATCCGTACGTGACGTCTTCCAACTGCACCGCCGGCGGTGCCATCACCGGCTCTGGCGTGGGCATGAAGAACGTCGACCGCGTGCTGGGCGTCATGAAGGCCTATATCACCCGCGTCGGTTCGGGCCCCATGCCCACCGAGCTTTCCTATGAGTCCGAGGCCGGCCACACGCTGACCGAGGAGGGCTATGAGTACGGCGTGACCACCGGTCGCCGTCGTCGTTGCGGCTGGTTTGACGGCCCTATCGCCAACTATGCCTCGCGCGTCAACGGCCTCACTGACATCGCCGTGACCAAGCTCGACGTGCTTTCGGCTTTCGACACCATCAAGGTGTGCGTTGCCTACGACGTCGATGGCGAGCGTTACACGAGCGTGCCCGAACACCAGGTGCGCTTTGAGCATGCCAAGCCCATCTACGAGGAGCTCCCTGGCTGGAAGTGCGATATCACCGGTTGCCGCAGCTTTGAGGAGCTGCCGCAGGAGGCTCAGGACTACGTGGCGTTTATCGAGGATCTGGCACACACCCGCGTGACGTTCATTGGCGTTGGCGCTGGTCGCGAGCAGATCATCAACCGATTCTGGAAGTAATCGGGACTATTTGGTTATTGCGATATACCCCTTTGCAGCCCAAGCGGGCGGCCGAGGGGTATATTTGCTTGCAAAGGGCTCGCGCGGAGCGGGCCGTTCATCCATAGAGGAGGCACCCTTGAAGGCGGACACTCAAACCATCGACATCCTGTTGTTGGGCAGCGGCGGCCGTGAGCATGCTTTGGCAGCTAAGCTCGCGGCATCACCGCGCGCCGGCAAGCTCTACATTGCGCCGGGCAACGGCGGCACCGCGAGCTGCGGCGAGAACGTTGTTCTCGACGACTGCGATCCTGCGGCCGTGGCGGCGTTTGCGCAGAGCCACGGATGCGGACTTGTGGTAATTGGCCCCGAGGCTCCGCTCGTGGCGGGCGTGGCCGACGCCGTGCGCGCGGCGGGTATTCCCTGCTTTGGCCCGGGTGCCGAGGGCGCCCAGATGGAGGGCTCCAAGCTGTTCTCCAAGCAGCTCATGGAGCGCGCCGGTATCCCTACGGCGGCCTACGGCTCGTTTACCGACGAGGCTTCGGCTCTCGCCTACGTGCGCGAGCAGGGCGCCCCGCTGGTCGTGAAGGCCGACGGCCTTGCCGCGGGCAAGGGCGTTATCGTGGCGACCGAACTTGATCAGGCCGAGGAGGCCGTGCGCGAGTGCTTTGGCGGCACCTTTGGCGATGCCGGCAATACCGTGGTCATCGAGGAGATGCTCGTTGGTCCCGAGTGCTCGCTGCTGGCCTTTACCGACGGCAAGACCGTGCGCCCCATGGCCACCTCGCAGGACCACAAGCGTGCGCTCGAGGGCGACAAGGGCCCCAACACCGGTGGCATGGGCGTCTACAGCCCGGTGCCCATCGTGACCGATGAGGAGCTCGCCACCATGGTGAAGGTCATGGAGCAGACCGTGGCCGAGCTCGCTGCCGAGGGTATCGACTACCGCGGCTGCCTGTACGGCGGCTTTATGCTCACGCCTGCCGGCCCCAAGGTGCTGGAGTTCAATGCCCGCTTTGGCGACCCCGAGACGCAGGTCGTTCTGCCGCGCCTTAAGAACGACCTGGTCGAGGTCATGTTGGCTTGTGCCAACTGCGAGCTCGACCAGATTGAACTCGACTGGCGTGACGAGTGGGCCGTGGCCGTTGTCCTGACGAGTGCGGGTTATCCCGGCAGCTACGAGAAAGGCAAGGTCATTACCGGTATCGCCGATGCCGAGGCCATGGAGAACGTGACCGTGTACCACGCGGGCACCGCCGTGGTGGACGGCCAGCTCGTGACCAATGGTGGCCGCGTGCTTGCCGTGACCGCTCTGGGCGACACGTTCGAGAACGCTCGCAACCTTGCCTACGAGGCCTGCGAGAAGATTGATTTTGAGGGCAAGACCCTGCGTCACGATATCGGCCTGCGCGCGCTGCGCGGCCGCGACGCCTGGGATGCCTAAAATCCGAGAGGAATGAGACGGATGGACGAGAAGAACGAAGAGCTCGTGGACGCGCAGATCGTCGAAGAGGACAGCCGCATGTATGGGCACGCCGAGGGCGAGCCTGGTGGCGAGGTCGCTGACGAGCCGGCGCTGGTGCTGGGCGACGACGACCCGCACGATGCCGAGCTGCACGAGAAGATTCTTTCGGAGGAGTGCGCCTGGAAGGGCAAGATCCTCGACGTCCACCGTCTTGAGGTTGAGCTGCCCAACGGTCACCGCAGCGCCCGCGATATCGTTCGCCATCCGGGTGCGGCGGCCGTTGTGGCACTGACCGAGAGCGGCAAGATCGTACTGGTGCGTCAGTACCGCACCGCCATCGACCGCGTGACGGTCGAGATTCCTGCCGGCAAGCTCGACCCGGGCGAGGACCCGCTCGATTGCGCCAAGCGCGAACTGCATGAGGAGACGGGCTTTAAGGCTGGTCGTATTCGCTTTTTGACGTCGATTGTCACGTCCTGCGGTTTTTGCGATGAGATCATCCACATCTACTTGGCCACCAAGCTCGAGTTTGATGCGCCCAACCCCGATGATGACGAGTTTGTCAACGTGGACCTGGTGCCGCTGCACGAGCTGATCGACGCCGTGCTCGACGGCAAGATCGAAGACGCCAAGACCGTCGTAGGCGCGCTTGCCTGCGACAGCATCGCGCACCGCCTTGGGGGCGCGGAGCTTTAACGAGTGGGGATAGCCTTGGGACAAGTACTACTGATTGCTTTGTCCCAGGGCCTTACGTTGCTGATATTTCTTTGAGGATCACATGCTGAAGAGGTTTCTTTCTTACTACAAGCCCCAGATGGGGCTTTTTGTTGCTGATACTGTTTGTGCTCTGGTGCTTGCCGCCATTGACCTGGCGTTCCCCATTATCCTGCGCAATTTGACCGGTGGGCTGTTTACTCAGGGTCAGGCTGCCATTATGCAGGCGCTCGGCATGATCGCGGTGGGCTTGGTGCTGATGTATGCCGTCCGCTGCGCCTGCCGCTATTTTGTGAGCTATTGGGGTCACGTGATGGGCGCGCGTATGGAGTCCAAAATGCGCGAGGACCTGTTCGACCAGTATGAGCGCTTTAGCTTTGCGTACTTCGATCGCAACAGCTCGGGCGACATGATGAGCCGCGTGGTCAACGACCTGTTCGATATCTGCGAGGCGGCGCACCACGTACCCGAGTGGATCATCATCTGCGGTATCGAGATTATCGGCTCGTTTGTGATCCTCTTTACCATCGCCCCGGTGCTGGCGCTCGCCATGGCCGTGGTGACGGCGGCGTTTGCGGTCATCATGTTTTGGCAGAACATGCGTATGCGCGAGGTCTTTAGCGACAACCGCAAAAAGATCAGCGGCATCAATGCGCAGCTGCAGGATTCGCTGGCGGGCATGCGCGTGGTCAAGAGCTTTGCCAACGAGGAGACCGAGCGTGCCAAGTTCCGCGCCTCCAACAATCGCTATCTTTCGTCCAAGGAGAACATGTATCACGCCATGGGCGTCTATACCGCGACGTATGGCCTGCTCTCTGGTGTGCTCTATGTGATCGTGGTGCTGCTGGGCGGCTGGCTGGTCGCCCAGGGACAGCTGCAGGCGGTCGATATGGCGACCTTTGCACTCTATATTTCGCTGTTCTGCACGCCGCTCGAGACGCTCGTCAATTCGGCCGAAACGTATCAGAAGGCTATCGCCGGCTTTAAGCGTATGGACGAGGTGCTCTCGACGGCGCCGGATATCCAGGACAAGCCGGGCGCTACGGATCTGCAGGTGACTGCCGGCGCCGTGGAGTATCACGACGTGTGCTTTAACTACGAGGATGTCGAGCTGGGCGAGGGCTATGCCGACGAGCGTCCCGTTATCGACCATATGGACCTGTCCATCAAGCCCGGGCAGACCATCGCTTTGGTTGGCCCTTCGGGCGGCGGCAAGTCCACAACCTGTTCGCTGCTGCCGCGCTTTTATGACGTGGCTACCGGATCCATTAGCATCGACGGTCAGGACGTGCGCGATGTGACGCAGCAGAGCCTGCGCCGCGCCATCGGCCTGGTGCAGCAGGATGTCTATCTATTTGACGGTACGATTGGCGAGAACATCGCCTACGGCAAGCCGGGCGCCACGGCAGAAGAGATCGCCGAGGCCGCCCGTCGCGCCAACATCGATGCCTTTATCGAGTCGCTTCCGCAGGGCTACGACACCGTGGTGGGCGAGCGCGGCAGCCGTCTTTCGGGCGGACAGAAGCAGCGCGTTGCCATCGCGCGTGTGTTTCTCAAGAACCCCAAGATCCTGATTTTGGACGAGGCGACGAGTGCTTTGGATAACGAGAGCGAGGAGGCGGTGCAGGAGTCACTCGAAGAGCTGGCACGCGGCCGCACCACGATTATTATCGCCCACCGTCTTTCGACCATTAAGCATGCCGATGAGATTGCGACCGTTGAGCATGGTCGCGTTGTGGAGCGTGGCACGCACGAGGAGCTTCTCGCCCGTGGCGGCACCTATGCCCGTTACTATCGAATGCAGTTCGAAGGTGCGCGTGCGCACGAGCTCGACTGATTGATATGACAGGAAGTTTATGGCTGACAAGAACCCTTTGACTCCGGAAGAAGTGACGGAGTTATTCTCCGAAATCGATGCATCCGGCGTCTTGGATCCCACGCTCGCCAAAAAGCGTACCGAGCGCATGCGTGAGAAGGAGGCTGCGGCCAAGCGCGGTGACAAAGCGGCGCTAGCGCAGCTGCGCAGCGAGGACCGCGCGAGCCAGGCAAAACATATCGACCCGCTGTCCGAGGACGATCCTTCGGGTTCGCAGGTGAGCCATACCATTACGAAGACTGCCATGGCCGTGGTTATCGGCATCTTGGTGCTGATCGTGGGCATGCAGATTGGCTACGGCGTGATGCGTCGCCTGAATACCGCCAACCTGTCCGAGAGCGTTTCGGTCGATACCGTTTCGACGGCGCTGAAGGGCGGCCTTGAGTGGGGCAACGGCTTTACGCAGTTCCCGCTCGACTTTACCGTCGATGAAGCCGATGAGCGTACGGGCACGGTCGAGGTGACGGTGTTGGACACATCGTCTGCCAACGAGCTCGAGCTGCTGTCCAACGGGCAGATTCAGGCCGCGGCGCTTGCGACCAACGCGTTGCTCAACGATAAGATCGACCGCGTGGTGTATAACGTTCACGCCTATATCGACGAGGATAGCAGCATTCAGCACGATTCCTTCTTTGGCATGTTCCCCGCGCGCGGCCACCAGAGCGCCATTTTGACGTTCGTGTGGACCAAGAGCTCATCCAACGCCACGAGTATCGACTGGAAGATGCGCATCGTGAGTATGGATGACACCATCGCCGAGCGCATTCAGAAGCAGGTGAACTCGGTGTCGTCGTTGATTGAGGACCCGGTGGTGAGCCAGACCAAGATTGACGAGGAAAAGGCCGAGCGCGATCTGGAGCATCGTCTGCATGGCCGCGAGATTTTCCGCGGCGGCAAGCCCGATCGCACACCGTCCAAACTGCTGGAGCAGGATAAGAAAAAGTAAGACGTCATCATCCCGCGTGAGCCACAAGCCTCGCGGGATGATTTTTAATCCCCGTCCTAGAAAAATCATTATGCATAGAAAGTCATAATTATCATTTCGTAAACATTTCGATGAAATTAACGCCATGAGGCATGCTTACGGTTACAATACCGCGAGGCCTAACTACACACCTTTAAGCCGGTCCTGTGAGACCGGGAAGGAGAACTATGGCGAACAACCATACCGCGGGCGCTGCCGCCCGCACCTTCGCGCCCAGCGAGCTTTGCCAGCGTATGCTGGCCAAAATCAGCAAGGGCACCTGTGGTCCCTGCATCCTGTATCTTGAGGATGGGACCATTTTTTATGGACGTGCATGCGGCGCCGAGGGCACCGCGACCGGCGAAGTCTGCTTCAACACCTCGCTCGAGGGCTACTTTGAGGTCATGACCGACCCGAGTTATGCCGGCCAAATCGTAACCATGACCTATCCGCAGATCGGCAACTACGGTATCGACGAGACCGACGTCCAGTCGGCCTTCCCCGGCGACGCCGTGCGCTCTGCGAGCGCTCCGGCCATGCGCGGCATGATCGTTCGCGACATGTGCGCCACGCCTTCTAACTGGCGCTCGGCCGTCAGCGTGCCGGAGTACCTGCGCGCACACGGCATCGTTGCTATCGAGGGTGTCGACACCCGCGCTCTGGTGCGCCATCTGCGCGACAATGGTTCCAAGATGGGCATTATCTCGACCGAGATCTTCGACGTCGACGAGCTTGCCGAGCGTCTGGCCGCAGCGCCTACGCTGGTAGGCGAGAACCTGGTCAAGACCGTAAGTTGCCCCGCGCCTCATGAGTTTGTGGCCGCCGACCTGCCTGCCACGCATGGCTTTGCGCTTTCGGCTGCCGCTCCTGCCCGTCACAAAGTGGTCGCCTACGACTGCGGTGTGAAGCGCGGCATTCTGGAAGGGCTGGTCCGCGCCGGCTGCGACCTTACCGTCGTGCCGTGGAATACGCCCGCGAGCGAGGTGCTCGACATGAATCCCGACGGCGTCTTTTTGTCCAATGGCCCCGGCGACCCCGACGCCGTGGTGGAGACCTACGAGCAGGTGCAGCAGCTGATCGGCAAGGTGCCGGTCTTTGGTATTTGCCTTGGTCACCAGATGATCAGCCTGGCCTGCGGCGCCCAGATGGAAAAGCTTAAGTTCGGTCACCGCGGTGGCAACCAGCCGGTCATGAACCTGGTAAGCCGTCGCGTGGAGATCACCGCACAAAACCATGGCTTTGGCCTGCTGTTCCCCAGCTTGGGCAAGCTTGTCCCCGAGCTTTCCGGCGGCGAGACCGAGCATGCGGCCGATGGAGATCTGCGCGTCTGGGTGCGCCGCGGAATCGCGCCGGTCGTGATGAACGAGCGCTTTGGCCGCATTCGCCTGACGCACGTGAACCTCAACGACGGCACCGCCGAGGGCATCCAGCTGCTCGACGCCCCGTGCTTCTCGGTCCAGTACCACCCCGAGGCCTCGCCTGGCCCCACCGATGCTCACTATCTCTTTACCGCCTTTACGCGACTCATGGACGGCGAGGAGAACTACCTGGACATCGACACCGCGAAGGACCGCCTGGCTGGCTGGAATTTCGCCGACGATGGTTCCGCCGTTCTACCGAACGGCGGACCGGTCGACGCTGCGGCTGCATCTGGCACATCATCTTGCCGCTCTGCTTCGGACGCGCGGGCATAAGCCCAGCGCGCCCTCGCATCACGGCAACCTGATGCACCAGCTGCACCCTCGCTGACTTTTCCAAAACATTGAGTCAGCCTCTCTAGGAGGTTTTAAACATGCCGAAACGTACTGACATCAAGCGTATCCTCGTTATTGGTTCGGGCCCCATCGTTATCGGCCAGGCCTGCGAGTTTGACTACTCCGGCGCCCAGGCCTGCAAGGTGCTCAAGGAGGATGGCTTTGAGGTCATCCTGGTCAACTCCAACCCGGCGACCATCATGACCGACCCGGGTCTTGCCGACCGCACCTATGTCGAGCCCATCACCGCCGAATTTATCGAGCGCGTAATCAAGAAAGAGCGCCCGGACGCGCTGCTGCCCACGCTGGGCGGCCAGACCGGTCTGAACGCCGCCGTCGAGCTGGCAAAGGACGGTACGCTCGACAAGTACGGCGTCGAAATGATCGGCTGCGACCTGGCCGCTATCGAGCGCGGCGAGGACCGCAAGCTCTTTAACGAGGCCATGGCCGAGATTGGCCTGGAGGTCGCGCGCTCGGGCTATGCCTACAGCGTGGCCGACGCCGAGGCCATCGCCGAGCGCGTGGGTTATCCCTGCGTACTGCGCCCGAGCTTTACCCTCGGTGGCGCCGGCGGCGGCATCGCGCATACCCACGAGGAGCTCGTCTCCATCGTGAGCCAGGGCCTGGAGCTCTCGCCCGCCCACGAGGTGCTGGTCGAGGAGTCCATCGAGGGCTGGAAAGAGTATGAGATGGAGGTCATGCGTGATCACGCCGGCAACGGCATCATCGTGTGCTCCATCGAGAATCTCGACCCCATGGGCGTGCATACCGGCGACTCCATCACCGTGGCGCCGGCGCAGACCCTCTCCGACCTTGAGTATCAGCGCATGCGCGTGGCCTCGCTCGCCATTCTGGAGAAGATCGGCGTCGAGACCGGTGGCTCCAACGTGCAGTTTGCCGTGAACCCCAACACCGGCCGCCTGATCGTCATCGAGATGAACCCGCGCGTGAGCCGTTCGTCCGCGCTGGCCTCCAAGGCCACGGGTTTCCCCATCGCCAAGGCCGCCGCGCGCCTTGCCGTGGGCTACACGCTCGACGAGATCGTCAACGACATCACCAAGGCTACGCCCGCCTGCTTTGAGCCCACGATCGACTACTGTGTGGTCAAGGTGCCGCGCTTTGCCTTCGAGAAGTTCAAGGGTACCGACCCCACGCTCACCACGCGCATGAAGGCCGTGGGCGAGATTATGGCGATCGGCCGCACCTTTGAGGAGGCCTTTGGCAAGGCTATGCGCTCGCTGGAGGATGGCCACCAGGGCATTTGCGCCGGTGGCAAAGAGGGTGCCGATAAGCTGAGCGACGACGAGCTTGCTCAGGCCGTGGCAACCCCGACCGAGCATCGCATCTTCTTTGTGGTCGAGGCCCTGCGTCGTGGCTGGGACATCGCTCGCATCCATGCCATCTGCGGTATCGATCCGTGGTACCTCAACCGTATCAACGATATGGTGCAGGTCCAGGAGAGCATCCGCGACCTGCGTGTGGAGGATATCGACGCCGACGCGATGCGCCTGCTCAAGCAGTACGGCACGAGCGATGCCGAGATCGCTGCGCTGACCGGCTCGGACGAGCGCTTTGTGCGCGCCTATCGCAAGGGTCTGGGCGTGGTTCCCAGCATGAAGACGGTCGATACCTGCGCTGCGGAGTTCTCGAGCGCCACGGAGTACCACTACAAGACGTACGAGAACATCTACCGCACGAGCCCGGATGCCAAGAAGTGCGTGGCTCCCGACGAGACCACGCCGGCGGACAAGCCCAAGGCGATGATCCTGGGCGCCGGCCCCAACCGCATTGGCCAGGGTATCGAGTTCGATTACTGCTGCGTGCACGCGAGCTATGCGCTGGCGGCCCGCGGCTTCGAGACCATCATGGTCAACTGCAATCCCGAGACCGTTTCGACCGACTACGACACGTCCGACCGTCTGTACTTTGAGCCGCTCACCTACGAGGACGTCATGGATGTCATCGATGTTGAGCGACCCGACGGCGTCGTGGTGACGCTCGGCGGCCAGACTCCGCTTAAGCTGGCGCGCATGCTCGAGGAGAGCGGCGTGAACATCATGGGCACCAAGCCCGATGCCATCGACTTTGCCGAGGGCCGCGAGCGCTTTGCCGCCCTGCTCGACAAGCTGGGCATTATGTATCCGCCGGCGGGCCAGGCAACCTCGTTTGAGGAGGCCGAGGCCGTGGCCGCGCATATTGGCTACCCGCTGCTGGTGCGTCCGAGCTACGTGCTGGGCGGCCGCGGCATGATGATCGCCTACGATGCCGAGCATCTGCGCGATTACATGGCCGAGGCTGCGCGCATTAGCCCCGACTACCCGGTGTATCTGGACCGCTTCTTGGAGGGCGCGATCGAGTCCGATGTCGACGCCCTGTGCGATGGCGAAGAGGTCTACATCGGCGGCATTCTGGAGCATATCGAGGAGGCCGGTATTCACTCCGGCGACTCTGCGACCTGCATTCCGCCGTTCAGCTTTAGCGAGAGCCTGCAGGCAAAGCTTCGCGAGACTACGCGCCGCATCGCGATGGCGCTGGGCGTACGCGGCCTGGTCAACGTGCAGTACGCCATTAAGGGCGAGACCGTCTATGTGATCGAGGCCAACCCGCGTGCCAGCCGTACCGTGCCGTTTATCTCCAAGGCCACCGGCGTGCCGCTGGCCAAGTGCGCGGCGCGTATCATGGCAGGCGATTCCATCGCGAGCCTGGGCCTGCCGAGCGACGAGCGTCAGCTGGACTGGTTCTGCATGAAGGAAGCCGTTATGCCCTGGGGCCGTTTCCCGGGCGCCGACGTTATCCTGGGGCCCGAGATGAAGTCTACGGGCGAGGTCATGGGTATCGCCAAGAGCTATCCCGAGGCATATGCCAAGACGCAGCTGGCGATTGACTACAAGCTGCCCGACCCGAGCGCCGGCAAGGTGTTCATTAGCGTGTGCGACCGCGACAAGCGTCATATCCTTTCGGTCGCGCGTATCCTGCGTTACCTGGGCTTTGACATCTGCTCCACCGAGGGTACGGCGCGCGTGCTGCGCGGCGGCAACGTGACGTGCGAAGTCGTGGAGAAGATCAGCGGCCCGCACGACGGCGAGCGTCCCAACATCGGCGACCTCATCGCCGATGGCAAGATTGCGGTAATCATCAACACGCCGTACGGCCCGGGCTCGCGTGGCGATGGCTACCTGCTACGTACCGAGGCCGTGCGTCGCGGTGTGACCTGCGTGACGGCGATGTCTGCCGCCAACACCTACGTGAGTGCCATCGAGGCCGTGCGCGAGGACCAGCAGGGTCACGGCAGCGCCAACGACATGGGCATGGACGTCATCGCCCTGCAGGACCTGCCGCAGTACACGGTGTAGTGTGACCTGTCCGGCCGGGGCGGGAGGGGCCGAGATTTCCCCCTTTCGCTCCGGCTGCAAGCAGAGTCGCTCAGGAGGAAACTCGGCCCCGCCCGCCCCGGCCTGCGGTGACTTGGCTGCTCCGTGTGCTGCGGAAGGGGCTTTGCGCGATGATTAGGGCTGAATAAAAAGTGAGTGTGGGATCCGCCGTTCGTTCGAACGGCGGATCCCACGTTAATATTTCAGCCAACGTACGTCATGGCAATCCCCGGTAGGTCCCCGGGTGCCCCGCGGCAGGCTGGGTTTATTG
>DBFBKG010000034.1:0-6448 GCA_048203815.1 Collinsella sp. | reverse complement strand
GGCGTTGTTGGCCTGGCTGTTGGAGTTGTTGCCGCTTACGCCCTCGCCCGAGATCTTCTCGGCGGCAGCGGCCTTGTCGGCCTCGAGCTTTGCCAGCTCGGCAGCATTTTCCTGCTCGGCCTTCGCCTGCGCCTCACTGCGGAGCTGCTGTGCCTGGGCCAGCGCATCCTCGGCATTCTTTTGCTCGCCCTCGAGCTGAGACTTGGCCTGATCGAGTTCAGTCTTGTTCTGCTCGAGCTCGGTCTGCATCTTGTTAAGCTCTTCGATCTCGTCGACGCTCGAGCTTGTAATCTGGTTGGTGTATTTGCAGGTGGTGATAAAGTCACCCAAGCTCTGCGTGTTCACCAGGAAGCTCACGATGGGGCTGGTGCCCTTCTGGTACTTATACAGATCGCGCATGGCGGAGCTTGCCTTGGCCTGCTGCTCGGGTAGCTCGGCCTCAATCTTATCGATGTTCGCCTCATTGGAGTCGATCTGCTTTTGCAGATCCTCGAGCTTGGTTCGGGCATCGTTGTAGGCGCTCGTAGCGTCCTCGATTTTTTTCTGGGCGGCGGAAAGCTGATCCTGCGTTGCCTGCGAGGCGGCATAGGCCGCGACGGGGGAGAGCATCGGCGTGGCCGTCAGCGCGACGGCGAGCGCGGCGCTCGTGATGATACGAGCCGGCTTCGACGCGATGAGCGCTGCGGTGCGATGGTTCGAATGCTGCATCCAGTCCCTCTGCAATCAATCGTAGGTTATTGGTCGAGGTGTATTCTACTACTGCTTTCGACCTCAACTTGAACCTTAAAGGTTCTAAAGGGTCAAGTTAAACTTGAGGCTTTAGCCTTGACCTGCGGGAATGGTGAATTGTTGAGAAACCATAGAGTTAAACTTTAACGTTACGGCACCCTGTTGCAACGGGATTTTTGGCTGTAAAAGCTACCTTAACATGGGGTTTTGCAACTACAGGGTTCCTTCGCGACGAGCCTGCTCCACCTCTTGGAGCGCCTCAGCTGGCGTAAACGAACAGGTACCGTCGCCGAGCCTGACCATCTGTATGTCGTCACCGACATGGACTTCTCCGCCCTGCAGCACGACGCCAAAAATGCCCTCGTGGGGGAAGATGCAGTCGCCGGCGAGATAGTAGATGGCACAGCGGGTGTGGCAGACTTTGCCGATCTGGCTGATTTCGACGAGCACTTCGCTACCGAGCTTGAGCTGCGTGCCCAAGGGGAGTGAGAGCAGGTTGATACCCTGGGTGGTGAAGTTCTCGCCAAAGTCGCCCTTGTGCACATCGAGCCCGCGCGCCTGCGCCGTCTGGATTGACTCTGCAGCTAAAAAGGAAACCTGGCGGTGCCAATGCCCGGCGTGCGCATCGGAGGCGAGGCCAAACTGCTCGACGACGGTGTCGTGCCCGTCGGCGACGGGTGACTTACGCGTGCCTTTGTGCTCCGACGTGTTGATTGAGACGATGCGGGCAGGCCCGTTGTAAGCATCGTTTGCGGTGCGTAGGGGAGCTGCCGTCTGGGCACGATCCGCAAGTTCGCGCTTTGCGGCGTCAATGATGGGGTTGTTGATTGGATGGGCCTGGGGCACGGTGCACCTTTCGACGGGGCGGGCAATATGCTGAATCCTATAACAACGGTGGGTTCATTGCCCGTTGTCGTACGCCGGTGATTGCCGCCTTCGTGCTGATAATTACGCCGATTGCCATAGATACGGTGGAGCTTTGGGTGCCGGCGGCTCGGCACGCTAGAATAAATCAGTTGCACAAAGACCGCCCGTCGTGTGGGCAGTTCTAGATAGGAAGTTTCCATGGCATTGCAGTTTACAGAGCGCGAGTTTATCCCCGTGCTGCTCGGCGGCGACATCAACGCGTATTCGGTGGCGCGCGCTTTCTACGAGGAGTATCAGGTTAAGAGCCTGGTCTTTGGCAAGTACCAGACCGGCCCTGCGTATCGCAGCCAAATAATCGATTACACGCCCAACGTGGATATCGATACCATGCCGGTCATGATCGAGACCGTTAACGGCGTCGCACAGGCCAATCCTGATAAGAAGATTATTCTCATGGGCTGCGGCGACAACTACGTCGCGCTTGCCGCGCAGGCCCAGGACGCCGGCCAGCTTGCCTCGAACGTCATCGCGCCCTATGCGCCCTATAGCATGCTTGAGCAGTGCCAGAAGAAGGAGATCTTCTACGAGCTGTGCGAGAAGCACGGTGTGCCCTATCCGCACACGTTTACCTTTACCATGGCGATGCTCAACGCTCAGGGTGAGGCTCCCGCCGAGGTGCTCGACCAGATCGACTTCCCCTTTCCGATGATCCTGAAGCCCTCTGACGGCATCATGTGGTGGGAGCACGAGTTCGAGGGTCAGAAGAAGGCCTACGAGATTGCCGATCGCGCCGAGCTGGAACAAGTCATTCGCGATGTGTACGCCAGCGGGTACACCGATGATCTCATCTTGCAGGACCGCGTGCCCGGCAACGACGAGTACATGCGCGTGCTTACCAGTTATTCCGACCGCAACGGCAAGGTTCGCATGATGTGCCTGGGTCACGTGCTGCTCGAGGAGCATCAGCCCCACGGTGTCGGCAACCATGCCTGCATCATCACTGAGCCCAACGACGAGCTCATGGATGGCGTGCGCAAGTTGCTTGAGGACCTTAAGTTTACGGGCTTCTCCAACTTCGACGTCAAGTACGACGAGCGCGATGGCTCGTTTAAGTTCTTCGACTTCAACACGCGTCAGGGCCGCAGTAATTACTATGTCACCAATAGTGGCTTTAACGTTGCTAAATATGTGGTGGATGAGTACGTCTATAACCGCCCGTTTGAGCCGGAATTTGTGACGGCGCAGGATGAGGCTCTGTGGATGGTTGTTCCTATGGGCGTCGTTGACAAGTATGTCAAGGACCCCGAGCTGCGTGCGAAGGCACATCGTCTGGCCAAGGAGGGCAAGGCCGCCGATCCTTCGTTTATGAAGGGGGACTTTGTCTTTAACCGTTGGTTGCGCATGTGGCACACCAAGCTGCGTCACTATAAGCTGTTCAAGACGTATTACAAGTAGACGAGTGTGGCGCCCGTCCGGTGTGTATCGGGCGGGCGCGGGTATGATACGCGCAATTGCGGGGCGTCACCAAGGAGGCGGCGATGGAAAAGCTGGGAGTTATCGGCGGCATGGGCGCCGAGGCCACGTCGTATTACTACGACCAGGTGGTACGTCATACGGCGGCTACATGCGACCAGGAGCATATCGACATGGTGGTGCTTTCCAAGTCGACCATGCCCGACCGCACGCTGGCCATCAAGACCGGTGAGCATGCCGAGCTGCTGGCGACCATGAAGGAGTGCGCCCAAGCGCTCGAGTCGCTGGGCTGCGCGCACATAGCGATTCCCTGCAACACGTCACACTACTTCTACGACCAGATCCAGTCGTTTACGAAGGTGCCGATTATCCACATGCCGCGCGAGTCGGTGCGCTATGCTCTGGCCGGCGCGGTGATGGGGGAGTGCGAGTTCGACCCCAACCTGAGCATGCCGGCCGAGCCGGTGCACAAGATCGGCATCATGGGCACCGACGGTACCGTGGGCGCAGATGTCTATGGGCGCGAATGTGAGACCGCGGGCGTTGAGGTCGTCTATCCCAGCGAAAAGCGTCAGGCCGACGTGATGTCGCTCATCTACGACGATGTGAAGGCCGGGCGCGAGCCCGATATGGATAAGTTCGACCGCGTGATGTGGGAGTTCGCCCGTAGCGGCTGCGACCGCGTCATCCTGGCCTGCACAGAGCTTTCGGTGTTGCAGAAGTATCGCGAGATGCCCGAGATCACCCTCGATGCGATGGATGTCCTGGTGCGCGAGTCCATCATTCGCTGCGGCGTCCCCTACCGCCTGTAGCCCTCGACCTGCCAAAAAGGGACAGGTTTATTTTGGTAGGTTTTATCTGGGAAAACAGTAAGGCCCCGGCTCGTTTGATGCGAGCCGGGGCCTTTTGCGTTTGTCAGTTGCTGTCGGTGGTGAACTAGAACAGGAAGCCGATGGCGATAAGGGCGATGCTGACGATAAGTACGGCGATATCCAGGCCTTTGATGGGGTAGCGCTTATACGAACTCGCACGCGTGCGCAGGTAGAAGCCGCGCTGCTCGGCGGCAAGCGCGGTGGCATCGGTCTTGCCCACGCTCGAGATAAGCAGCGGCACACACAGCGGCAGCATGAGTTTGAGTTTCTTGACGGGATTCTTAGTGTCGTATTCGACGCCGCGTGCAGTCTGCGCCTCCATGATGGCGTTCATTTCCTGGCCAAATACCGGCACAAAACGCAGCGCCGTGGTAAAGGTGAAGGCATAGCGATATGGCACGTGCAGCACCTCGACGCAAGCGTTGGCGAGGTCGTTGAGCTTGGTCACCATAAGCATGAGGATGAGTGGCAGCGCCACGCCCAACAGGCGTAGGCAGGCCTTCGATCCGGTAATGAGGCCCGTGTCGGTGATAAAGCCCCACACCATGTTGCCGTCGCGCATAAAAGCCAGCTGAAGCACCAGCATGATGAGCGCGAGCGGAATCAGCAGCTTGAGCAGCGCGAGCAGGCGGTCGACGACACCGGCGTAGGCGCCCAGTGCAAGGGTGAGGGCCAAAAAGCCCAACAGCGCCACGTAGGTGTCGGACAGGAAGATGCCGATGATGATGGCGGCGGCAAGGCCCAATTTGACGACCGGGTTCAAGCGGTGCAGCAGTGTATCGCCCGGCATATAGTCGATGACGTTAACCACGGTGGACCATCTCCTCGGTAATGCGAACGATATCGGTGACCTCGCTCACCTGTGCAAAGGCGGGAGAGACGGAGGATGTCAGGCGACGAGAAAGCTCTATGACCTGGGGTGGCTCAACATAGGCTCGCTGCATGAGCTCGATGTTCGAGAACAGTTCGTGCGTGCGGCCGCGCTCGAGGATGCGGCCGTCGGCCATGACTACGATGCGCTCGGCAAAGTCGGAGACGACTTCCATGTCGTGGCAGACCATGATTACAGCGCAGCCGCGCTCGGCCATGGTGCGCACCGTTTCCATCACGGTCATGCACTCGCGGTAGTCAAGGCCGCTCGTAGGCTCGTCGAGCACCACGATTTTGGGCTCTACGACCACGACGGAGGCGAGTGCTACCATCTGGCGCTGACCGCGCGAGAGCGAGAAGGGCGCCTCGTCGGCCGGCAAGCCAAAGCGGTCGATGACGAGTTGGGCGCGACGCAGTGCCTCGGCACGGTCGATGCCGGCAAGCTCCAAGCCAAAGGCGACCTCGTCGAGCACGGTGTCCTTGCAGATCTGGCGGTCGGGGTTTTGGAAGAGCGTTGCGACCTCGCGGGCGATACGGCTCGTGGGGACGGCTGCGGTATCCAGTCCCGTGACGCGCACGCTGCCCGAGGCGGGCTTAAGCAGGCCTGTGAGCAGCTTGGTAAGTGTGGTCTTGCCGGCGCCGTTTTGGCCGACGATGCCCACGAGCTCGCCGGGATAGAGGGTCAGGTTGAGGTCGTGGACGGCGGCGCCGCCATTGGGATAGGCAAACTCAACGTGATCGAAGGTGAGCACGGGCTCGGCGTCCTTGGCGTGCGGGCGCAACGACGGTGCGTGCGGTGAGCCGGCGGGTGCCTGAACGTCGCTGCTTGCGCGTGCGGGGTCGACGATGCCCGTAATCAGGCGCTCGGCCTCATCAACATCCAAACAGGGAGTGCCGCTGGCCAGGCCATCGGCCTCGAGGCTGTTGAAAATGCGCGTGACGCGCGGGCAATCGACGCCGATGGCTCGGAGCTCATCGGTGTGCGCGAAGACCTCGTGCGGCTTGCCCTGTAGCGCAATTTCGCCATGATTGAGCACGAGCACGCGGTTGCAATACTCCGAAAGCAGGGCGACTTTTTGCTCAACGACGACGATGGTGATGCCGAGTGCGCGGTTGGCCTCGCGTAGGGTCTCGAAGACCAGCGTGGAGCTGGCGGGGTCGAGCGCCGCGGTGGGTTCGTCGAGCACGAGCACACGCGGACGCATGGCGAGGATGGCGGCGATAGCAACCTTTTGCTTTTGGCCGCCCGAAAGCGTGGCGATCTCGCGGTCGCGCAGGTCGCTGATGCCGACGGTCTTAAGCGTCTCGCTCAAGCGCTGCTCGATCTGGTCGTGCGGAACGCCAAAGTTCTCGAGGCCAAAGAGCATTTCGTCCTCAACGACCGAAGCGACCATCTGGGTATCGATGTCCTGCAACACGCTGCCGACGATCTGCGATATGTCGGTGAGCGAGACCTCGCAGGTGTCGTGGCCGTCAACTAACACGGAGCCATAAAAGGCGCCGGTGTAGTGGTGAGGTACGGCGCCCGACAGACAGGCGGCAAGTGTGGACTTACCGGCGCCCGAAGGCCCGATAATGCCGATAAAATCTCCCCTGTTCACGCCGAGCGAGATATGCTTAAGCGCCTGCTCGGTCTG
>DBFBKG010000033.1:0-12824 GCA_048203815.1 Collinsella sp. | reverse complement strand
GCCGCTGGCGATGCTGCCAGCGGCCCCGCTTCGTTTTGTCCATTGTGCTTGGCTAGTCCTCGAGCAGGTCCTCGATAAAGCCGACACGGTAGTTCTTGAAGATGACCTCGCCGCCGTCTTGCGTGGCGTCCAGGTCGACATCGCCCATGATGCCAAAGTCGTGGTCGCCATCCTCGTCGGCAAAAATCTGGTGCACATGCCACACGTGCTGCGTTTTCTCGTCGGACTCATCGATGGTAAACATCGCGGCGCTGCGGGCGTCGCCGTTGGTGAGAATTTCCTCGTGCTGCTCATAATAGGCATCGAGGGCCTTTTGCCAGCGGACCTCGCTCATGCCCCAGTCCTCGTCGAGCTCGCCCAGATCGCGCATGTGTCCGCGGGCTGCAAGGGCCACGCGGCGGAAGAGTGCATTGCGCACCAACAGCGTACAGCCGCGGCGGTCCGCCACGACCTCGTCGATGCCCTGCGGCGGCGCGGCGTCGAGGGCTGCCGGATTGCCGGCGTTCTCCCACTCGTCCACCAGGCTCGAGTCGACCGAGCGCACCACAAAGCCGAGCCACGAAATGATGTCACGCAGGCGCTCGTCGCGCTTCTCAATGGGCACGGTGCGGTCGAGCGAACGATAGGCTTCTGCCAGGTAGCGCAGCAAAATACCCTCGGAGCGGGCGATGCCGAGCTTTTGGATATAGCCCTTAAAATCGCTCGCGCTCTCCAGCATGTCGCGCAGGACGCTCTTGGGCGAGAGCTGGTAGTCGTTGGCCCAGGGCACTTCCTGGCAGTACTTGTCGAAGGCGGCATCGAGCAAGTCCTCGAGCGGCTTTTCGTAGGTGACATCCTGGATACGCTCCAGGCGTTCCTCATATTCGACGCCGTCAGCCTTCATTTCGGCCATCGCGCGGTCGCGTGCGGCGCGCTCCTGTGCGCGCAATACCTGCTTGGGGTCCTCGAGCGTAGCTTCGACCATCGAGATGAGGTCCATGGTATAGGTCTCACTCTCGGGGTCGAGCAGCTCCAGCGCGGCAAGCAAAAACGGCGAGAGCGGCTGGTCGAGCGCAAAGTCCTCGGGCAGGTCGACCGTCAGTGCGTAGTCGATGTCCGGCGCGGCGTCAGCCGGAGCGTCGGGTGCGGGCGGCACCTCGGTGCGCACGACGACGCCGGAGTCGATGAGCGTGGCGAAGATCTCGTCGGCACGAACCTCGAGCTTTGCCTTTTCCTCGGGCGTTTGCAGGCTTGTCTCGATGAGGTCGTGTACGCGGGCGCGAGCGTCGCCGCCCTGCTCGACCACGCTAATCACCATGGAGTGAGTGATGCGCAGGCGCGGCTTGAGCGTTTCGGGCTGCGTCTCGATCAGGCGCTCAAAGGTCTGCTTGTTCCAGGTGACAAAACCCTCGGGGGCCTTCTTCTTTTTAATCTTGCGGAGCTTCTTGGGGTCGTCGCCTGCCTTGGCCATGAGCTTGGCGTTCTCGATCTCGTGCTCCGGGGCCTCGGCGATGACCATACCCTCGGTGTCAAAGCCCGAGCGGCCGGCACGACCGGCAATCTGATGAAACTCACGGGCGCGCAGGCGACGCATCTTGTAGCCGTCGAACTTAGTGAGCGCGGTGAGGACCACGGTGTGGATGGGCACGTTGATGCCGACGCCGAGTGTGTCGGTGCCGCAAATGACGGGCAGTAGGCCCTGCTGCGCCAGGCGCTCGACCAGTAGGCGATAGCGCGGCAGCATGCCGGCGTGGTGCACGCCGACGCCGCAGCCGAGCAAGCGCTTGAGGATCTTGCCAAAGGCCGTGGAGAAGCTCGTGCCCTTGGCGGCTTCCTTAATGGCCTCGCGCTGCTCCTTGCTGGCGATGCCAAAATTGGCGAGTGACTGTGCCGTCGCAAGGGCGGCATCCTGGCTAAAGTGCACGATATAGAGCGGGGCCTCGCCGCGGCGCATGGCGAGCTCGACCGTGCCCTCGAGGGAGGTCGTCACATAGTCGTAGCTCAGCGGAACAGGACGCGGGGCGTCGACAACCAAGTCGCAAGCAGCGCCGGTGTGTTCCTCGAGCGAGGCAGCGATCGCGGTGACATCGCCGAGCGTGGCGCTCATGAGCATGAATTGCGTGTGGGGCAGGGTGAGCAGCGGCACCTGCCAGGCCCAACCGCGATCGGGGTCGGCAAAGTAGTGGAACTCGTCCATGGCCACGCAGCCCACGTCGGCGTCCTCGCCCTCGCGCAGTGCATCGTTGGCAAGGATCTCTGCCGTGCAGCAGATGACGGGCGCCTTGGTGTTGATATGCGTGTCGCCGGTGATCATGCCGACGTTATCGCGGCCGAGCACCTGCACAAGGTCGAAAAACTTTTCGCTGACCAGAGCCTTGATGGGGGCCGTATAATAACAGCGCTTGCCTTGCGCCATGCCCATAAAGAGCATGCCCAGCGCGACAAGCGACTTGCCCGATCCGGTCGGTGTTCCCAAAATGACGTGATCGCCGGCAGCCAGGTCCATGAGGGCCTCTTCTTGGTGATCCCACAGCTCAATACCGCGATTGCTCGTCCATTCAAAGAAGCGCTCGAAGGCCTGGTCGGGCGTGAGCCACGGTTCGGGCTCGCTGCCGTCCTCGGGCTCCCACCAGGTGGGGGAGAGCGCACCGAGTGAGCCGAATTCGGCTTCGGTTCCCGTGCCGCCCGAGAATGAACTGGCGGCTCCGGCGCCGGTGACGGTGCTGGCGGCGGTATCTGTCGTGGTCTGTGCCATGTGGTTGCTTTCTCTCGCGATTGTCCGCCAACTATTATGGCGTAGCGGCGGCGCGGGGTGCCAGCGCGCGAGAAAATGCAGGAAATGGGCGTTCTCCCCAGCCGTTTGGTGTGGTTACCGGCTAAGTGAGTAGACTTTTTGCGATTTCGCGAGCACATGGCTTTTGCACAAGGGCTCTACCTGCGGTTTTAGTTTTCGTTATGCGGGTTGTGCGTGGCCATTGCGAAAAAGTCTACTCACTTAGGCTCGAGGGTCGTTCGTTGGCGCCTATTCGCGCTTGTTTGCCGACGTCGCGACCATCAGAAGCCCCTAGGACTCCTGCGGTAGGCGCTTCTTGCCCTTGCGGGCGCGGTTCTTAAAGTTCTCGACGGCTTCTTCCATGCCCAGGGGTACATAGGTGAGCTCATCGAGGTTATCGGGCAGGTAGCAGGCAAGGCTTTGCTCCTGCGCTCGGCCTGCTACGAGTTGCTCTTCGGTAGGCTTCTCGCCGGGTGTGGCGCAAATGCCATAGACGGCGGCGCCCATCTCGCGCGTGCGGCACTCATACTCGGTCTCGGGATGCTCGGGATGGTCGCGGCGAACGTCGTCACTTGTCCAAAGCGTGTCGTAGCCTGCCGCGGCAAACTGCCCCAGGGCGTAGTCGCGCAATGGCTTGCTGTCGGTTCGCAGTGTGACGGTGGCGCCGGCTGCAAAGAGCGGGCGGTAGAGCATCAAATGCTCGACATGGACGAGTCGTTTTTTGGCGTACTTGGCCTTGGGCTGCGGCGTGGGAAAGTTGATGGTGATGGCATCGAGCTCGCCTGCGGCAAACAGCTGCGGCAGCGATGCAGCGCCTCGGGGCAGCACAAGCGCATTGGGCAGCTCCTGCTCGCAGATTTTCTGCGCGGCATAGGCGATGCAGATGGGCTCCTGGTCCATACCGATAAAGAGGGTGTTTGGCTCGCGGACTGCGCGCTCTACAAGGTACGTTCCCTTGCCACAGCCAAGATCCAGGTGAAGGTGCTCGAAGGGCTTGCTGCCAACTGGCGCGCAGGCCTTGCGCCAATTTCCGGCATAGGCCTCGGGGTTCGTCTCAATCGCATCGGCGTAGCGCTCCAGGCGCTCCTCGAGCACAAAGTTCTTAGGCGTGCGAACGTGGACGGCTCCCATGAGGCTCCTTGGTCATAAGTATGGAACGCATAGCTACGCGTTCCGTCAATGGGTTGAAAAGGGCGGGCATAGCTTGCCCAAAAGATGCGATGCGGCTCGACGGCGAGTCGCCGATACCTACAGGCGCTTGAGAATCACATAGCGGTTGAGCTCGCCGCTGCGACCGTCGGCATGGAAACGCTCAAGCTCGCGCACGGGGACCTCGCCGCTCTTGTAGAACGTACGGACGCCGCGCACCAGGTCGGTGATCTGCTGATCGTCAAAGTGATGGCAATAGCGGTAGGCGTGGCGGTCGTTTTGCCAGCCAATGAGGTGGTCGCCGGCTTCAAACTGCGCGGAATCGTAACCCTCAAACGGCGGGGTGAGCTCGGCGCGGGCTTCGGCACGAACGGCCTTGCGCGCCATGCGCTCGTCGTTCATAAACTCCCAAAAGCTGATGGCGATGATGCCGCCCGGGCGCGTCTGCCGCACCAGGGCGTCGAGCACGCGTACGCGGTACTCGCACGACGGCACGTGGTGCATAAAGCCAAAACAGACCGAGATGTCGGCGAGCGGGGCGTCGAAAAGCACGTCGGGTGTCTCGGCGGGGTTGAGCTTCATAAGGGCATCGAGCACGTCGAGTTCCTGGAAGTGCAGGTTGGGAATGCGCAGGGCGTGGCCACGTGCATCGATGGCCAGGTCTTGGCACGAGTCGACGCCATAGAACTCAAACGGGCAGCTGGCGTCTGCCGAGGGGTTTGCGCCGGCGACGCCCTTGGCGGCAAGTGCGCCGCCGGCGGCAAAGTTCTCGAATCGCATGTTGCCGCAGGCGAGATCGAAGACGCGGACGGGATGCTCGATTGTGGCGACGTCGAGCTGTTCGAGCGCGATGTCCATGGTGCGCACCCAGCCGGGCCACGGGGCTTGGCGCGTATCGGAAAAGGAGGCGGAGTGCTCGCGATAGAACGTGTTATTGAGCTGGATGAGCGATGAGGCGAAATCGCGGTTCACGGCGCGGAACTCCCTCCGTTGGCGGTGCGGAATAAACAGTACGACCATACTACCGTTAACGCCGCAACGGGGACAACCAAGCTACGGGTCATTGCTTTGTTTGGACACATTTCCGCAGCTCATATGCACCCGCAACCGCCGGTTGTCAAAAAACTCACTAGAATAGGTGGCATGCTTTTGGCGGTGGCGGATAGATTTTTAACTGTGCAAGGCGCCTTAAGAACAAAAACGGTCCGGCGGCACGGCCGGCATCACATAGGAGGAACCATGAATGTAGAAACTGCGCAGCGGCTCGCCGACCTTCGTCGCAGCAAGGGTTTTAGCCAAGAAGGGCTGGCGCGAAAGCTGGGGCTGTCGCGCCAGGCGGTCAGTAAATGGGAACGCGCGGAGAGCTCGCCCGATACCGAGAACCTGATCTCGCTCGCCAAACTCTATGGCGTGAGCCTGGACGAGCTGCTCAATCCGAGTGACGAGATCGAGGACGATATCGAGTTTGAGAACGAGGACCGCGCCCGCCAGCGCGAGGCCGAGGCGGCGGAACGTGCCCGAACCCATGAGGCGGCGGCACGCGCTACCGAGGCGGCAACACAGGCGAGTGACGCCGCCGCCAAGGCGGCGCAAGCGGCAAGTTGGAGTGCGCAGGCTGCCAATGCCGCTACGGCGCAAGCGACGAGTGGCACCGCGGTTGGCTCGACTCCGGTGAAGGGCCCGTTCCAGTCGTTCCCGTATTGGGCCGTGTGCTGGCTGCTGTTCTTTTTGCTGATGTTCCTGTTTGGTGCCTGCCCCTTTGCCGCACTGATCTTCTTTACGATTCCCATCTATCACTGGGTGGCACGTGCGCTCGATGGCGATTGGGCACGTGGGGATATCCAGGTTGGTCCGGCGCCGGTGGTGGCTAGGGTTCGGAATGCTTCCGCTGCGGTTGATACTGACGTGGCTACCGCGACTACCGCTGAGCCGATTGCCAAAGAGGGTGATGAATGATGAAGCTTTCGCATGAATCCAAGGTACGCTTGGGCGTTGGTATCGGGGCGTTTGTACTCATCATTGGGCTTGTCTTTGGCATTTCGCGGCTATTGGCTCATTCCAATATGGTGCGAACGACCGCTATTCTATCCGGCGATTTGTCTGATTTTGACGATATGTTTGACGACGATGATCTCTTGGATAGCGGTAACTATTCCGCTCGGCCTCAGCAGCTTTCGTGTACGACCTTTGATGCTGATGAGTTTCGCTACCTCGATTTCGATATCGATGCGGCTACGGTGGACGTCAAGGTTGTTGATGGCAACAAGGCTCACGTTATCGAGCGGGGACGCGTTGCCAATGGTATGGATGCCTCCAAGGCCGCGACGCAGAACATCGCATCCGTCGAGGACTCGACGCTCAAGGTTGCCCAGTTTGGAAGTGATGACGGTAAGGCAATCGATCGCTCAGTTACGGTCGAGCTGCCGCGCCGTGTTGCCGAACATCTGAAGGGAGTCAACGCGCACGTGGGATCGGGTGATCTGCAGATTGCCGGTGTCATCTGTGATGGTTTCGACCTTTTCCTGGGTGCGGGAGATGTAGAGTTTACGGGCAGCGTGACTGATGCGCTCAGCGCTGAGGTCGGTTCGGGCGATGTGACGTTCGAGCTTTACCAGGCCCCCGCGAAGTCGATGGACGTGAGTGTGGGCTCGGGCGATGTGGAGATGACGGTTCCGAACTCGACGGGCTTTAAGGCGAGCCTCACCTTGGGCAGCGGCGACTTCGAGAGCGATTTCCTTCCGCTTGGCTACGACGGCGAGACCATTTTGAATCTTGAATTCGATAACGGTGACAAGTCTGCCACGTATCGTTTTGAGGTCGGTTCGGGCGACATGTCATTTGATTCAGAGTGACGGGCGGTTATCGAAGACTTATACACCATAGCTGCGCTGTTTGATGGAGGCGCCGGAGCCGTGACGGGCTCCGGCGCCTTTGCCTTTACAATGGGGTCATGGAACAGATTATCTTGAACATACTCGAGGCTCTGCGTCGCGGCGAGACCGTGGACGACAAAGCGCTCGTCAAACTGATACATGCCGAGGCGCGCCGTGAAGGTGCCGACAAACGCGATTTGGCCAAGCGCCGTCTGCTGCCGTTCTACCAGCGGGTAAAACGTGAGGAGCCGGCTCGTTGGGCTGGGTGGAATGTCGATGCCGAGCTGGAACGTCGACTGCTGCAGGTGCTGCGTATGAAGCCTCGTCGCACGGCCTCGGGCGTGGCGACCATTACCGTCATCACCAAGCCCTGGCCGTGCTCGGGCGATTGCCTGTTTTGCCCCAACGATCTGCGAATGCCTAAAAGCTATCTGCATGCCGAGCCGGCGTGCGCCCGTGCGGAGCAAAACTGCTTCGACCCTTATCTGCAGGTGAGCGCTCGTCTGACCGCGCTTTCGCAGATGGGGCATGCGACCGACAAGATAGAGCTCATTGTGCTTGGCGGTACCTGGAGCGACTATCCGGAAGGCTATCAGACATGGTTTATGTCGGAGCTCTTCCGCGCGCTCAATGACGATGCCGTGGCCGGCGTGGCGGCCAATCCCATGTTGGCGCGTCCGGGTATCAGCCGTGCCGAGGCGGGGCGCCTGCTCGACGATGCGCCTGCCGATGCCCTGCCGCCGGTGGTAGCGGAGCGCCGCGAGCGCTATCGGGCTGCCGGTATTGCGACCGACGAGGCCGAGCTCGCTGCCGGCGTTGCCGACGAGCAGGGGCGTGTGGATGCTAGCGTGGGCGGCTACAACCGCGCGGTGCGTCGTCTGTACGGCCCTGGCACGCCGTGGGGCGAGGTTGCCGAGTGGCAGGCGGCAACGATGGAGGAACTTGAGCGTCAGCAGCGCATCAACGAGACGGCGAAGCATCGCGTGGTGGGTCTCGTTATCGAGACGCGCCCCGATGCTGTAACACCGCAGGCCCTCACGCTCATCCGCCGCCTGGGTTGCACCAAGATTCAGATGGGTATCCAGAGTCTCGACCAGCATCTGCTCGATATCAACGAGCGTCGTATTTCGGTGGCGCAGATCGAGCGAGCGTTTTCGCTTGCGCGCCTGTTTGGCTTTAAGATCCATGCGCATTTTATGCTTAACTTGCTGGGCGCCACGCCGGAGGGGGACAAACGCGACTACGAGCGCTTTATGACCGAGGGCGCCTTTATGCCCGACGAGGTCAAGGTCTACCCGTGTGCGCTCATCGAGGGCTCGCGTCTGGTGGGTTGCTATGAACGTGGCGAGTGGCGTCCCTATACCGAGGAAGAGCTGCTCGATGTGCTGGCCGATGACATCGTGGTGACGCCGGCGTTCTGCCGCATCAGCCGCATGATTCGCGACTTTAGCTCCGACGACATCATGGTGGGCAACAAGAAGCCCAACCTGCGTCAGCTCGTTGAGAACCGCCTGGCGGCTCGTGGGGAAGGCGCGACGGTGCGCGAGATCCGCTATCGCGAGATTAGCACGGCGGGCGCCGACTTGCATGAGCTGACCCTTGACGAGGAAGTGGCGTACGAGACGCCGGTGACGCGCGAGCGTTTTTTGCAGTGGATGACGCCGCAGGGCAAAATCGCGGGCTTTTTGCGGTTGTCGCTGCCCGACCATTCGTTTGTTGCCGCGCATGCGGATGAGTTGCCGACGGCGCCGGACGAGGCGATGATTCGCGAGGTGCACGTGTATGGCATGGCGGCGCGCGTGGGGGATCAAGGCCAGGCGGCGCAGCATCACGGGTTGGGGCGTTTGCTCGTTGAGCGTGCGTGCGAGATTGCCCGGGATGCGGGTTATGCGCGTATCAACGTGATTAGCGCGATCGGTACGCGCGAGTACTATCGCCATCTTGGTTTTTATGACCATGGCCTTTATCTGCAAAAGGAGCTCTAGATGAACAAGCCGAGTGTTTCTGCCGGCGTCGTTGCCGGCGTTGCTCTGGGAGCCGCGGCGCTTGGTGCGGCCGCCGTCGCTGTTCGTGCTGCCTGTCTGCAGGTTGCGCGAACCCGCAATGGGTTGGCGCGTGTGAAACGCGTGCACGATGAGGGCGGCGATGAGATTCGCGTGTTGGTGCAAGGCGGCGTCTACCAAAGCGCAAGCTACATTGGCGAGCGTTGGGCGGAGCCCGTCTTTGCGTACTATCGTGCGTTTGACGACGTGTTTGAGTCCGAGGATGTGATGCGCGACGCTTATGGTCACGGCATCGACCGTATGCTTATGCTGGGCGGCGGTGGGTTTGCCTATCCCAAGTTCGCGCTGATGTCGCACGAGAGCTTGCGCATGGACGTCATTGAGTACGATGCCGAGATTACGCGCCTGGCGCGCCGCTGGTTCTACCTAGACGAGCTGGAGCGCGCGGCGGGCGATCGCCTGCGGGTGATAACCGCTGAGGCTCGCTCGTATTTGGGTGTGACGAGCGTGGGCCATCGTCGCTACGACGTGGTCGTGAGCGATTGCTTTGGCGGTGCCGAGCCCGTGCGCGGGCTGGCGACCGTTGAGGCGCTGCGCCTGGTGCGGGGCAGCCTGAACCCCGGGGGTATCTACGTGGCCAATATCGTGAGCGCAGACGAGGGGAGCGATGTGACGTTCCTGCGCGACTGTGCCGCCACGGCGCTTGAGGTGTTCGACCATGCTTGGGTGGTCCCATGTGGCGATGCAGAGTTCGGCGGCGAGGAGAATTATCTGCTCATCGCCAGCGACGGCGACTACGCCTTTGCCGAAGCTGTGCCCTTCGACACCGACTTCCTCGGCATCGTCCTTCACGACAAGTAAGTCTCCCCGTCCCAAAAAGGACTGGTCTTAGGCGTGGTCGCGCCAGCTGAGGACGCGCTGCTTCATACCCTCGATGTCGAGCACGCCTTCGGCAAAGCCCTTGCGCACGAGCTCTTCGGGAACGAACTCATCGTAACGATCAAAGTAAGGCACCTCGCCGGGATAGACGAGCTCGATGGGATCGAAGTCCTTCTCGGCCTCGGCGGCGAGCACCTCAAAGAACGTCTCCTCGTCGGCCTTCATCTTAAACTGCATAAAGTACGGGCGTGATGGGTCGAGTCCGCGAAGGCCAAGCTCCGCGGCACATTTAATCTTGAGCATACGTTCGAGCGCCAGAAAGGCGTAGCTGCCCAGCCAGGGGAAGAGTGCCCAGGTGTCGCCGCCCAGGTTGATAAGCGGTTTAGTTCCCGCGCCCGAAATCTCGGCGGTATGACGAGCCTGTGCAAGGCGTGCCCGTGCGTTGCCCATAAGGTACGGATACGCCGCGTGCTCGTTGAGCGCTTGGCGCATGCGTTCGAGTACATGTGTGTTGATGTCACCGGGGCAGTCGCCAAAGTAGGCCGGCACACGGCCCTTGACCTGCGTGGCAAAGACGGTGTGACGCTTCCAGTCCACTTCCTCGACAATCCAGCAGTGCCCGGCTATGGCGATGCGCTCACCGGGCGGTGGGGGATTGACGATCGTGCCCAACTCGGCCGACTCGCTGCGAACGGTGAACTCCTCGTTTTCCTGGAACACGGCGTAGAACTTAAAGTTGTTAATGATGCGCTCGCCCGCGAGACCCACGATGAGTCCGCCGCCCTCGGTGACCTGGATGTGGTCGATCTTGATGAGGTGACGCAGCAGTACGCGATAGTCATCGGCCGAGACGCGGTGGAAATAACTAAGCGTGAGCACGCGTTGGGCAAGTTCGGCCGGTGTGAGCTCTCCGGTGCTGGCGAGGGTCGACATGGTCTGGTGATAGAGCAGACTGTAGGGGAGTCGATCGAGCTCGGGCGGCTCGACCCACTTTTCTTCGCGATAGAGTTGTACGAGCGCGATGCCCTGCAGGAGCTTCCATGGAATGGTCTCGGGCATCATCGTGCGCGGCTCGGGTTCCTCCTCGCGCATGACAAACCACATCTCGGGCGGAAGGTCGCGACGGCCTGTGCGCCCCATGCGCTGCAAAAAGGAGCTGACGGTAAACGGCGCGTCAATCTGGAACGCGCGCTCCAGGCGACCGATATCAATGCCGAGCTCCAGCGTAGAGGTGGTGACGGTCGTCTGCGCCTGTTCCTCGTCGCGCATGAGCTCCTCGGCGGTCTCGCGTAGCGATGCCGAGAGGTTGCCATGATGGATAGGGAAGCGGTCTGGCTCGTGCCGGTTTTCACAGTAGCTGCGTAGCATGGAGCACACGGCCTCTGCCTCCTCGCGCGAGTTGGCAAAGACCAGGCACTTGCGGCCGCGGGTATGTTCAAAGATGTAGCCCATGCCGGGGTCGGCGTTGTCGGGTGCGGTGTCGGTGGGGTTGAGCAGTGCCTGCTCGGTCGCTCGTGGGATGTCGACTTCGCCCTCGGGGGCCGAGGAAGTGCGACGGTCTTTGGGAGCGGCCTTGCCCCGTGCCTGCTCGCGACGTTGGCGGCGTTCCTCCTGTGTGAGTTGTTCGCTGTGGCGCACGTCTTGGACACCGGACGGCAGTGCCGCGGGTGGTGTCGCCTCAATGCGCTCGCACGCGAGCACTTCGGCCTCTTGAGGACCCGCACTCTCGAATCCCCGCTGCTGCGCCTGGGGACCCGAGTTGTAGAAGTGCTCCATGGAGATACGCCACACGCGGCGCGGCTCCTCAAAGCGGGGGATGACGCAGTCGCGTCCCGTCCCCTGCGACAAGAAGGCGCCCGTGCGTTCCGGGTCCCCGATGGTGGCCGAAAGGCCAATGCGCCGGGGCCGCACGCCCGCCATGCGCGAAAGACGCTCGATAAGGCAGAGCGTCTGCCCGCCGCGGTCACCGCGCATGAGCGAGTGGACCTCGTCGATGACCACATAGCGCAGGTCGCAGAACATACGCGGGATTGCCATGTGCTTGTGGATCAGGAGTGCCTCGAGTGATTCGGGCGTAATCTGTAGGATGCCGCTTGGCTTTTTGATGAGCTTTGCCTTGTGCGACTGCGAGACATCGCCGTGCCAGTGCCAGACGGGGATATCGGCCTCTTCGCACAGATCGTTGAGGCGAACGAACTGGTCGTTGATGAGTGCCTTGAGGGGGCCAATATAGAGGGCGCCAACGCTTGCGGGCGGGTTCTCCCAAAACTCGGTCAGGATGGGAAAGAAGGCTGCCTCGGTTTTGCCAGATGCCGTGGATGCCGTCAGGAGCACATTGTCTTGCGTGTTGAAGATGGCATCTGCCGCCGCAACCTGGATGGAGCGCAGACTCTCCCAATCGTGGGAGTAGATGAAGTCTTGGATAAACGGGGCGTAGCGGTCAAAGGCGTTCACGGGGCCTCCTCTCATCAACGGGCTGATCAACGCAACGGGCAACGGTTCGATATCTTGCAACATCGGCGTTTGCCCAGATAAAACCTACCAAAAAAACCTGTCCCTTTTTGGCAGGTTAGATGGTGAATTCGGCAAAGTTGCGGTCGTCGTCCGCGGTGCCGGTGTCGTCTGTTGCGGCTGCCGGCGCCAGCGCGTCGCCGCCGACGCTTTGCAGCAACTCGGCCACGTTGGCGTCGGGGTTTTGGCATAGGATGTCGAGCAGCTCGATAAAGTCACGAATGACTTCACGCGGCGTCAGATGTGTGTCGGCCCCCACGCGGCCAAACTCAATCTTGAGGAAGTCCACCAAGTCGTTCTCGGTAAGCGTGGGCGTCCAGCCAAAGTAGCCGGCATGGATCTGCATGAGTTTTTCGATCAGCACCAGCAACTCCTCGTAGGTGAGTGGCTGCAGGCGGATGATGGGCGCGAGCATGTCCTTAAGGTCCTCGCGTGCAAAGCGGCCCTGAGCGAGTCGACTTCGCAGGGCCTCGTAGGAGAACACGCCACGGCGGCGGTCTTCGATGGAGGTTGGCGTGCCGCCCATGATCATGCCCAGGTACTGCGCCTTGCCCTGGAGCGTGTCGTTGTACATGGTCAGGATCTTCTCGTAGTTGTATTGGCGTGTGATGGCGTTGGGAATCTTATACAGATTCACGAGCTCGTCGATGAGCACCA
>DBFBKG010000032.1:0-12955 GCA_048203815.1 Collinsella sp. | reverse complement strand
ATGCTCAACGAGGGCCAGCGTCTGGATACCATCGAGCCCACCGAGGGCAAGCGCTACATGCACCACTACAACTTCCCGCCGTTCTGCACCGGCGAGACCGGCCGCATGGGCAGCCCCAAGCGCCGCGAGATCGGTCACGGCAACCTGGCCGAGCGCGCCCTGCTTCCGGTGCTTCCCGACGAGAACGAGTTCCCCTACGCTATCCGTGTGGTCTCCGAGGTCATGGAGTCCAACGGCTCCTCTTCGATGGCTTCGACCTGCGGCTCCACGCTCGCCCTTATGGACGGCGGCGTGCCCATTAAGCGCCCGGTCTCCGGTATCGCCATGGGCCTGATCCAGGAGGAGGGCAAGACCGTGGTCCTGTCCGACATCCAGGGTCTCGAGGACTTCCTGGGTGACATGGACTTTAAGGTCACCGGCACCACCGAGGGCATCACCGCCCTGCAGATGGACAACAAGGCCACCGGCCTCACCTTCGACATCTTGGCCCGCGCCCTGCAGCAGGCCAAGGAGGGTCGCGCCTTCATCCTGCAGAAGATGCTCGATGTGATCCCCGAGCCGCGTCATACCACGCGCAGCACCGCTCCGCGCATCGTCTCCATCCAGGTTCCGACCGATAAGATCCGCGACGTCATCGGTTCCGGCGGTAAGGTCATCCGTGGCATCCAGGACGAGACTGGCGCTTCGGTCGACATCCAGGAGGACGGCACCGTCTTTGTCGGCGGCACCGGCGAATCCGTCGATCAGGCCGTCGAGCGCATCAAGCTCATCATCAAGGTTCCCGAGCCGGGCGAGGAGTACACCGGTCGCGTGGTCTCCATCCAGCCCTTCGGCGCCTTCGTGAACCTGCTGCCCGGTAAGGACGGCCTGCTGCATATCTCCCGCGTCGCCAAGGGTCGTGTGGAGAAGGTCGAGGACGTCCTCAACGTGGGCGACGAGGTCAAGGTCGTCGTTATCGAGGTCGACGATCGCGGCAAGATCTCGCTCGATCGTCTCGACAAGCCCGAGGCCCCGGCTCGCGCCGAGGGTGCCTCCGAGGGCGACGGCGAGCACTTCCAGCGTCGTGAGCGTCCGCGTCGCGAGCGCTCCGAGCGCGGCGACCGTCCGCGCCGTCCCGGCGACAACGGAGGCCGCAAGCCCCGCCGTCACCACGACGCCGAGTAACAGCCGCACATAAGCAGCTCAACAAGGGCGACCCCAGACGGGGGTCGCCCTTTTGCTATTCCGGGCGGGATAGACCGGTTCAGATGGGGCTTTGATGCATGGGTGGTCTGTTGTTGTGCAAATGGGTATCATACTGTGGTTAATGTGTCGACTCCGTGATGCATGTTTGTACGTTCCCGACGGTCGGTTTGCCAGAAGCGCCCCGTCGGTTGTTTCAGACCCGTTTCGAAGAAAGGAAACAACACTCACCTATGGCAGCTAAAAAATCATCTCCCTTGAAGATCATCCCGCTCGGCGGCCTTGATGGCATCGGCAAGAACATGACGGTCTTCGAGTGCGGCGACGACATGGTGCTCGTCGACGCTGGCCTTATGTTCCCCGACGATTCGCAGCCTGGTATCGATCTGGTACTCCCGGATTACACCTATGTTCTGGAGAACGAGGAAAAGCTCCGCGGCATCGTCGTCACTCACGGCCACGAGGACCACACCGGTTCGCTACCGTATCTGCTGCAGGACCTCAACAACAAGGTGCCCATCTTCTCGAGCAAGCTGACGCTTGGCTTTATCGAGGGTAAGCTCTCCGAGTTTCGTATTCGTGCACCCAAGTTCCGTGAGGTCAAGGGCGGCAGCCACGTCAATCTGGGTGGCATTTCGCTCGACTTCTTCTCGATGACGCACTCAATCCCGGGCGCTCTGGGTGTGTTCATCCGCACCAACCAGGGCACTGTTATGCACACCGGCGACTTTAAGCTCGACCAGACGCCCATCGACGGCGTCACGCCCGACTATGCCGCTATCAGCCGCTTTGCCAAGCAGGGCATCGACCTGCTGCTGTCCGATTCCACCAACGCCACGGTCCCCGGTTTTACCAAGTCCGAGGCCGAGGTTGGCCCCAATCTGCTGCATGCCATCAAGAATGCTCCGGGCCGCGTGTTCGTCGCGTCGTTCTCGAGCCACATCCATCGTCTGCAGCAGATCTGCGACGCCGCCCGCAAGTGCGGCCGCAAGGTTGTCGTGACCGGTCGTTCCATGCTCACCAACACACGCGTGGCGCGCGAGCTCGGTTATCTCAACATCGATGACGCCGATATCATCGATGCCTTCGATATTGACAACCTGCCCGACGACAAGATCGTCGTCATGTGCACCGGTTCGCAGGGCGAGCCTCTGTCGGCCCTTTCGCGCATGGCTAACGGCGAGCACAAGACGCTCTCCATCCACGAGGGCGATACCGTCATCCTCTCGGCAACGCCGGTCCCCGGTAACGAGAAGGCCGTTCAGCAGGTCGTCAACAGCCTTGCCAAGCTTGGCTGCGACGTGTGGGATAAGAACCGCGCCCTCGTTCACGTCTCGGGTCACGGCAGCCAGGAGGAGCTCAAGCTCCTGATGGCCATGGCCAAGCCTACGTACTTTATGCCGGTCCACGGCGAGGCCGTGCATCTACGCGCCCATGCTCAGCTTGCACGCAAGATGGGCCTCAAGGACGATCACATCTTTATCCTCGACAACGGAGATACGCTTGAGATGCGTGGCGGTATCGTCAAGCGCGGTACGCCTGTCGAGTCTGGCGTCGTCTATGTCGACGGACTGCGCATCGGTGATACCGACCCCATCGTCCTGCGCGATCGTCAGAAGCTTGCCAACGACGGTATGGTCACGGCTGTCGCTATCGTTTCGCTCAAGCACAAGAAGATCGAGGCTATCGAGTTCTCGGGCCGCGGCGTCTCCTTTGCCATCGACGATCAGTTCTCCGAGGATGCCTCCGCATCCATTATGAAGACGATCGAGAAGGGCAAGTTCAGCTTCACCAGCAGCGGTTCCGATGCCATTCGCAAGGCCGTGCGCGACTCACTCTCTAACTTTATCTGGAGCCGTACGCGCACTCGTCCGATGATCATCCCGGTCGTCATGGAGGTTTAGTTTGGCGCGCGGATCTGCACAAAACGCTAAAGGCAATAAAGCCAACAACCAACCGGCATCTGCTAAGGGTGCCGGTTCCCATCTTCGTGCCAATAAAGGTCACGAGGCCGACTTCGACGATTTTGAGCCCCTGGTCGAGCCTTCGGCCAACCGCGATATCGCCGGCGTGGTCATTGCCGTTTTGGCGATTGCGTCCTTCATTGCCGTGATTTCGCCGGCGACCGCACCCGTTACGGCTGCGGTCGCCGGTTTCTACCACCTGGGCTTTGGTCTGGGCGCCTACGTGCTGCCGATTGTCATTTTGCTGTTTGCCGCCACGCTCTTTTTAGGCGAGGATTCGCCGCTCAACGTGCGCTCTGTTGCGGGCGGTGCCGTGGTCTTTATCGCCGTCGTCTCCATTCTTTCGCTGATGGTGCCGGGTACGAGCGACTCGTGCGACCTTATGTTCACGCTGCAAAACCTGTCCGCCTCGGGTGGCTACATCGGTGCGTTTATTGCGAGTGCATTGCAGAATGCCCTGGGTAAGCCTATCGCAATGGTGGTCCTATTGGGTCTGGCCGTCGTTGGCTTTGTCATCATCGGCTTTTCGGTGGGCGGCGTTTTGCGCTCTGCCCGCGACCGTGCGGCCGATTTTGCCGAGCGCCGTCGTGCCGACGTCAACGCGAGTCCGTGGGGTGACGACGAAGCCCTGTCGGTGCCCGGCGTTGCCCGTCCGCACCTGAGCATTCTTCGTCAAAAGGGCTCCGATATGGCCGTGACCACGGTGATGGGCAACGATGATGACCTGGTTTTGGACGATGACGACGAGGACGAGGATCCGTTTGTCGACGTGTCCGATGCCGTGGAGGCCGAGCGCGCCAAGACGACGCTGCTGCCGCGCCGTCATGCCAAGAAGAGCAAGACGGCTCCCAAGCTCAATACGAGTGAACCCGACCCGTCTTGGTCCGAGAGCGAGATTGAGCTTACCGAGGGCGATGACGAGGACGACGAGGCTCCGATCGAGACTGCCAAGACGACCTTGCTGCCGCGTCGCCATGCCAGGCGCGGCCAGGTGACCGGCCAGCTTTCGATGGAGGACGATCCGGACAAGGTCGACGAGTCCGAGCCGCCGTTTGCCGTGAATCCCGTCTCGGCCGCCCCTCAAATTCCTGATTTCCTCAAGCATCCCAAGGTTGCCGATGCGTCTGTTGCGAGCGCTGCCGAGGCGTCTACTTCGAGCGATGGGGGAGCGGACAATGCCCCCGCGGATAACGAGGGCGAAGAAGAGGACGGCCTTAAGCTTCCGCCGCTCGAAATCCTGCATGCAAACCCTCAGTCCGCTTCTGCCGCATCTTCGGACAAGGAGCTGGAACAGACCGCCGAGTCGCTGCAGTCCACGCTGCTTGAGTTTGGCCGTAGCGCTCGCGTTGTCGGCTGGATTGCCGGCCCCACGGTGACGACTTTTAAGCTGCAGCCCGGCGAGGGTGAGCGCGTGAGCAAGATTTCGAGCCTTGAGGACGACATCGCGCTGTCGCTTGCTGCTCAGTCCGTGCGTATCTTTGCCCCGATTCCCGGCACCTCGCTCGTGGGTATCGAGATCCCCAATCGCAAGCGTCAGAACGTCAACTTGGGCGACGTGCTGCCCTATGTTAAGGGCGGTCCGCTTGAGCTTGCCATCGGCCGCGACGCCGAGGGCACGCCGGTCGTCGCCGACCTCGCCAAGATGCCCCACCTGCTGATCGCCGGTACCACGGGTTCCGGTAAGTCGGTCATGATCAACTCCATCATCACGACCCTGCTCATGCGCGCGCTCCCCGAGGACGTTCGCTTGATCATGGTCGACCCCAAGCGCGTCGAGCTCGCAGGCTATAACGGCCTGCCGCATCTTTACGTGCCCGTAGTGACCGAGCCCAAGCAGGCCGCGAGCGCCTTGCAGTGGGCGGTGTCCGAAATGGAGCGCCGCCTGAAGGTCTTCGAGCGCCTGAACGTGCGCAAGATCTCGACCTATAACGAAAAGCAGGCCGCCGGCGAGTTTGAGCATTACGATAACCCGCCGCAAAAGATGCCCTACCTGGTCATCATCATCGACGAGCTTTCGGACCTGATGATGGTTGCCGGCAAGGACGTCGAGGCGTCGATTGTGCGTATCGCCCAGCTGGGCCGTGCCGCCGGTATCCACCTTATCGTGGCGACCCAGCGTCCGAGCTCTAACGTGGTGACGGGTCTCATCAAGGCAAACATTACCAACCGTATCGCCTTCAACGTCGCAACGGGCATCGACTCCCGCGTCATCATCGACCAGATGGGTGCCGAAAAGCTCACCGGCTTGGGTGACATGCTGTTCTCAAAGGTCGACTGGGGCAAGCCCCGCCGTATCCAGGGCTGCTTTGTTTCGGATGACGAGATCAACGAGATTGTCGAGTTCGTCAAGTCGCAAAGCGAGCCCGACTACCATGAGGAGATTCTGTCGGCTGTGGCACCTGCCTCCATGTCCATGGCAGGTGGCGGCGGGATCGTGCGCACCGGCGTTGCCGAGCCTCAGGACGACGATCCGCTTATCTGGGAAGCCGCTCATATTGTGGTGGAATCGCAGCTGGGCTCCACATCTGGCCTGCAGCGTCGCCTGAAGGTTGGCTATGCGCGCGCCGGGCGTATTATGGACATGCTGGAAGAAAAGGGTGTCGTCGGACCGCCCGACGGTTCCAAGCCGCGCGAGGTCCTTTTGGATGAAGAAGGCCTTGCCGCGCTGGAATCCGTTGACGCCGAGATGGCACGTGAAGATCGTGAGTTTGGAGGATTCTGATGGCTGCACGCTTTGGTGATATGCTGCTCGAGCAGCGTCGCCGAATGGGCCTTTCCATTCAGCAGGTCGCCAACACCATCAAAATCAGGCCGCAGATCATCGAGTTTTTCGAGAATGGCAATTTTGCATCGATGCCTCCGCGCGGCTATGCGCAGGGCATGATTTCGAGTTATGCGCGCTTTTTGGGTCTCAATCCGCGGGAGGTCGTCAACGCTTATTTTGACGATCTGATGGCATATGAGCGCGAGACGTCGCAGCAGGGCGGTCATTTTCAGGACGCCGCCGGCTACGTCAATTCGCGATCCTCGGTCGACAACGGCCGTTTCCTGATGGTTCAGGGCGGGCGTTCGACGCGTTACGGCCAGCGCCCTCAACAGGCTGGTTATGTTACCGAGACGGGCTCGAGCGAGGAGATTCGTTCCCAGCGCGATCGTTTTCGCAGCACGCCGGCGCCCGAGGAGCGCGCACTCCCCGCTGCCCGCGGTGTCGCACGAGACCCTCGTGCCGGCTACGGCGATGGTGGTTATTCCGATCGCGGGTACCGTGGCGTTTCTTCCGGCCGTCCGCGCGGCGGCTATGCAGACGCCGATACTACGCAGGTGACGCCTCGCCTTCGATCTCAGTCACAGCCTTATAGCCAGCGCTCCTCAGCGCCTCGTTCGGGCCAGCGCAACTACCAGGGTCGCGGCGAGCTCGCCCCCCGCTCAGGCCAGCGCAATATGCAGCGCAAGGGTAGTTATCGCGGACGTTCCGACAATAACCGCGGTCGTATGCCCCAAGGCACCGGTCGCGGTGGTTCCAATCGTGGACGCGGCGGTGGGCGCGCTCCCCAGAACAACGGTCTCGATCCTCGTATCGTTTACGCCGGTATCGGCGCCGTGGCGCTGCTTCTGATCGTGCTCATCGTGGTGCTCCTGCGTGGCTGCGGCTCCTCGGCGCCCGAGTCGACGCCCGAGACACCCGTTGCCACCAAGACAACGACAAAGAAGTCTTCCAAGAAGACCGAATCCGTCGATGAGGACGAAGATACCGATGAGACGACGGACGAGTCCACCGATTCGGACGCCGCCAAGACGACGGCCAAGAAGGAGGAGAACGAGGTCACAAAGGTCAAGATCTCCGTTGCCAAGGGCAAGACTGCTTGGATTGAGGTCAAGGTTGATGGCAAGTCGGTCTATGGCGCCCAAGCGACCGGCCCCTTTGAGCAGGAATACACGCCTGAGTCCTCGATCGAGATCACCACGTCCAAGCCTTCCGATGTCACCGTTACCAAGAACGGCGAAAAGGTCCGCTACGACACTAAGACGTCGGGCGTGGCACGCGTGACGATCACCGTTCCCAAGAAGGATACGACCGAGTCCAAGGACGGCGAGAGCACTGACGGCACCGATGGCACCGAAAGTACCGACGGAACTGATGAAACCGATGCCCAGTCCACGGACGGCACTGATGCCGCCACCGACGGGCAGACTACGCCCTATTCAGACGACTATTCTTACGACAGCTATTAAGCCGCTCGTAAGCGAAAGGATTAACCATGGCTAAAGATTCCAGCTTCGACGTCGTGTCCGAGGTCAATATGCAGGAGGTCGACAATGCCTTCCAGCAGACCACGCGCGAGATTTCCCAGCGCTATGACCTGAAGGACTCCGGCGCCACCATCGAGCTTTCGAAGGGCGATAAGCTCTTTACGATCAACGCCCCGGCCGACTTTGTCTCCAAGCAGATCATCGACGTCCTGAGCTCCAAGCTCATCAAGCGCGGCATCGATCTTAAGGCCGTGTCCTGGGATGCGCCCCAGGCTGCATCGGGCGGTACCGTGCGCGTGCTCGGTCATATCGTCGAGGGTATCGACCAGACGACTGCCAAGAAGATTAATAAGGACATCAAGGATCAGAAGCTCAAGGTCAAGGTGACGATTGAGGCTGACAAACTGCGTGTTTCCTCTGCTTCCAAGGATGCGCTGCAGACCGTGATCCAGTTCCTGCGCGACCAGGACTACGGTCAGCCGCTGCAGTTCACCAACTACCGCTAATTCATTCGAAAGGACTGCTCTCCAACATGGATACTCCGTTGGGCTCCGTACTCTATATCACCCTCGGGTGCGCCAAGAACGAGGTCGATACCGACCGTATGCGTTCGCTGCTGACCGCTGCGGGCTACGAGGAGGCATTTGATCCGCAGGATGCCGATATCGCCATCGTTAATACGTGCTCGTTCCTTGCCTCTGCAACGTCCGAGAGCATCGAGACCACGCTCGAGCTTGCCAACGAGGTGCAGGACGGCGTTCGTTCTTGCCCGATCGTCATGTGCGGCTGCGTGCCGTCACGCTACGGCGACGACTTGCCTGACGAGCTGCCCGAGGTCGCGGCCTTTGTGAAGGCCGACGAGGAAGACGGCATCGTGGCGGTCATCGATGACGTTCTGGGTGTCGAGCGCGAGATTGCCGCCTATATTCCGCAGGTCAAGCGCACCGTCGAGGGCGCTGTCGCCTACGTCAAGATCTCCGATGGCTGCAACCGCTTCTGTAGCTTCTGCATGATCCCGTATATCCGCGGTCGTTATCACTCGCGCAATGCCGAGAGCATTATCTCCGAGGTGCGCGACCTGGTCGCCGGTGGCGTGCGCGAGATCGTTTTGATCGGTCAGGACACGGGCATCTGGGGTACCGACTTTGCCGACGAGGACCTCGCCGAGGGCTCGCCGCGCAATCTGGCGCAGCTGTTGCAGGCCGTTGCTGAGGCGGTGCGTCCTCATAACGTGTGGGTCCGCGTACTCTACCTGCAGCCCGAGGGCATGACCGACGAGCTTATCGAGACCATCCGCGATACGCCCGAGGTGCTGCCCTATATCGATATCCCCGTGCAGCACTGCGACGCGCGCATCCTCAAGGCCATGCGTCGATCCGGTTCGCGTCAGGAGCTCGAGGACCTGTTCCGTGACCTGCGCGAGCGTATCCCCGGTATCGTGATTCGCTCTACGGCCATGGTCGGCTTCCCGACCGAGACCGACGACGAGTTCCGCGATCTTATTGACTTTATGGACACAGTCGGCTTTGATTACACGAGCGTCTTTGCCTACTCGCGTGAGGAGGGCAGCCTGGCCGCCAAGATGGAAGGCCAGGTTGACGAAGAGGTTAAGCTCGAGCGCGCCCAGGAGGCCATGGATCTGGCCGAGTCGCTCGGTTTTGCCGCCACGGCGGCCCATGTGGGCGAGCGCGCCCAGGTGATTGTCGACGGCATCGAGGAGACCGAGGACGGTGCCGAGCTCATCGGACATGCCTGGTTCCAGGCGCCCGATTCCGATGGTGCGGTGCATCTGGATGCCAGCGAGGCATCTGTGGGCGATATTCTGACGGTCGAGTTTACCGATAGCTTCTGCTACGAGCTTATCGGTCATGTTGTTGAGTAGGAGAGCGTCGTGGCTAACGAGAGCAATAAGGAATTGACGAGTGTCTGGACGCCCGCCAACATCGTGACGTGCGTGCGCATCGTCTTTATTCCAGTGTTCATGATCGTGTCGGCGCTGTCTCACACGAGCGTTGCCGGTACGGATTGGAGCACCTTCGACGGCCCGCTCGCTGCTGCCGCCTTTATTCTGTACGTCATCCTGTCGTGCACCGATAAGGTTGATGGCTACCTGGCTCGTTCGCGCAACGAGATCACCGACTTCGGTAAGTTCTTGGATCCCATCGCCGATAAGTTGCTCGTGTTCTCGGCCCTGCTGCTGTTCTTGGATTTTGGTACCGTAACCGTGTGGTCCGTGTTCATCATCCTGTTCCGCGAGCTGCTGGTGAGCGCCCTGCGCATGGTCGCGAGTGCGGCCGGTGTGGTCGTTGCCGCCGATAAGCTCGGCAAGTACAAGACGGCGACCACGATGGTCTCCATCTGCGGCTATCTGTGCGTCTTTGCGATGGCCGGCCTCCAGTTGGGGCCTGCGGAGCTGTTGCTCGGTCTCTATGGCGTCTCACGCTTCCTGTACGCCGTGGCCGTTATCCTGACCGTTATCTCGGGCGCTCAGTACTTCTGGAACTGCCGCAAGATCGTCTTTTCGGTCTAGGTCCTGGTGGGCATGACGAAATCATTTGAGCAGATTGCCGCGCACAATGAAGAGCTCGCAGCCGATATCGTCGAGCGTACAAGCGTTCGTGGTGTGACGGTTTCGACGGCTGAATCTCTAACAGCGGGCATGATCGCCTCGACGATCGCCGATATCCCCGGTGCCTCGGCGGTGCTGCGCGGCGGTGCGGTGACGTACTGCGACGAGATTAAGCATCGCGTGCTCGGCGTTGAGCAAGAGACGCTCGACCGCTATACCGCGGTGTCGTACCAGACGGCGCGGGAGATGGCTGCCGGTTCGCTGGAGTTGTACCAGAGCGATATTGCCGTGAGCGCGACGGGCTATGCCGGCCCCGGTGGAGGCACCGAGGACGATCCGGCTGGAACCTTTTATATTGGCTGGGCGTATCGCTCGGCCAATGGGGGAGCGCCGGTCGTGGACTCCATTCGTTGTCACTATGAGGGCGATCGTTCATGCGTCCGTGCCCATGCGGTCGCTGAGGCACTGGGTCGCATTGTCTACGTGCTCGATTCTATGGAATAGACGTGTTTTAAGGGGCCTCCGGGCCCCTTAATTGTGGAGATAGGGACCTCTGGCGAATTTACTCTATGTGCAGGTAGTTGGCGTATTCTTCCTTATCGTACCTTGCTCGGTTCGCCTGCGGTCAAGTTTTTGGTCAGTGTTTGGTTGGCGTTTGGTTGGGTTTTGGAAAGGTCGGCTGCATATGATTTATCTGAACGGTTGACCACGAACAGCCGTTCGTTTATTATCGATGCAGTTTGTTAAGAGGAGGGCTATTCATGGCCAAGAATTCAGGTCCCGTACGTACCGTTCATGCTCGCACGACGGGTAAAGAGCGCGATGAGATGATCGCCACCACCAAGGCCGAGATCGAGAAGAAATTCGGCCAGGGTTCCATCATGAGGTACGGCGACGGTGGTCCCGAGCTCGAGGTCGAGGCCATTCCCACGGGCGCCCTGGCCCTCGATGCCGCTTTGGGCATCGGTGGCGTGCCGCGCGGCCGTATCGTCGAGATTTACGGCCCCGAGTCCTCCGGTAAGACAACGCTTTCGCTCGAGATTTTGGCAGAGGCCCAGGCTATGGGCGGCGTCGTGGCATTTATTGATGCCGAGCACGCGCTCGACCCAACGTATGCCGCGCGTATCGGCGTGGACATCGATGAGGTCCTCATTTCCCAGCCCGATACGGGCGAGCAGGCGCTCGAGATCGTCGACATGCTCGTGCGCTCTGGCGCCATTGACGCCATCGTCGTCGACTCTGTCGCCGCTTTGACTCCGCGTGCCGAGATCGAGGGCGAGATCGGCGATACTACGGTCGGCCTTCAAGCCCGTCTGATGAGCCAGGCGCTCCGTAAGCTCGCCGGCTCGCTCGCCAAATCTAAAACGACCTGCATCTTCATTAACCAGCTGCGCGAGAAGATCGGCGTCATGTTCGGTAACCCCGAGACTACGACGGGCGGCCGCGCCCTCAAGTTCTTCTCGTCGGTGCGCATCGATATTCGTCGCATCGACAGCATTAAGCTTAAGGACGAGGTCATCGGCAATCGCGTGCGTGCCAAGGTCGTTAAGAACAAGGTGGCCGCTCCGTTCCGCTCTGCCGAGTTCGACATCATGTACGGCACGGGCATCTCTAAGGAGGGCTCGATTCTGGACATGGCCGTCGAGTGCGGTATCTGCAAAAAGATGGGCTCTTGGTTTGCTTACGGTGAGGACAAGCTCGGTAATGGTCGCGAGGCCGCCAAGGCCTTCCTGCGCGAACACCCCGATTGTGCTGACGAGATCGAGCATAAGGTTCGCCTCGCCTGCGGCCTTGAATTCGATGACGATGCTCCGTCCGAGGTCGAGCTGACCGATCAGCCCGAAACTGAGGAGTTCGATGAGCTTTACGCCATCGATGGCTCCGCGATGCTCGATGATGACGACGAGTAGCGGATGCCCTCATGTCGTATACGGTGACCGAGGCCACGGTCGTCTTTCCCGATAAGAAGGCGGCCTCCTCGTTCTCGAGTGGGTATGCATCAAAAAAGCCTTGTGCACATATCGACTGTGAGCTCGAGGGCGGTTTTGAACGAACCATCTGGATTCCTGTTCGTGTCGCGCGCCTGTTTCTTAAAAATCGTCCCGATCTTCCCTGCGATTGGGATGAGTTTCGCGAGGCTGTGCAGCTCATTGAGCGTAAATGCGCGCTTACCATGGTGACTGAGATGCTGTCGCGCCGCGATCATGCCACCGGTGAGGTCCGTGATAAGTTGTCTCGCTATGGTTTTCGCGCGGACGCGATTGAATTCGCCGTTGAGCGTGCCACTGAGTATCGCTTTTTAGATGAGAACCGCTTTTGCTCGTACTTTATCGAGGAACGCAAACGACGCGGCTGGGGACAGCGCAAGATTGAGACCGAGCTCAAGCGCCGCCATGTCGTACTTGATGATATCCCCGGCTATCCCGAGGAGTTTTTTGCCGTGGAGGACGACTTGGTTCGCGCATCGGCTTTGCTCGCGAAGCGTCGCGTTCCCGAGACACGTGGATTCGAAAAGCTCGTCCGGTTTTTAATGGGTAAGGGCTTTTCGTACCACATCGCCGCCGATGCCGTTAAGGCGCGTCTCGATGCCGAACGTGGGGAATGTGCAGTTTAGACACATGCTAGACGCATGCGTTTTGCGTACCCGCCGTTCACCGCGTTTTAGTCGCCGTACCGGGTCCATTTATTTGACAGTTGTTGCGGTTCAACGTACGATAAACACCGTCATTTGCTTTGTGATATGTGCTCATCTTTGATGAGTTTGTTTATATGTTTATCTGTATCCGACCCGCATAAGCTGCGCCCATATTACTCAAATGTCGCGAGCCGTTCGTAAGGACGGTTCGCTTTGTTGTGTAACGAATCCATAAAAAGGAGTGAGCATGCCTATCATCGCAGCGCTCGTTGGCATCGTTTTGGGTGCCATCGCCGCCATTGCCTACATGCGCACCGCCAAGCAGGGTAGTCTTCACGAGGCCGACGAAAAGAT
>DBFBKG010000031.1:0-2535 GCA_048203815.1 Collinsella sp. | reverse complement strand
TCGCGAACGTCCACACCGCCTACGAGCACTCGACCCGAGGAAACATCCCAAAAACGCGGGATCAGGCTTGCGCAGGTTGACTTACCGCCACCCGAGGGACCCACCAGGGCGAGGGTGCTACCAGCGGAAACGCTAAAACTCGCATGGTTGACGGCAGGCGCTTCGGCGCCCTCGTAGGTAAAGCTCACATCCTCAAATCGCACGTCGCTGCCGGCAGGGTGCTTGGGTTGGGCGGGCACGGAGAGCTGCTTGGAATCCATGACGCTTCGAATGCGAGCCAGCGAATCAGCACTCATCTGAGAGGCCTCGCCCACAAACATGAGCTTGGTCATGGCCGTCGGCACCACGGCCGAAAATATCGCGTAAAACGTGAAGTTGACCATAAAATGCGCGAAGTCCGTCTCACCCGGTGCCAACAGCAACGCCACGGGCAACAGGAATGCCACAAGACCATTGAGCGCGGTAAGGTTGAGTACCTGCGGACCTCGGCAGAACGTGCCCGAATAGTTTTGTGCCATGTCGGCGTATTCGGCGATCGCATCGTGGAAGGCCTTAAAGGAGTAGACCGTCTGCTGAAACACCTTGACCACGGGGATGCCGCGTACGTATTCGGTGCCGGTCTTGTTCATCTTGACCAGCGCTCCCATGTAGGCCTTCATAAACTCGCCGCCCTTGCCGCCCATCATGGTGGCCATGGCGCCAAACGAAACGACGACCGAGATAAGGCATGCCGCCCCCAAGCGCCAATCGAGGACGAAAAGCAGCACGAGCAAGCCTGCGACCATGGCGGTGGCGCCTGCGATATCGGGCAGCATGTGTGCGAGCAAAGTCTCGGTGGAGGCGGCGCATCCGTCTACAATACGGCGCAGCTCACCGGTGGCGTGCGTGTCAAAGTAGCCAAGCGGCAGCTTAAGCAGGTGCTCGCTCGTAGTTTTGCGAATATTGGACGCGCAGCGAAACGCAGACAGGTGCGTACACATGAGCCCCACGAAATAAGCTACGATGCTTGCCAGCGCAAACCCCACAGCCCACCAGCCATACGTCGCGATGTCGCAGGCTTCGCTCCAGTTAGGTGCCACGGCGATCAGATCGCGCGCGACAAGCCAAATGCACACGAACGGGCCAAAGCTCAGCAGCTGCGAGAGCGCCGAGAGCGCCATGCCCAAATACGTTAGGAATTTGCGGTCGCCGGCATATGCAAGCAGCTCGCCGATACCGCCGCCTTCCCTTTTTGATCCCTTTGCCATGAGATTCCTTTCTAACGGCTTGAGAGTTAACCGTAGTCAACTTATCATTGATATGTTAGCCAAGGCACATAATCGAGCCAAGCATGGACGTTTCCGCAAAGGAAGGGGACGCTTTTGAAAATGCATCGGGCCGCGACCGACATAACCGAGCTCTACGCACCGCAATTTGAGCAGTTTGGCCTGGAGCTTACCGGCAAGGGCGCCGTCTTTACCGGCGAGGTGGCAAACGACCGGGCGCACGGCCGCGCATGGATCATGCCTCTCTCCCCTGCCTGCATCGTCATGGAGCATTTCATCACCCCGACGCGCAACATGTACCTGGCCGAATACACGCCCGAGCCATACGCCTGCGTGAGCGAGGTCAGCGCGCCCACACTTACATGCATGCCCGAGGCTGGCATAACTCCCGCGAACCTTAAACCATTGCATGGACCGTGGCCAAACAATGCCGTTTGCAGCTTTATCCAAGACAGCTGTGGCGAGGAATTAAGCCCGCTGTTTGCGGGGGAGCTCTATCACTCGCGCTCGGTGCTCTTTTTGCCTGAATATTTTGACGAACTGGAGCACCGCTATCCCACCGAGTTCGCGGGAATCTTTGAGGCGTTTGCCGAGCCATGGCACGAGGAGGCGACGTCTGCCATCTGCCACACGCTGCGCCGGATTAACGAGGACCGCGCCCGCACCGTAGGCGGACACGTCTATATGCAGGGCATCATGGAGACCATGGTCGCGGAGCTCGCCTGTTCGCGCGCGGCCCACAAGCAGGCGCGGCAGGCGGCAGACACACGCGTCAGCATAACCATTGCCGAAGAAGCAACGGCAATGATTGAGTGCGCGCTCGACAAAGGCAGACATGTGGGTATCAACGAGGTGGCCGAGAGGCTCTACACAAGCCGCTCCAAACTATGCGCCACCTTTAAGGCCCAAACTGGCGAGTCCCTGGGCGCCTACATTCGCAGACGCCGTATGGAGCGAGCACAGGACCTTTTGGCCGATAGTGCGCTCACGATAGCGCAGGTGGCAGAGCGTCTAGGCTACCCTCAGCAGGCCGCCTTCGCCCAAGCCTTCAAGCAACACACCGGCACCACCCCCACCACCTGGCGCTCCCAACATATATAAAGAATGAGGGCGCCATCGGCACCCTCATTCACTCTATTTCATCAGCCCACCTGACCCGAACGGCCGAGTCGTTGCAGAACCCGGGAGCCCCGGCAGGGCGGGTGCTTGCTCAAAATGAGTTCCGCACGCAAAGAAGGCCACTTAATGTGGCCTTCGTCTTGCGCAGGAC
>DBFBKG010000030.1:0-13470 GCA_048203815.1 Collinsella sp. | reverse complement strand
CTACAAGCTGCCCACGCGCCTGGATATCGGCAGCATTCGCGTGGCCTTTGAGCCGAGCTACGAGCCGACGGGCCCGTTTGGCGCCAAGTCGATCGGCGAGGTCGTCATCAACACGCCGCTCGCCGCCGTTGCCTCGGCCGTGGCGCACGCCACCGGACACCAGGTTCGCTCGCTGCCGATCACGCCCGAGAAGGCCCTGCTGGGGGAGTAGCGGGTCAGCGAACAAGTCGTAATGGGCGGGGCGGGGCGACTCGTCCCGCCTTTTGCACTCGTGGTGAGGTCGTGAGCCTGTAAAAGGTGTGCGTGCGCTTGTCGTTCGTATCTGCTATCATTCCTAGTCTGTGCGCTCATGCGGGCGTGGCGGAATTGGTAGACGCGCCAGATTTAGGTTCTGGTGGGATTCCCGTGAAGGTTCGAGTCCTTTCGCCCGCACCAACGCACCTGCGTCGGCTCCCGCCGTCGCGACTCTTTGTTGCATAAAGGTACCAGCACCTCAGATAAGCTGGGCAGTATGAGGAGGAACGTGTTGAACATCACCGCTTCTGACGTCAAGGACGCCAAGCTCACCGCTACGGTCACCATCCCGGCCGCCGACGTCGACGCCGCGATCAAGAAGGCCTACAAGGACACCGCTAAGAAGTACCGCTTCCCGGGCTTCCGCGCCGGCAAGGCTCCCCGTCCGGTCATCGACTCCGCACTTGGCGCCGAGGCTACCCTCGCTCAGGCTACCAACGACCTGATCGCCGCCAACGAGCCCGTCGTCCTCAACGAGCTGGACATCGTCCCCACCAAGAACGGTGACTACAAGGAGCTCGACCTCGTCAAGGATCACGAGGACTACACCTACACCGTCGAGTTCTCCCTGCGTCCTGCTGCTGAGCTCTCCTCCTTCGACGCCGTTGAGATCGAGATGCCCCCTGCGGAGGTCACCGAGTCCGAGATCAACAACCAGGTCGAGATGCTCCTCAACTACCGTGCCACCTTCGAGGACGTCGAGGGTCGCGCCGTCGAGGCTGACGACTATGTGACCGTCGACCTCAAGGCCGTCGAGAACGCCGACAACTTTGCCGCCGAGGGGCGCATGCTCATCGCCGGTAGCGACAGCAACCCCAAGGAGTTCAACGAGGCCCTGATCGGTTCCAACGTTGACGACGTCAAGACCGTCACCTGGACCGACGAGGTCGAGGAGGGCGAGGAGGCCGAGACCCACACCGTCGAGGTCACCGTCAAGGGCATCAAGGTCCGCAACACCCCCGAGCTCACCGACGAGCTTGTCAAGTCCGACTTTGGCTTCGACAGCATCGACGCTATGCGCGACGCCATCAAGATCGAGATCGAGCAGGACAAGGCTTCCCGCCTCCCGGCCGAGAAGGAGAACCGTTGCGTCTCCGCTCTCGCCGAGCGTCTGCAGCTCGACGAGATGGACGCCGACTACGAGCAGTCCGTCTTTGAGGAGCTCGGCCAGAACTTCCTGTCCAACCTCGCTGCCCGCGGCATGACCCTGGACACCTGGCTGCCCGCTTCCGGCCTGACCATGGAGCAGTTCATCGGCGACCTGCACAAGCAGGCCAACGACGTTGCCCGTGAGTCCCTGGCGCTCGACGCTCTCGCCCGTGAGCTCAAGATCGAGGTCACCGAGGACGACATCAACGCCGAGTTCGAGAAGGCCGGCGTCAAGGACGTCGAGGCTTCCAAGGCCGAGTTCATCGCGGATGGCCGCATGCCTGCCGTCCGCGAGTCCATCCGTCGCTCCAAGGCCGTCGATCACCTGGTCGAGAACGCCAAGGTGACCGAGGTCGACGAGACCGCCAAGGACGCTGAGTAATTCTCGCCACCTTTTCCGCGAGCGCATGGATGCGCCCGTGATGGGGTAAAGTTATAAGCCGGTTATCCGGTTGCTTCGTACGGTGCCAGCCAATGCATAGCATGCGGGCACCGTACGTTTGTCTAGAACCATTATTGGTCCGTAAGAGAAATGGAGATGCGTATGATCGCTAAGTTCGATTCCGCCCTCGTGCCATACGTTATCGAGCAGACGCCGCGCGGCGAGCGCAGCTACGATATCTATTCGCGCCTGCTCAACGACCGCATCATCTTCTTGGGCGAGGAGATCAACTCCGTCAGCGCCAACCTGGTCGTTGCCCAGCTGCTGCATCTTGAGAGCCAGGATGCCGAGAAGGATATCTCGCTCTACATCAATTCGCCCGGTGGCGAGGTCTACTCCGGCCTGGCGATTCTGGACACCATGAACTTCATTAAGCCGCAGGTCTCCACCATCTGCGTGGGCATGGCCGCGTCCATGGCCGCCGTGCTGCTTTCGGCCGGCGCCAAGGGCAAGCGCTTCTGCCTGCCGCACTCCAAGGTCATGATTCACCAGCCCAGCGGGGGTGCCCAGGGGCAGCAGACCGAGATCGAGATCGTGGCCGAGGAGATCAAGAAGACTCGCCGTGAGCTCAACCAAATCCTGTCCGACGCCTCGGGCCAGCCGATCGAGAAGGTTCAGGCCGACACCGAGCGCGACAATTACCTGACCGCTGCCGAGGCCCTCGACTACGGCCTGATTGACCGTATCGTCACCTCGCGCGATCTCGCTGCGAAGGACGCCTAGGATGGCAGGTAACATGCAGGACAACTTTGACGAGAACGGCAACCCCATCCGCTGCTCCTTCTGCGGAAAAGAGCAGGGCCAGGTCCGTCGTCTCGTAAAGGGTCCGACCAACATCTTTATCTGCGACGAGTGCGTCGCCGCCTGCTCCGAGATCCTTGAGGAGTCGTTGGCTTCGGACTTTATGGACGCCGCCCGCAACGGCAATCTCCCGGGTTTCCTCAACGACCACGGCCAGGCTGCGTCCCAGCCCGCCGTTGACCCCGAGGCCGAGGGCTTTGAGCTCGAGGACGACCGTCAGGTCATCACGCACGTGCCGACGCCGCACGAGATCTATGACGAGCTTTCGGCCTATGTTATGGGCCAGGAGGACGCCAAACGCGCCATGTCGGTGGCCGTGTACAACCACTACCGTCGCGTGATCGAGGGCGGCGCCGCGGTGTCCGCCCTTGACGAGGCATCGGGCATGGGCGCCCAGTTTGATGACGATATGGACGAGGTGGAGCTCGCCAAGTCTAATATTCTGCTGCTCGGCCCCACTGGTACCGGTAAGACCCTGCTGGCCCAGACGCTCGCGCGCATCCTCGAGGTGCCGTTTGCCATCGCCGACGCCACTGCGCTCACCGAGGCCGGTTACGTGGGCGAGGACGTGGAGAATATCCTGCTCAAGCTCATCAACGCCGCCGATGGCGATATCGAGCGCGCACAGGTTGGCATCATCTACGTGGATGAGATTGACAAGATCGCACGCAAGGCCGAGAACCTCTCCATCACCCGTGATGTTTCGGGCGAGGGCGTTCAGCAGGCACTGCTTAAGATTCTTGAGGGCACGGTTGCCAGCGTTCCGCCCACCGGCGGCCGCAAGCATCCCCAGCAGGAGCTGCTACAGATCGACACGACCAACATCCTGTTTATCTGCGGCGGTGCCTTTGTGGGTCTGGATCAGATCATTGCCGATCGCGTGGGCAACAAGGGCGTGGGCTTTAACTCCGAGATCGCCGGCCCCACCTCGGTCGACGAGAACGACCTGCTGCGTCAGGTGCTCCCGCAGGACCTCAACGCTTTTGGCATGATCCCCGAGTTCGTGGGCCGTACGCCCGTCGTCACCCAGACGCAGGCGCTCGACGAGGACGACCTGGTGTCGATCCTGACCGAGCCCAAGAACGCCGTGGTGCGTCAATACCGCAAGATGTTCCAGCTCGAGGACGTTGAGCTTGAGTTTGAGAACGCCGCCCTGCACGAGATCGCCCGCATGGCGCTTGCCCGCAAGACCGGCGCCCGCGGTCTGCGCGCCATCTGCGAGGACGTGCTGCAGCAGACGATGTTCGACCTCCCCAGCGAGGAGGGCGTTGCCAAGGTTGTCGTAACCGAAGCCTCCGTAAAGGGCGAAGAGCAGCCACAGCGCATCTACGGCTAGACCTGCCTAAAACGTGTTTGCAAATAGCCTCCGACCACCCGCGGTCGGAGGCTATTTTATATATGCGCAATAACCCCAACTACCTGTGTTATTCTGTGTGTTTGTTTAAGCCTCAGCGAAGTCATTCAGACTGAAGTAATCGATACCTAAGGGGAGGAATGTAGGCCCTAGCGGGCCTGCATTCCTCCCCGGCGGGACAGGGAGAGATATATGGAAGAGATGCCCAAGAATTACGATCCGTCGACCAACGAGCCGGCGATCCTGCAGAAGTGGCTCGACGGCGGCTACTACAAGCGCCGTGAGGGCGTGGGCGACTGCACCGTCACCATTCCGCCTCCCAACGTGACCGGCAAGCTCCACATGGGTCACGCCACCGACGACTCCATCCAGGACGCCATCATCCGTATGGCTCGCATGCGCGGCAAGTCCACGCGCTGGGTGCTGGGCACCGACCACGCCGGTATCGCGACGCAGACCAAGGTTGACAAGAAGCTCAAGAGCGAGGGCATTAGCCGCCTGGAGATCGGCCGCGACAAATTTGTCGACGCCTGCTGGGATTGGACCCACGAGTACGGTGGCATCATCGTCGAGCAGATCAAGCGCATGGGCTGCTCCATCGACTTCGATAACGAGCGCTTCACCATGGACGAGGACTACGCGCAGGCCGTGCGCAAGGTCTTCTGCGACTGGTACCACGACGGTCTGATCTATCGTGGCAAGCGCATCGTCAACTGGTGTCCCAATTGCACCACTGCCATCTCGGACGACGAGGCCGAGTACAAGGACGAGAAGGGCCACCTGTGGCACCTGCGCTACCCGCTGACCGAGCCGGTCAACGGCCAGGACTACATCGTCGTCGCCACCACGCGCCCCGAGACCATGCTCGGCGACACGGGCGTCGCTGTCTCCCCGAAGGACCCCGAGAAGGCCGCCTTCGTGGGCAAGACCGTCAAGCTCCCCATCGTCGACCGCGAGATCCCCATCTTTGAGGATTGGCATGTCGACGCCAACTTTGGTTCCGGCTTTGTCAAGGTCACCCCAGCCCACGACCCCAACGACTACGCCATGGGTCAGGCTCACGACCTGCCGCAGATCAATATCTTCGACGAGCACGCGGTGGTCGTCGAGGGCTACGGCGAGTTCACCGGCATGACCCGCGAGGAGTGCCGCGAGGCCGTCATCAAGTGGTTTGAGGAGCATGACCTGCTCGATCACGTCGAGGACCACGACCACTCCGTCATGCACTGCTACCGCTGCGACGCCGCCCTGGAGCCGTGGCTGTCCGAGCAGTGGTTCGTCGCCGTCGACAAGCTCAAGGGGCCGGCGCTCGACGCCGTCAACTCCGGCAAGGTCACTTTCCACCCCGCGCGCTGGACGCAGACCTACACCACCTGGATGGAGAACCTTAAGGACTGGTGCATCAGCCGCCAGCTGTGGTGGGGCCACCGCATTCCCGTGTTCTACTGCGAGGACTGCGGCTGGGAGGACGCCCTTACCGAGGACACCGACGTGTGCCCCAAGTGCGGCGGCCATCACGTGCATCAGGACGAGAACGTGCTGGACACTTGGTTCAGCTCGCAGCTGTGGACCTTTGCCACGCAGGGCTGGCCGCAAAAGCCGGAGCTGCTCGAGGGCCATCACCCCACGACGGCGCTGGTCACCGCGCGCGACATCATCGCGCTGTGGGTCGCCCGCATGGTCATGAGCTCGCTGTACTTCCTGGACGAGGTTCCGTTTAAGGACGTCGTCATCTACCCGACGATTCTGGCCAAGGACGGCAGCCGCATGTCCAAGTCCAAGGGCAACGGCGTTGACCCCATGGATCTCATTGGCATGTACGGCGCCGACGCCATGCGCTACAACCTGCTCACGCTGTGCACCAACAACCAGGATGTTAAGTTCGACGCGAACATCGACAAGAAGACCAAGAAGCTCATCGACAGCCCGCGTACCGACCAGGCCAAGAGCTTTGTGACCAAGATCTGGAACGCTAGCCGCTTCCTGCTCATGAACATGGAGGGCTCCACGCCCGGCGAGCCTGTCGTGGAGACGCCGGCCGACGCCTGGATGTTCAGCCGCCTGGCCAAGGCCGTGAAGATGGTCACCGAGGGTATCGAGAACTACACCTTTGGCGACATGGCCCGCGGCGTGCAGCAGTTCTTCTGGAACGAGGTCTGCGACTGGTACGTCGAGGTCACCAAGGCCCGCCTGAAAGGCGAGGGCCGTCTGCAGGCGCAGCGCAACCTGATTTTTGTGCTCGACACCTCCATTCGCCTGATGCACCCACTTATGCCATTTGTCACCGAGGAGATCTGGGACAACATGCCGGCGAGCGTGCTCGATCTGGACGCCGAGGGCAACGTCGACCGCGCCGACGCGCTCATGATCGCCAAGTGGCCTGAGCCCGCCGACTACGCCAAGTACGTCGACGAGGACGCCGAGCGCGCCTTTGAGCTGTGCCGCACCGTCGTTTCCGCCGCCCGCGCCACGCGTTCGCGTTATCGCTTGAGCCCCAAGGCCGAGCTCGACGTGGTCGTGCGCGCCGGTGCCGAGGACATCGAGAAGCTCGAGAGCCTGCGTTCGACCATCGAGCCGCTTGCGAACACGGCTTCGCTGGTTATGGGCACCGACGTTGAGAAGCCGGCCGCGAGCATCGCCGTTGTTGACAGCGGCGTCGAGGTCTTTGTGGTGCTCGAGGGCAAGGTTGACCTTTCGGCCGAGAAGGCACGCCTGGAGAAGGAGATCGCCGCGGCCCAGAAGGAGCTCGCCGGCTGCGAGAAGACGCTGGCCAATGAGGGCTTTGTGGCCAAGGCCGCGCCCGCGGTGGTCCAGAAGAAGAGGGGCCGTGCAGCTGAGCTCAAGGAGATCCTGGCGGCGCTGACTGCTCAGGTTGCTGACTTCTCGTAAGCGTTACTGGGGGACGCGGTTTGGGGCATTGCTCGCTACTGCGAACAGTCCTGCTCGCACGAAGGCCACATTAAGTGGCCTTCGGCTCGTGCGGAACTTGTATCGAGCAAAGCCCCAAACCGCTCCCATAGCGGTTACGGGGGCGTCCGCTGCCTGGTAGGGCCACTAGGTTGTGGCCTTGATCTTGCTGCAAGCGGGTAAAGGCTGATTTTGTCAACGCGAGGGGCTCATTCTTTTTGATGGGCCTCTTTTTCTGTAATTGGAGACTTTGGGTTATGGCTAAGCGTTCTGGGTCGTATGTCGTTCCTTTCTCGTTTGAGTTGCTTTCGTTTGATGAGGCTGTGGGGCTTGCTGCTGATACGGGGCGGATTTCTGGGGATGCTGGGCCTCTGCTTGAGACGGTTGTCGATATGCTTGATGAGCTGGGACGTCCGGATGAGTATTTCGATTGCATTCAGGTTGCCGGTACCAATGGCAAGACTTCGACCACGCGTTTTTCGGCTGCCATCCTTCGTGGTGAGGGGTTAAAGACCGCGCTGTATACGTCGCCGCAGTTGGTGCGCTATCCCGAGCGCATGGAGGTCGATGGGCGTGTCGTGAGCGATGAGGCGTTTGCCCGCGGCGTTTCTGCCGCCGTCGAGGCGGGGCATCGCGTGAATGCTCGTCGTGTGGCGGCGGGGGAGCGCGCGTACACCATTACGCCGTTTGACCTGCTGACGGCTGCCGCACTGGTGGTGTTTGCCGAGGCTGCAGTGGATGTTGCTGTGCTCGAGGTTGGCATGGGCGGCCGTTGGGACGCCACGAGTGCGACCGATCCCGTCGCCGTTGCTATTACAGGTATCGGCCTCGACCATACACGTATTTTGGGCGACACGCTCGAGGCCATTGCGGGGGAGAAGGCCGCGGTTATCAAACCCGGACGCTTGGTTGTTTTGGGTGAGGGCACGCACGAGGCGAGCGTTCAGCGCGTGATGGATGCCCGTTGTCGTGAGTGCGGTGTGGTGCCGCTCGTGGTGAGCCACTCCACGACCAAGGTGCCGACGCATGTGGGCGATTTGGTGGAGTTCAGCTGCACCACGCCGCGCGCGATTTATACGTCGAGCATGGTCAAGCCGGCCTACCAGCCGCAGAATGCTGCGTGCGCGATTATGCTCTGCGAGGGTTATCTGGGCCGTGAGCTCGATCACGATACGCTTGATACATCGCTTATGGGCTGCCCCACGCCGGGCCGTTTTGACGTGCTGGGAACCGACCCGCTCAAGCTGATCGATGCCTGTCATAACCCCCAGAGCTGCGAGAACTTTGTGAGCGCACTGGACGGGATCGATCCGTGCGTGGAGAATCGCCCCACGCTGCTGTGCGCCGCGCTGGCCGACAAGGATGTGGCGGGTATCGTCGATGTTCTGATCCCGGCCTTCCCGCGCGTGGCCGTAACCCAGACCGATTCCGATCGCGCCCTGCCGGCAGAGGAGCTCGCCGCCCTGGTGGACGCGGACAAGCTTGTGGGCGTGTACCCCAGCGTGTCCGAGGCCCTCGCCGCCTTCGATGCCGCGGGTGAACCTTTCGTAGCAGCCGGCACCATCACCCTGGCCGGCGAAGTAGCCGGCCTGCTCCGTTAACCCATCCCCTCATCAGTTGCGGTGAAATAGGGACTGTTTTATGGGCTAGAAGCCTTGAACAGTCCCTATTTCACCGCAACTTCTAGGGGAGCTTTGGTGGCGTGCCTAGTCTAGGCTGACTGGGTCGTGGGGGTAGGCGTTGAGGATCTCGACGCCGGACTCGGTAACCAGGGCCAGGTCTTCGATGCGGACGCCGGTGCGGCCGGGGAGGTAGATGCCCGGCTCGATGGAGAACGTCATGCCCGGCTCGATAACCTGCTCGTTGACGAGCGAAACATCGCCTGGCTCGTGGTCCTGCAGGCCGATCGAGTGGCCCAGGCGATGCGTAAAGTACTGTCCGTAGCCCGCATCCTCGATTACGTCGCGCGCGGCGCGGTCCAGGTCGCACATGCGCACGCCCGGGGCGATGAGCGCCTCGGCGGCCTCGTTGGCGCGGCGCACGATGTCGTAGATGCGTGCGGTCTCCTCGTCCGGCTCGCCCCAAAAGAATGTGCGTGTCATGTCCGAGCAGTAGTTGCGATGACGCCCACCAATGTCGAACAGCACCACGTCGCCGCGCTTGAGTACGGTGCCGTCGGGCTCGTGATGCGGGTCGCCCGCGTTGGCGCCAAAGCTCACGATGGGAGGAAAGCTAAAGCCCTCGCAGTCGTGCTTGCGGTACAGGCCGAGCATCTGGTCGGCAATTTCGCGCTCCGTCACGCCCTCGTGAACGAGCTTGATGGCGTCGGCCATCACGGCGTCGTTGGCGGCTGAGGACATGCGCATGAGCTCCTGCTCCGCGGCATCCTTGTGGGTGCGTGCGGCGGTGACGGCAAAGTCGCCCAGGAAGAACTCGCTCGCGGCGTGACAATCAATAAGGGGCATCAAAAAGCCGGAGCGCATAACGGCGTCGATGCCGAGAGGCTTGGCAGGATCGATCTCGCGCGCGATGGTGTCGGTCACGACGTCGGTATCGGTGTGATAGGCGACGCGGGCATTGTCGTACTCGGGCAGCTGATGCAGGGCGTTGACCAAGATCACCGGCTCGGCATCGCGTGCGAGCAGCACGCCGCAAAAACGCTCGAACATATCGGCATAAAAGCCGGTCAGATAGTAGATCGACCACGGGTCGTTCACAAGCAGCTGCGCGCCGGGGTGCTGAGCCTCGAGCGCATCGAGCACGCGAGCCACGCGCTGGTCATCGACATGTGCCATGAAACATCCTTTCGCTAGAGTGCCACCATGGTATCCCCAATGCCGGGGTAGTCAATTTGGGACGGGGCTATTTTAGCTGCGTCAAACATGCGGGCTGATAGGTAAAAGTAGCCATAAGAGGTCCGTCCCAAATGGGCTGGTTTCAAAAGTATGGCGGATTACGGGGCTGGACCTGTGTTGCTTGACCATGGGAAAAATCGCGAAATTAAAACCGCAGGTAGAAGGCTTATCAAAAAAATCGAAAATTGCCGGTATGGATGGGGGTTTCCGAATTAGCCCCGTAATCCGGCATAGTTTTGAAATGGCACCAAAGTAGGCACAAGCTACATACTGATCCCAGGACAAGTTGCGGTGGAATAGTTCCTGGATGCCGGGGTTTTGGCGGAAATCAGGAACTATTTCACCGCAATTGAGGAGGGGCGGGATGGATGGCGGGGTAGCTAAAAGAGCCCCGTCCCAAATGAGCTACCTAGGCAGGGTCGATGTCCATGCTGGCGATGAGGTCGATGCCCGTGTTGAGGAGGTTGGGGAGGACTACGTCGCCCATGCGGATGGGGGCTTTGACCACTAGGCTGCGGATGAGGTCCATGGCTTGGGCGTGAAGCGCCAACGGGATGGCTTCGGCCGTGCGCACGGGTAGCAGCGCCTCGTCTCCGCCGGATACCGCCACTGTGGTGGTGAGCACGCGCATGGGGCAGGTGAGCTCCTGATGTGCGAATTTATCACCGCGCGGGCATCTGTTTCCGGTTACGGAGCGCACCTCTACCGCGGCGCCGTCTGCGTAGCGCTCCACCTCCACGGTCAGGAGGCATTCGGATGGGCAGGTGGTGCAGTTGAACTGTAGCGTCTCGATCACATTTGCGCTCATGGCTTTACGCTTTCTCAACGGGGTCGACGGACAGGACAATCTCGCTAACACCCAGGTCGAGTGCGCGCTGAATCACCTTTGCCGGCAGCGGGAAGCTTTCCATGACGCTCGGTTTAAACGGGCGGACCTTGCCTGCAAGCAGTTCCTCGCCGTTTGCGAGAATGCGCACGCGGGCAGCATCGACCGGGCGGCGTACACGGAAGTTGAGCTTAGTGAGCCCGACGGTCGTAATGCGGCCCGGCAGTGCGTAGCCTGCGATGCCGGCTGGGGAGATCGTGAGCTCGCAGCTGGCGCCCATGCTATCGCCGACACCCAACGCGTATGCCGCCGCAGCCGCACCGGCGCGTTCGGACTCGGTCGTCACGTTGTCAGCCAGGTCGTGCACGTGCAGCACGTTGCCGCAGGCAAAGATGCCCGGCACGCCCGTCTGCAGACTCTGGTCCACCACGGCTCCGCGCGTACGTGGGTCCAGCTCCACGCCCGCGGCAACCGAAAGCTCGTTCTCGGGAATCAGACCCACCGAAAGCAGCAGCGTGTCGCACGGAACAATGCGCTCGGTTCCCGGAATGGGTGCAAGGTGCTCGTCGACCTGGCTCACTTCGACGGCCTCAACGCGGTTGTGCCCGATCACGCGTGTGACGGTGGTGGACAGATGCAGCGGAATGCCAAAGTCGTCCAGGCAGTTCTTCACATTGCGACGCAGGCCGTTGGCGTACGGCATGAGTTCGTATACGCCCTCGACCGAAATCCCCTCGAGCGTGCAGCGGCGTGCCATGATGAGTCCGATGTCGCCCGAGCCCAAAATGACGGCGCGCGTTCCGGGTTTGAGATTTTCGATATTGATGTATCGCTGCGCCAGGCCGGCCGTAAAGACGCCGGCGGGACGACTACCGGGAATCTTGATCTCGCTGCGGGTGCGCTCGCGGCAACCCATGGCAAGGACGACTGCGCGCCCGGTGAGCTGCAACATTCCGGTGGGGCTCATGAGCGTGACGGTATGGACCGCGGCGTCTTCCGTGGACTCGCCCGAATCAATCCCAAGCACCATGCTGTCCAAGAACAGCGCAATGTTGGTCGCGCGCACCTGGTCGATAAAGCGCTGCGCGTACTCGGGACCGGTGAGTTCCTGCTTAAAGTGCGAAAGGCCAAAACCCGGGTGAATGCACTGGCGGAGGATTCCGCCCAGATGCTGCTCGCGTTCCACGATGGCTACGCTCGCGCCGGCCTTATGCGCGGCAAGTGCGGCCGCCATGCCGGCAGGTCCGCCGCCGATAACGACCACGTCGAACGCCTGCGTCGACACTGACGCTGCAGCTCCGGCCTCCGCGCGTTCGTCGCGCATATCAAGCGTCGTCATCCTAGCTCACTCCCTTCAGCGGTCCTTCTACCAGCCAAGAACCGGCATCCTCCATCAGCACCTCGCTGGGGTCGCAGCCCAGCTCCCGGGCCAGAATCGCCAGCACGCGGCTCTGGCAAAAACCGCTCTGGCAGCGGCCCATGCCCGCGCGACAGCGACGTTTGACGCCCTCGACCGAAACCGCACCCGGGCGGCGTCGAATCGCGGCCACGATCTCGGCCTCGGGCACCGTCTCGCAGCGGCAGACGATCTGCCCCCATGCAGGGTCGGACTCAATGAGCTCTTCCTTGCGCGCAAGCGGCGCACGGTCGAAGTCGTCCGGCGCGCAGCGAATCGGATCCCAATCGGCCCGCTCGTGCAGGGCAACACCGGCATCGCGCAAGATCTGCTCCATGCGCTCGGCAATGGCAGGCGCGCTCGCCACGCCCGGCGACTGAATGCCTGCCGCCTGGAACAGTCCCGGCACCACGGCTGACTGCCCAATAAAGAAGTCGTTCGTTCCCTTAATGACCGGACGCCCGCCGGCAAACGCCCGCACCACGCGGCGCGTGTCCAGATCGGGCACCAGCTTGCGTGCGCCCGTCAGCAGCGCGTTGACATCGCTCGCATAGGCCTGTGTGTCGCCCGGCTCGCGCACGGCGGCGGTTGCGGTGATCACGGTGTTGCCGTGGACCGTGCCCGTGACGATAACGCCCTTGGACACTGGCGTGGGCACGGGGTAGAGCGGCATCAGCGTGCGCGGCTCCTTGTCCAGTACCACGATGTTTCCCTGGCGCCAGACCATCTGAAACTCTTCGGCGCCGGCCATATGCGAGATGTCCGCGGTACCGTTGCCCGCGGCGTTGATCAGATAGCGGCAGCGCACATCGCCGGCAGGCGTCACCAGCGTAAAGCGCGCAGCACCGTCGGTAGCCTCGCCGCCAGCAACTTCAATGGCTTCCACCGGCGCGGAGCGCATAAACGTCACGCCGTTGGCCACGGCGTTCTCCAGCGCCGCGATGGCCACTTCAAACGGGTCGACGTAACCGGTCGAGGGGCACCACAACGCGCACGTCGCCTTAGCACTCGCGCGCGGCTCCAGCTCGTGGATGCGCTCGGGGCCGATAATCGACAGCTCGGGCACGCCGTTGGCAAGGCCATTGCTACGCAACTGCTCCAGATGCGCGTGGTCCTCGTCGTTAAAGCCCAGCACCATGGATCCGGTGCGGCAAAACAAAAAGCCCAGCTCTTGGGCCCAAGTACCATACAGCTCGCAGCCGCGGGCATTGACTTGTGCCTTTACCGTGCCCGGCGTCGGATCGTAGCCGGCGTGCACCAGGCCGCCGTTGGCCTTCGACGCGCCCAGCGCAATGTCGTTGGCCGCCTCGACCACACAAATGGACAAGTCGTAGCGCGCGAGCTGCCGCGCGATGGCGCACCCGGTGATGCCCGCGCCCACAATCGCGATATCAAACGTTTCCGTCACAGTGCCTCCCAGACAAGTTGACAGGCTGTCAATAAGAC
>DBFBKG010000029.1:0-45516 GCA_048203815.1 Collinsella sp. | reverse complement strand
GCGCGCGAGCTGGGCTTTGAGTTTGTCGATGCCGATTGCACCATTGCCTGTCAGCAACCCAAGATCACCCCGCACCGCGATGCCATGCGCGCCAACCTTGCCCATGCCCTGGGCGTTGACGTTGAAAACGTGGGCGTCGCCGCCACCACGACCGAAAAGCTCGGTTGGGAAGGCCAGGGCGAGGGAATCGGTGCCTGGGCCGTCTGCCTGCTACAGAAAACCGTTAAGGAGTAACGAATGCGTATCTACAACAGCGCTACCCATAAAAAGGAAGAGTTCCAGCCCATCGAGTCCGGCAAGGTCCGCATGTACGTGTGCGGCCCCACGGTCTACGACAACATCCACATCGGCAATGCCCGCACGTTCATCAGCTTTGACGTAATTCGTCGCTGGCTCATCGCGAGCGGCTACGAGGTCACGTTCGCCCAGAACCTCACCGATGTCGATGACAAGATCATCAAGCGCGCCAACGAGCAGGGCCGTACGGCTGCCGAGGTCGCAACGGAGTTCTCGGATAAGTTCATTGGCGTCATGCGCGCCGCCAACGTGCTCGATCCCGATGTGCGCCCCCGCGCCACCAAGGAGATCGGCCCCATGATCGCCATGATCAAGACGCTTATCGAGCAGGGCCACGCTTACGCAGCCGATAACGGCGATGTGTACTTTGCCGTGCGCAGCGATCCCAACTATGGTCAGGTCTCGGGCCGCAACATCGACGACCTGATGGTGGGTGCGCGCATCGAGGAGAACGAGGACAAGAACGACCCGCTCGACTTTGCCCTGTGGAAGGCCGCCAAGCCCGGCGAGCCCAGCTGGCCGAGCCCCTGGGGCGAGGGCCGTCCCGGTTGGCACACCGAGTGCGCCGCCATGGTGCATCGCTACCTGGGTACCCCGATCGATATCCACGGCGGCGGCTCCGACCTTGCCTTCCCGCATCACGAGAACGAGTGCGCCCAGGCCACCTGCGCCTGGCACCAGGGCTTCTCCAACACTTGGATGCACACGGGCATGCTGCTGGTAGACGGCGAGAAGATGTCCAAGTCGCTCGGCAACTTCTTTACGCTGGCCGAGGTCCTCGAGCAACACTCCGCTGCCGCTCTGCGTCTGCTGATGCTGCAGACGAGCTATCGCTCGCCGCTCGACTTTTCTTGGGAGCGCCTGGAGGGTGCCGAGAACTCGCTCACGCGTATCGCCGGTACGGTCGAGAACCTGCGCTGGGCCGCGAACCACGCAACGGCCGACGCCGATGAGGCTGCCGCCGAGGCGTTTGCCGCCAAGGCCGCCGAGACTCGTGTCACCTTTAAGGAGTGCATGGACGACGACTTTAACACCGCTGGTGCCATGGGTGCCGTCTTTGGCTTTGTGACCGAGTGCAACCAGTACCTGGAGCAGGCGGGCGATGCTGCCGACAAGGCCGCCGCGCTTGCCGCCGCTGACACGCTGGCCGAGCTGCTCGATACGCTTGGCGTCGAGCTTCCCGAGCCCAAGGTCGAGCTGCCGCTGGGTCTGCTGGGCGTTGCCGCCGGTTTGGTTGCCTACACGGGTGACGACGTGGACGAGGCCGCTGCCAAGATTCTCGAGGCCCGCGCCGAGGCCCGTGCCGCCAAGAACTGGGATCTGGCCGACGCCATCCGCGACCAGCTCAAGGACCTGGGCCTCACCATTGAGGATACTGCCGCCGGCACCCGTATCAAATCTCTCTAATCCCCGCGGGTTTCCCAAGCACCCGACCGCCCGAGCCACGGCACCTTGCCTTTCAATCGTCGGGCATGACCTCAAGGTCTATGCCCTCCTCTTTCAAGGCAATCTGCCGCACCTCGGGCGGTCGGTCTATTTGTTTCGTTTGATAGTTGTATTTAGGAGGTCGCTTTATGGCCGACAATCGCAAGCGTGCGCCTCGTGGCGGCAAGCAGGCCGCTTCTGGCTCGCGTCCGATTCGCCGTAATGACCGCGCTGCCGCTCCCAAGGGCCAGCGCGATCGCAACCAGGCCGCGCGTCCGCAGCGCGATCGCAACCGCGACGCTGTCCAGGCTCCCAAGGGCGAGTTTATCGAAGGTCGCCGTGCTGCCGCCGAGGCACTGCGTACCGGCTTTCCCGTCAAGTGCGCGCTCATCGCCGAGGGCGGGGAGCGCGATGCCGCCTTGTCGCGCCTGGTCGACGACCTCAACGCTGCAGGCGTCCGCATTAAGTATGTGCCGCGCGCGCAGCTCGATGCGCTGTCGAGCCATGGCGCTCACCAAGGCATTGCGCTCGAGGTTGGCAACTTCCCCTATGCCGATGTTGCCGATATCCTCGACCGCGCGGGCGACGGCCCGGCACTTGTCGTGGTGCTCGACCACGTGACCGACGACGGCAACTTTGGCGCCATTGTGCGCTCCGCCGAGGTCGTGGGCGCGGCGGGCGTCATCATTGCCAACAAGCGCGCCGCCGGCGTAACCGTGGGCAGCTACAAGACTTCTGCCGGTGCCGTCATGCATCTGCCTATCGCGCAGGTTCCCAATATCGCCCGTGCACTCGACGACCTCAAGGCCGCTGGCTTTTGGGTGGGCGGTGCCTCCGAGCACGCCGAAGGCAGTTGCTGGGATGCTCCCTTCGAGGGCCGCGTTGCGCTCGTCATGGGTTCCGAGGGCGACGGCATCTCGCGCCTGGTGCTTGAGAAATGCGACTTTTTGACTAAGCTTCCCCAGCGCGGCATGACCGAGAGTCTCAACGTTGCCCAGGCGACCACCGCGCTGTGCTTTGAGTGGCTGCGCCGCAATGCCGGCGAGCTCATGGGGGAGGAGTAGCGCATGTCCAAGAAGAACCGCGCCAAGTCCAAGGCCAAGCGCTTTGGCGAGGGCTCGGCCAAGCCGATCGTTTCGGCCGCGACCTATGGCGTGGGCGGCAATGCGTTTGCGCAGGCCATCGCCGATCCGGTCTCGACGGTGCACTCCAATAAGCCCGAGCTGCTGGTGGTCGACGGTTACAACGTGATTCACTGCACACCGCGCTACGAAAAGCTCGTCTACGACCATTCCGACGATCCGTATTCCAGCGACGTCCACGATATGGCGCGCACTGCACTCATCAACGACGTGGCGGCGTTTGCCCAGGGCCGCTACGAGGCTGTGATTGTGTTTGACGGCGCGGGCAATATCTCCAGCGAGCGCCCCAACCTGCCGGCCCGCGGCGTGCGTATCGAGTTCTCGCCGACGGGCGTCTCTGCCGATACCGTGGTACAGAAGCTCTGCATCGAGGCGCGCGAGGAAGGCCGCGCGTGCTCCGTGGTGTCGAGCGACGGCACGATCCAGGCCGTCGTCATGGGCAAGGGTGTTACGCGCATCTCGAGCCGCATGCTGGTGGACGAGATCAAACAGATCGACAACGACGTGCACGAGGCCGAGGAAGCCCCGCAGATCAAGATGACTCTGGGCAGCCGTCTAAGCCCCGAGGCCCTGGCAAAGCTCAAGGCCCTCCGCGGGAGGTAGGTAAACCTTCTATGGGGAGCTGCTTTCTCGATTGACCGATTAACTGGTTGTAATCAGTGGGTTGCAGGTCGGCCTCGTCAAAACGAATAGTTTTTGGTTCTGGCGAACAGATAAAACTATTCGTTCTGACGAAGGGTTTTGAGATGTGGTCGGTCAAAGGGCCTGTTGCGCCCCGTCCGCAATTCCTTTATTCTTAACAGGCTTCGCGCGAAAGCGCCAAGTGTGCCAGTGTGGCGCAACGGTAGCGCAACTGATTTGTAATCAGTGGGTTGCGGGTTCGATTCCTGTCACTGGCTCCATGAGAGTTTCGGGCTCTGTTCCTTATGGGACAGGGCCCGTTTCTTTTTAGGTGGTGTGCCATTGGGTCAGCGCCCATTCCGTTTTCGGTTTGTCTCGATCTGTAACACGAAGAAGCTGAAAACCGTTCTTACTGTTACAGAATGAGACGTAAGTTGGGGTCTCTGCGTAATATCTCGATCTGTAACAGATAGGGGAGAAGATGTTCTCTAGATTTTACAGATCGAGACAAAGGCCGGACCGGTCCCAGTCATTCTGGTCGAGCGAGGATTTCCGGACATACGAGTGTGGAAAATCTCCCGCCTGGAGGCTGAGCGTGGATAATCTCCCACTTTGGGCTCGAAGCCACGCCAAAAGTGGGAGATTATCCACGCTCGATTCTGTCTGGGAAGCCCGATCTCAACCTATATATAGGTGCAAATGAGTCGTTATCGAAGTAATATTCTGCAGGCTCACTCCACTACGCCAAAGTGTTCCCTCGGGAAATGTCACCGCTATATGCAAATTCACCGTCCTTCATATCCAAACTCAGCAAAACCGCAGGTCAAAGGTATATAGATACGCCCGGCACCGTGTATCTAGAGGTTTTCGTTGACAGCCCCCAAGGTGGCATCGTATTATCTTCTTCGTTCGCGGGGGCGGCGGTCCAAAAGACCAAAGGACCTGCGGATACTTGAACGATTGGGAGTTTGCCCGAGTGGTTAATGGGGACGGGCTGTAAACCCGTTGGCTCTGCCTACATAGGTTCGAATCCTATAGCTCCCACCCGTCAAGTGCCTGTATAGCTCAGTCGGTAGAGCACTTCGTTGGTAACGAAGAGGTCACCAGTTCAAGTCTGGTTGCAGGCTCCATCCGGCGGTGTAGCTCAGTTGGTTAGAGCACACGGTTCATACCCGTGGCGTCACTGGTTCGAATCCAGTCACCGCTACCATAGGTAACACGGTGGCTTCTCAATAGTATGTTGAGAGGCCACTATGGTATAAAGGCAAAGTCCCGTCCGGGGACGACCTGTTTAGAGGAGGGCTTTATGGCCAAAGAGAAGTTTGAGCGCACTAAGCCGCATGTTAACATCGGCACCATTGGTCACGTCGACCACGGCAAGACCACGCTGACCGCTGCCATCACCAAGGTTCTCTCCGAGACCGAGGGCTGCAAGGCTGACTTCACTGCGTTCGAGAACATCGACAAGGCTCCCGAGGAGCGCGAGCGCGGCATTACGATCTCCGTCTCCCACGTCGAGTACGAGACTGCTGCCCGTCACTACGCTCACGTTGACTGCCCGGGCCACGCTGACTACGTCAAGAACATGATCTCCGGCGCTGCTCAGATGGACGGCGCTATCCTGGTCATCGCTGCTACCGACGGCCCCATGGCTCAGACCCGCGAGCACATCCTGCTCGCCCGTCAGGTCGGCGTTCCCTACATCGTCGTCTTCCTGAACAAGTGCGACATGGTCGACGATGACGAGCTCATCGACCTCGTCGAGATGGAGACCCGTGAGCTCCTCTCCGAGTACGATTTCCCCGGCGACGACATCCCCGTCATCCGTGGTTCCGCTCTGGGCGCTCTCGAGGGCGACGCCAAGTGGATGGACGCTATCCGCGAGCTCATGAAGGCCGTCGACGAGTACATCCCGACGCCTGCTCGTAACAACGACCTCCCCTTCCTGATGGCCGTTGAGGACGTTATGACCATCTCCGGCCGTGGTACCGTTGCTACTGGCCGTGTCGAGCGCGGTGAGCTCAAGCTCAACGAGCCCGTCGAGATCGTCGGCATCAAGGATACCCAGAACACCGTCGTTACCGGTATCGAGATGTTCCGTAAGTCCATGGACTTCTGCGAGGCTGGCGACAACGTCGGTCTGCTGCTCCGCGGCATCAAGCGCGAGGACATCGAGCGCGGCCAGGTTCTCTGCAAGCCCGGTTCGGTTACCCCGCACACCAAGTTCACCGGCGAGATCTACGTTCTGACCAAGGAGGAGGGCGGCCGTCACACCCCGTTCTTCGATGGTTATCGTCCTCAGTTCTACTTCCGTACCACCGACGTTACCGGTACGGTCAAGCTCCCCGAGGGCACCGAGATGGCTATGCCTGGTGACCACATCACCATCGAGGGCGACCTCATCCACCCGATCGCCATGGAGGAGGGCCTGCGCTTCGCTATCCGCGAGGGTGGCCACACCGTCGGTTCGGGCATCGTCTCCACGATCATTGAGTAAATTAGCTCTTTGATATAGCTGACTTAGAGAACCCGGCACTTATATGGGTGCCGGGTTCTTTTCTGCAGTGGATATTGAGCCGTTGCTGGTGTCGAGAGGATCGATTATGGTCCTGGGTCCACCGTCGATTAGATCTCGTTGGCTCCATTGATGTGTTCCAAATATGAATGGGTTCACCGAGAACCAATTGATTCGAGGTTTTCGTTGACAGCACTTACGTAGAGCTGATAAAGTACCAACTCGTGCCCGTACGGGACGGAAATGAAAGGTTCAGGATACATGCGTACTCTAGTTACTCTTGCGTGCACTGAGTGCAAGCGCCGCAACTATACGACCACCAAGAACAAGTCGACCATGCCTGATCGTATGGAGATCAAGAAGTATTGCCCCTGGTGCCGTCACCACACGCTGCACAAAGAGACTCGCTAGTCTCTAGTCACATACGCCAGTAGTTCAATTGGTAGAGCATCGGTCTCCAAAACCGAGTGTTGAGGGTTCGAGTCCTTCCTGGCGTGCCAGTCATTATTCCGTAAGCTCCCAATTAGGGGGCTTACGGTTTACTCATGTATAAGCGCATTGCGCGGAGGTAACCCAAATGGCCAACAAGAAGAACAAGAAGAAGGCTCAGCAGCAGGCGCCTGCCAACAACGCTGCCGCCAACTCCAAGGTTGAGGCCAAGAAGGCCGTTGCCAAGAAGAACGAGAAGGCTGCGAAGTCCAAGAAGAACGAGAAGCCTGGTTTCTTCGCCCGCACCAAGAAGTATTTCGCTTCGGTTAAGTCCGAGATGAAGCGTGTCACGTGGCCCGATAAGAAGGAGCTCGTGAACTACTCGGTCGTCGTTTGCGCTTCTCTGATCGTCGTCGGCGTCGTCATCGCTCTGCTCGATGCTGGCTTTGGCGAGGCTCTTGCTCTGTTCTCTGGATTGAGGGGCTAAACCATGTCTAAGCGTTGGTACGTCGTTCACACTTACTCTGGATACGAGAACCGCGTTAAGTCCGATCTCGAGCATCGCATCGAGACTATGGGCATGCAGGACCGTATCTTTGATATCGAGATTCCTATGGAGCGTGTCACCGAGATTAAAGAGGGTGGCAAGCGTGAGACCAAGGATTCCAAGATCTTCCCGGGTTATGTCCTGGTCCGCATGGAGATGGATGACGATGCTTGGACGTGTGTTCGTAACACGCCTGGCGTCACCGGTTTTCTGGGCGGTAACGGTAAGCCCGCTCCGCTTTCCCGCGACGAGTACAACAAGATGACTCGTCGTCCCGGTAAGGGCGATTCGCCCAAGCGCACCTCGGTTGATATTCAGGTTGGCACGTCCGTCCGCGTCACCGATGGCCCGCTTACCGACTTTGATGGCAAGGTCTCCGAGGTTAACACCGAGGCTGGCAAGCTCAAGGTCACGCTGATGATCTTTGGCCGCGAGACGCCGGTCGAGCTCGACTTTAACCAGGTCGCTGTCATCGCTTAAGTTTTCGTCCGTTCGCGCGAGCGTGCTTCTTCTGTGACTGCTCATCTCAGGAGTGCTTCTAACACGTGCGTGCTTACGATATAGCAAGTACTTCACACTCGTGATTCGAAAGGAATGACCATGGCTGAGAAGAAGGTTGCCAACGTCATTAAGCTCCAGATTCCTGCTGGTGCAGCTAACCCCGCTCCTCCCGTCGGCCCCGCCCTGGGCGCTGCTGGCGTGAACATCATGCAGTTCTGCCAGGCCTTTAACGCCGAGACGCAGGACAAGAAGGGCGACATCATCCCCGTTGAGATCTCTGTCTACGAGGACAAGTCCTTCTCCTTCATCACCAAGACCCCGCCGGCGGCTCACCTCATCAAGAAGGAGCTGAACCTCAAGTCTGGTTCCGCTAAGCCGCAGGCCGACAAGGTTGGTCAGCTCTCCCAGGAGCAGCTCACCAAGATCGCCGAGATCAAGATGCCGGACCTCAATGCCAACGACATTGACGCCGCCAAGAAGATCATCGCCGGTACCGCCCGCTCCATGGGCGTCACCATCGCTGAGTAGCGATTTCTTTAGGTAATGACGGGTGCCCCGACCGGGGCGCCCGTTATATGTGTGCAATAGGGCACACGATACGATGTGGGAGGGCTCACGCCCGTTTAACCACAGGAGGTAATGCACATGGCTAAGCATGGTAAGAGCTATAACGCCGCTGCCGAGAAGATCGACCGCGCCACGCTCTACACCCCCCTTCAGGCTGCCAAGCTCATCAAGGAGCTCGACACCGCCAAGTTCGACGAGACCGTCGAGGCCCACTTCCGTCTGGGCATCGATACTCGTAAGGCTGACCAGAACATCCGTGGTTCCATCTCCCTGCCCCACGGCACCGGCAAGACCGTTCGTGTTGCCGTCTTCGCCGAGGGCGAGAAGGCCCGCGAGGCCGAGGCTGCCGGCGCCGACATCATCGGTTCCGACGAGCTCGTCGCCCAGATCCAGAAGGGCGAGATCAATTTCGACGCCGCTATCGCTACGCCGAACATGATGGCCAAGGTTGGCCGCATCGGTAAGATCCTTGGTCCCCGTGGCCTCATGCCGAACCCCAAGCTCGGCACCGTGACCATGGACGTCGCCAAGATGGTCTCCGAGCTCAAGGCCGGCCGCGTTGAGTACCGCGCCGACCGTTACGGCATCTGCCACGTGCCCCTGGGCAAGAAGTCCTTCTCTGAGCAGCAGCTCGTCGAGAACTACGCTGCCCTGTACACCGAGATTCTGCGCGTCAAGCCCTCTTCTGCTAAGGGTAAGTACGTCAAGTCCATCTCTGTGTCTTCCACCATGGGCCCTGGCGTCAAGGTCGATCCCGCTGTCCAGCGTGACTTCCTGGCTGAGTAACTGCTAGTTACTGCCTGAGTACAGCAAGCATTGCTAAAGAAACCCGGTTCTGCCTTGTGCAGGACCGGGTTTCTTGCTATCTCGGGCCAAACCCACCCCAAAGGGGACAGGCACCTTTGTGGTGGTTTGGGCACTTAGACGTCAATGTTATGGCATCGCAGCGAGCCGGTTCCAAGTGCCCCAGGTCGCCCCGAAAGAGGAGCGACGCGTACTTTGGTACGCGAGCGACGGCTTGAGGGGCGAGATGGGGTGCTTGGGGCCGGCGCAGCGTCAAGCCTTAAAAGTGGTTACCAGGGTGTTCTGGCGATTGAGGATTCGATTGCCTCGTGGCGCTCGAGCTCGCGGCGCATGGTTTGCGAATTGAGCCAGGCTGCCTGCCAGCCACGTGCGGGGTAGCGCGTCTGGTCGAGCTCAAACTGCGTATAGCCGCAGGCGTTGATGATTGTTGCCCCGCATGCATGCCGACGCTCACGCTGAAAGTCGCGACCATAGCATTGGTGCACATGCCCGTGCACCATGTAGTCGGCCCCCCAGGACTCAAGCGCCGTGTTAAAGCACTCGAATCCTCGATGCGGCAGATCATCCAGATCGCCCACTCCGGCGGCGGGCGCGTGAGTGAGCAAGATGTCGCAGCCGCCGACCATCCTCACTTTTCGGGAGAGCTTGCGCATGCGCTTGGTCATCTCGCGCTCGGTATACATGTTGGCACCGTCTCGGTAGCGCATGGAGCCGCCAAGCCCCGCAATGCGGACGCCGCGGTACACGTAGACGGCGTCTTCGACACAGATGCAGCCACCCGGTGCATGACGTGCATAGCGGTCATCGTGGTTGCCGCGTACGTAGATGAGCGGTTTGTTGATGACGGTGACCAAAAACTCAAGATAGTCCGGGTCCAGGTCGCCAGCGGACAAAATCAGGTCGACACCCTCAAAGCGTTCCTTGCGAAAGCATTCCCAAAGGCATCGTTCTTCGGTATCGGCTACGGCAAGGATTTTCATAGGGCGTGGACTTTCGGCTCATCGTTGGGCTGCGGAATGGCGCCTACCACGTTGTCGGCCAGCCAGTCCATCTCGACGATTTGCGTGCTCGGCAGCGGAGGAAAGCCCTCGATCTGCACCACGCCGTCTTGGCTATGGAGCTCGCCGCCAAATGGATTGATGGAGCCCTCGACAATGCCGTTGCGGAGCAGCTGAACGAGCTTGCGCGTCTGATAGGGCAGGCCCGGAGCGTAGCGAATGTCGATGACGCCCGAGCTCATGCCATACCAGTAGTTGACGGCGCGAACCTGGCTGTCGTCGCTGGTCTCGTCCCACGTGCCATGCAGCAAGCTGCGCACGATAAGCTCGTAGTATCGGCCCCAGTTCCATACCGGCATGGCAATGCCGGTAACCTTGCCATCGACCAGGCGGTGGAGTCCGTAGGCCGTAGGGTCTTCGAGCGACTTTGACATGTCAGCGCCGGTCATAACACTCACGCCTTCGCGGCACATGGCCTCGGCAAGACCGCCGGCGGGCACATCGCCCCAGGTGAGGATTACCTGCGCGCGGGGATCGAGCAACGAGGCGCCAATCGCAAAGGCGTTGATTTCGCTGAGTGCGCCCGAGGCGAAGACCGATGCGTGGTAACCAATGCGATGGTTGTCCGCCATGCTGGCGGCAAGGGCGCCCAGGAGGAACTTGGCCTCGTACATCTTGCCAAAGTACGAACGCACGCTTTGGTGGGGAAGGCCGATGGAGCAGTTGAGGAATCGCGCCTGGGGATACTCAACGGCGGCCCTGAGCGTATATTCCATCAGGCGGTGTGAAGTCGAGAAGATGGCCTTCGCCCCGTGCTTGACGGCGGTCTCCACGGCGGCGTAGAACACGTCCGGATCGTGGCAGTCCTCGAATGCCTCGGTGCGCACGATGCCGCCAAAGTGCTCGTCGAGATACTGACGCCCTTGGTCGTGCAGGCTGTCCCAGCTCGACGATGCACAGGGGAATTCATGGATAAAGGCGATGCACAGAGGGTTGGCCGCCGAATAAACGGTCTTGCCCATAAAGAAGTTGAGCACGCCGGAGGTGGACTTGGAGGGTGACTCCTCCTCATCGACGCTCGGTGCCTCGACAAGATCGACCTTGTCCTCGTCATTTTTGCCGGCAATGACCAACTCGCGCCAAATCTTGCACAGGCGGTTTACGACGATGTCCGTCGGCGTGTCCAGCAGACGGTCTTGGTTGTACACATTGAGGTATACGAGCATGGCATCGGCGGGTGTAATGTCCAGATGGTCGCCGCCGGCGCGAAGGTAGGCGCGCTTAAAGAGCAAGAAGGTGTGGCGCAGGTAGTCGACCTTTTTCTGCGGCCATTTTTCGATAAGGTTCTGACCGAGCATCTTGGCGAGCGTCTCGTAGCTTCCCTCACGCGAGAACTCGATCTCGTATAGGGGGCAGACGCGCCAAAACGAGCAGAACTCGCCGTACAGGCGGCTTTCGACGGAATCCCATTTGCCGGGGTAGAGGCGGCTGACCTTGGCCGAAACCGTCGGGGCGTCCAGGAATTTGAGGACGCTGACGCGTTTGTTGCCCTCCTGGACGTAGAACCGATGCATGAACTCGGTGACGATGATGGGGTCGCGATAGCCCTCGGTCACCTGGATGTCGTAGAGGTTGGACCACTTGCGGGCGAACTCGGTGTTAAACGGCAGCAGGGGCATAAAGTTACACGAAAAGGCAGACTGACGGCCTTTGGTGACCGTGCCGACGACCATTTCGAGCGGAATGTCCCTCAGGCCGACGCTCTCTCGCTGACCTAAGGGGAGCTGGGCAACGAGGCCGTCGAGGTCCGTAAGGTACGGGTGCTCGCTTTGGCTGATGGCGCGACGGCGTCCCTGCTCGCCGCGCTTGCGTGCTTGACGATAGGCCTCTTCCATGGTGTCTACTCCCTTAGTCGTTTAAACAACGATATGAACCATGGTACCACGATGCGAAACCACCACAAAGGTGCCTGTCCCCTTTGTGGTGGTTTTAGGCGATGATGGGGGCGATGGCGCGGATGCAGGCGTCGGCTGCCGTAAAGGTGGTGCTGTCATCGCTGACGATAAAGATGATCTTGCCCTTGATGCCAAAGTCGCCGATCTCGCTAAAGAGCACATACGGCTCCTTGTCAAAGCCCGAGATGGGAAGCACGGCGGCCTTGGTAGCGTCGGTGAACTCATCTGCCAGCGCGTCCAGTGAAGCCCACTTGGACGTGTCCTTGACCGCGACGGGGACGGCCACGCGCCCAAAGGGCATCAAATGCACGAGCGTGTTCTTGGAGATATTTGAGTTGGGAACGATGATGGTCTGCCCGGAGGCGTCCTCGATGGTCGTGTGGCGCCAGGTGATGTCTTGGACCACGCCCGACACGCCGCCGACCTCGATATTGTCGCCGGGCTTGATGATGCCCATAAAGGTCACCTGCATGCCACCGATAAGGTTTGACAGCGTGTCCTGAAAGCCGAGCGAGATGGCGATGCCGCCGACGCCAAGAGCAGCGACGAGGGCGTTTGCGTTAATGCCAAAGCAGTTGTCGAGGATAAAGCTGCCGCCAATCATCCAGATGATGGCGCGCGCGATGTTGATGAAGATACTTGATGCCGGAAGCGGGTTATCGTCTCGGTTAAGCAGATGGTTCAGGGTCTTGGATACGACCTTGGCGGCGACGGCGGTGCCTATCGCCAAGATGACGGCCCAGATGATGTTGTGGACCCATCGTTGTGCAAAGAAATGAAGAATTGGCTCAAACAATTCCATGTAGGGAAACCTCCTAATGATCGTCCAACCATGATACCCACCAAGAAGCCCGTCCGATCACATCGGACGGGCCGATAACTTGAGATGGGGTGGCCGCGGTGGCGTAAGCTGGGGCGCCGGCGAGCACGCCGGCAAGGAGTGCGGCGGTCAAGGCGAGACGGGGAAGAGAGCTTCTCGTGGCAGTTTCCTTAGCCCTTAACCAGTAGTTCCTGCTGACGCTGGATTATCGACATAATATGCGAAAACCGCCGCAAGGGCGCCTGTCCCTTAGCGGCGGTTTTGACGTTTGCGCAGATAAAACCTGCCAAAATAAACCTGTCCCTTTTTGGTAGGTTTAGCTTAGCAGCATGCGGTCGTTGGCGAGCTCGCCGCCCGAGACCTCCTCGAATTTCTGCAGCAGGTCGGCTACGGTGAGCGACTTCTTCTCATCGCCTGCCACGTCGTAGATCACGTGGCCTTCGTGCATCATGATCAGACGGTTGCCCAGACGGATGGCGTCGTTCATGTTGTGCGTGACCATGAGCGTGGTCAGGTGGTTCTCGTCGACGATCTCCTCGGTCAGGTTGAGCACCTTAGAGGCCGTCTTGGGGTCGAGGGCCGCGGTGTGCTCGTCGAGCAGCAGCAGGCGCGGCCTGGTGAGCGTGGCCATCAACAGGGTGAGTGCCTGGCGCTGTCCGCCCGAGAGCAGGCCGACCTTGGCGTTGAGACGCGTGTCCAGACCAAGGTCCAGGCGCTTGAGCAGCTCAACGTACTCATCTTTCTCGGCCTTGGTGACGCCCCACGAAAGGCCGCGACGCTGGCCGCGACGCTTGGCGAGGGCCAGGTTCTCGGCAATCTGCATGTCGGCTGCGGTGCCGCGCATGGGGTCCTGGAACACGCGGCCCAGGTACTTGGCACGCTGCGACTCGCTCAGACGCGAGATATCGTTGCCGTCGAGCTCGATAACGCCCGAATCGAGCGGATATACGCCGGCGATCATGTTGAGCAGCGTGGACTTGCCGGCGCCGTTGCCGCCAATCACGGTTACAAAGTCGCTGTCATTCAGGGTGAGGTCGACGCCGGTGAGCGCGCGCTTCTCGGTGACGGTGCCCTTGTTAAAGGTCTTTTTGACGTGCGAGAGCTTAAGCATCTGCCTCATCCCCCTTCGTGTAGGAGCTGCGGAGCTTATAGCGCTCCCAAACCACGGGCACGCACAGGGCCACGGCGACGATCACGGCGGAGAGCAGCTTCATGTCGTTGGCGTCCATGCCCAACTGCAGCACGATGGCGCGGATAAGGAAGTACACCACGGAGCCAAAGACGGCGGAGGCAAGACGGACGCTAAACTGCGTGAGGCCGCCGGGCAGCAGACGGCCGAGCACCTCGCCGATAACAATGGCGGCAAGACCGATAACGATGGCGCCGGTGCCCATGCCAATGTCGGCATACTTCTGGCTCTGGCAGATGAGTGCGCCCGAAAGGCCGATGAGGGCGTTGGAGAGCACGAGGGCGATCATCTTGGTGGAGTTGGTGTTGACGCCCAGAGCGCGGATCATGTACTCGTTGTTGCCGGTGGCTCGCAGCGCCGAGCCGATCTCGGTGCCAAAGAACCAATACAGGATGGCAACGATAGCCACGGCGAGCAGGATGCCCAAGATGATGGCAACGGTGGACTGCGGCAGACCGGTCATATTGCTGACGGCCGAGAACACGGTGCCCTTGGCAAGAATGGGCGTATTGGACTTGCCCATGATGCGCAGGTTGATGGACCACAGGCTGATCTGGGTGAGGATTCCGGCGAGGATCGCAGGAATCTCAAAGACGGTGGTCAAAATGCCCGTGACGGCGCCCGCGATGGCGCCGGCGCACATGCCGGCCAGCACGGCGAGCAGCGGGTCGACGTTGTTATTGACGATGAGCACAGCGCAGACGCAGCCGCCGAGGGCAAAGCTGCCGTCGCAGGTCATATCGGGAATGTCGAGCAGGCGGAACGTGATAAACACGCCAAGCACCATAATGCCCCAGAGGACGCCCTGCGAAACGGCGCCCTGCAATGCAATGAGCATGCTTCATACCTCCTAGAATAGGGTGGACACGTGATTTTCCATAATAGCGGTAACAATGCATAGAAGAGTTACGGACAGACGTTTTGTTTTACCTGAAACAAGCAGGGCGGACGCCGGTCTACAGCGCCCGCCCCTGTGGCTCAGATATTGAATAACGCGGCTAAAGCGCGAGCACGGGCTCTAGACGCATGCCGCGTATGGCATTACGCGTCCAGGGCGGAAAGGTCGATGCCCAGGGCCTCGGCCATTTCGTCGTTCTTGACGACGACCAGGTCCTTGCTCGAGAGGTGCTTGATCGGCATATCCTCGGGCTTGGCCTCGCCCTTCAGAATCTTGACGGCCATCTCGCCCGCGGCGTAGCCCAGGTCCTCGTAGTTGATGGAGAGGGTGAACAGGCCACCGGCCTTGCACATGCCCTCCTCGCCGGTCACGAAGGGAAGCTTGTTCTCCTTGCAGATCTGGCCCACCTGCGAGGCGCCCGCGGCGATGGTGTTATCGGTGGGGGAGTACAGCGCGTCGACCTTGCCCACGGCGGACTCGACGACGGACTGGATCTCATTGGAGCTCGAGACGGTGAAGTCAGTGTACTCCAGGCCCAGCTTGTCGAGTTCCTTCTTGGCGGCCTTGATCTGGACGTCGGAGTTGGACTCGGCGGTGCAGTAGAGCAAGCCGACCTTCTTAACGTCGGGCAGGACCTTCTGCATCATCTCGAGCTGCTCGGCGACCGGGGTGAGGTCGGAGGCGCCCGTGACGTTGGTGCCGGGCTTGTCGTTGTCCTGGACCAGGCCCGAGGCGGCGTAGTCGGTGATGGCGCAGCCCACGATGGGGATGTCGGCCGTGGCGCCGGCGGCAGCCTGCGCGGCGGGCGTGGCGATGGCATAGATCAGGTCGACGTCATCGCCCACGAACTTGTCGGCGATGGACTTACACGTGGACTGGTCGTTCTGGGCGTTCTTCTGGTCGATCTTGACCTTAAGGCCGCTCTTCTTGATGGCCTTGACAAAGCCGTCGTTGGCGGCGTCGAGTGCGGAGTGCTCGGTGAGCTGCAGAACGCCGATGGTGTAGTCGGAACCGGCGGCAGCAGAGCCGGAACCAGAGTTGCCGCCGCATCCGGCGAGCGGAGCGAGCGCGAGCAGGCCGGCAGAGACCAGAAGGCTCCTGCGGCTGATGGTGATGTCCTTCATATCGTTACCCCCAGTATAGAAATGGCTGGAAACACTGCACTCAAACAAAGTGCAAGTGGAACTATAGTAGCGCGGATGTCCATTTTTACAATAACCTGGCGGGTTTTTTAATACAGAACCGGATGGGCGGTACGGGTAGTCGAATGGACGGCGGAGGTTCTTATGCGGCAGAGGCGTCGTCCTCCTCGTCGAGGGCGGCGAAGAGCTTCTTGCCATCGAGGAGACGCGTGGTGACGTTTCTCATGCGCCCGATCTCTACGGTACGCAGCGTGTCATCGGCGCCTCGGACGTCATAGACCGTTCCCAGCAAATACGAGATGCCGTCTCGCTGCTTGATGGCAAAGGGGCGGAGTGTCATCCGTGCTACCTCGGTTTCGCCACGTGCCGTGACGCTCGAAATATCAAAACTCACCGTGGTTCCGTGGTCGATGGCCTGCTCGATGAGCTCGCAGGTGTCGATGCGCTTGACGGGCGTGCGCCTGGCCTTGGTGGATTTGCTGCCGGCACTTGGAGCGGGCTCGGGTGCATCGAGGTAGCCGCGAACGTCGGCGCTCGCCATGGCGACCAAGTGCTGCGCCATGCTTTTTCGAATGGCGATGGGCGTAGAGCGGTTGCGCATGACCATACCGTGGAGCCGGATGATCTCTTCGTCGGTGAGCGGACGGGTCAAGAGCCGATACCCCACGCCGCGCTTGTACTCAATTTCGTATCCGGCATGGCGAAGTGCGGAGATGGCGGTGTAGATGCTGCGCCGCGCCGCCGAGATGGGCATGCGGGCGGGGTCGTCGGGATGGGTGAGGCGCCGGATCAACTCATCGGAAAGCATGGCCTTGTCCTCGCCGGTGTTCTCGCTTAATAGTTGCAGGATACGAACGGCGCGATAAGCTGCCATAGAGGCGGCGCCTCTAGTCGTGGTGTCATAAGTTTCAACAGCGGTTTCGGTCATGGTGCCCACGTCCTTTCCGTTTTGGGTGGCAACGGTATGGAGCCTAGGACGCGGGGTTTTCCCAGGGGCGCAGGGCGCTCTGGGCGGTCGGTAGTCGTCGGCAAACGGCGGTTCGAGTTTTCAACAGCCCTGCTCAACTGACCAAAACCTTGCCAAAGGCTTGACGGATGCTGTTGAAAAAAAGCGTCTCTCGACCGATGTCGAGAGACGCTTGTGCGATGAGCGTTTGCGTGTGGCGACGCGAGCTGGCGTCCGACGATTAGAAGTCGGCGTTGCCCACGGTGCGCGGGTGCGGCAGGACGTCGCGGATGTTGCCCACGCCGGTGAGGTACATCACCAAGCGCTCGAAGCCCAGACCGTAGCCGGCGTGCTTGCAGGAACCGTAGCGGCGCAGGTCAAGGTAGTACTTGTACTGCTCGGGATTCATACCCAGGTTCTTGATGCGGGCCTCGAGCAGATCCAGGCGCTCCTCGCGCTGGGAGCCACCGATGATCTCGCCGATGCCCGGCACCAGGCAGTCGGCGGCGGCGACGGTCTTACCGTCGTCGTTCATGCGCATGTAGAAGGCCTTGATCTCTGCCGGGTAGTCGGTCACGAAGGTCGGGCGCTTAAAGTGCTCCTCGGTCAGGAAACGCTCGTGCTCGGTTTGCAGGTCGATGCCCCAGCTCACGGGATAGTCAAACTTGTGGCCGGCGGCGACGGCCTGCTCCAGGATTTCGACGGCCTCGGTATAGGTGACGCGGGCAAAGTCGGAGTTGGCGACGTGGTCCAGGCGCTCGATCAGGCCCTTGTCCACAAACTTGTTGAGCATGTTGAGCTCGTCGGGACAGGTGGCCATAACGTCCTTAAGGACGTACTTGAGCATGGCCTCGGCGTTATCCATGTAGTCGTTAAGGTCGGCAAAGGCCATCTCGGGCTCAATCATCCAAAACTCGGCGGCGTGGCGCGTGGTGTTGGAGTTTTCGGCGCGGAAGGTGGGGCCAAAGGTGTACACGTCGCCAAAGGCCATGGCAAAGTTCTCGGCATTGAGCTGGCCGGACACGGTGAGGCTCGCGTGCTTGCCAAAGAAGTCCTGGCTCCAGTCGACCTCGCCGGACTCGGTGAGGGGCGGATTTTTGGGATCGAGCGTGGTCACGCGGAACATCTCGCCGGCGCCCTCGCAGTCACTCGTGGTGATGATGGGGGTGTTGACGTAGACAAAGCCCTGCTCCTGGAAGAAGCGGTGGATGGCGGCAGCCGCGACAGAGCGGATGCGGAACACGGCGCGGAACAGGTTGGTGCGCGGACGCAGGTGCTGCTGGGTGCGCAGGAACTCGACAGTTGCGCGCTTCTTCTGCAGCGGGTAATCCGGGGCGCTCGTGCCCTCGACCTCGATGGAGGTGGCAGAAAGCTCGAAAGGCTGGGGCGCATCGGGGGTCAGCTTGACGGTGCCGGTGCAAATGAGTGCGGCCGAGACGTTTTGGTGGGCGATCTCGTCGTAGTTGTCGAGTGCCTCGTGGTTCATGACGACCTGCAGGTCGCGGAAGCAGCTGCCGTCGTTGAGCGTAACAAAGCCAAAGTTCTTCATGTCGCGGACGGACTTGACCCAGCCGGCGATGGTGACGGTCTGGCCGCCGAGCGACTCGGCATCGGCATAGAGCTGCGCGATTTTGGTGCGGTTCACGTATCCTCCCATAACGGTTGAATGATAGTTATCCATACAGTTCGATATTCTAGCAGCTCGGTTCATTTGGGCTATACAGATAAGGCATTGGCGGGATGGTTTTTCAAACGAAAAGCGCCCGCGGCAAATGGTCGCGGGCGCTTGGCGTGGTGCCTTTTGGCTGTGTGGCGCGGGACTTGGCTACTTGGTCTTGGCCACCAGCAGCGGGTCGCCCAGCTTGACGAGAGGGTTGCCGCCGATAAGCGTTCCGGACTCGCCGACATGGTCGATGCTCTTAAGACGGTCGAGCTCGGAGACGATGACGGTCACGATGTCCTCGTGGCCGGCGGCCTTAATGGCCTCGCGGTCGAAGCTGATGAGCGGCTGGCCTGCCTTGACCACATCGCCCATCTCGACAAAGCGGGCAAAACCCTTGCCGTTCATTTCCACGGTGCCCAGGCCGACATGGATGAACACGCGAAGACCGTCCTCGGTGATCATGCCAATGGAGTGGTTGGTGACAGTGGTGGCGCCGATGCGGCCGTTGGCAGGCGCATAGATGGTGTCGGTGATGGGCTCGATGCCATAGCCCTGGCCAAGCATGCCCGAGGCGATCGTCTCGTCGGGAACCTCGTCCAGGTTGACGAGCACGCCGTTGACGGGGGCATAGATGACGCCTTCGCGGGTGGCGAAGCTTGCTGCGGGCGGAACGGACGCCTCGCCGGTCGAGGTGAAGGTGGACTTAAGCGAATCGAGCAGACCCATAGTTGCCTCCAACTTAAATAGGCGCATATCGCGCGTTTGGTTTGCCGGAAACGTTTCATATGTGTTTCTCGGCTTGGTCAACACCCCCTATTCTACGCTGCTCAGCGATACCTCTGAGCTGGGATTATGTGATATATCAGTTGAAGAGAAACTTATTGCCGGAGTGTTTCTGCGCCACGGGTTCAAGTGGGGTACGCTTGAAGGCGAAAAACAAGGGCGCATAATTTGCGCGAAGGGAGCACATATGATTGTCGAGAACCATGCGCTGTGGGGCGAGGAGCCGACCGAGGAATATCCGGCGACGTTTACGTATTTGGGTGCCGAGCCGCTGCCCGATAAGCCGAATGGCCGCCGTCCTGCCGTGATTATCTGCGGCGGAGGTGCGTTTACGCATATCGCTCCGCACGAGCAGGACCCGGTGGCGTTTGCATTTTTGGACCGCGGCTACCAGGCCTTTGTGCTCAACTATGTGACGAGTGGCACGGGTGACGTGAGCTTTCCGCACCCCCAGGCAGATCTTGCCAAGATGGTCGCCACGGTGCGCGCGAATGCCGACGAGTGGCATGTCGACCCCAAGCGCGTGTGCGTCGTGGGCTTTTCTGCTGGCGGCATGATTTGCGCCTCGCTGGCAACACAGTGGAAGACCGGCCCCTTCGCGGGCTTGGCAGGGGCGCGTCCGGACGACATTCGTCCCGATGCCGTGGTGCTGGGCTATCCATTGCTCGACTTTGCCTATGTGCGCGACATGCAGACGCGCGATCCGCGCATTGACTTGCGCGTGCCCAAGACGGGCGGCAAGACGGGGCGCGATTTGCTTAACGACTACCTGTCGATGGTGACGGGTGGCGAGGCGACTGACGAGCATTTGGCCGATATCTGCCCCACCACGCATGTTTCGCGTCAGATGCCGCCGACCTTTGTGTGGGGCGTGTCCGACGACAAGACGGCGCCGATCGCGCAGGTCTACCCGTTTGCGCAGCGCATGGCCGAAGAGGGCGTTGCATGCGAGATGCACGTCTTTGACCAGGGTGGTCACGGCCTTTCGCTCGGCAACGCCAACACCGCGGTCGACAACGAGGACAAGCAGGTGGCGGTCCGCCCCTGGATTCGCCTAGCCTTCCGCTTCCTGGAGCGCCACGGGTTTTAGTTACGGCGTTTTGCCAAACGCCGTAACCACTTGACGCTGCAAGCCCGCCAGGGCGGCAATCTGCCTTTCAACTTCGGTGGCATGACCAGAAGGTCAATGCCGCCTCGTTTCAAGGCACCTTGCTCGCCCTGGCGGGCTTTCGCTGTCGGTTCCAAGACATCGGCATCGTCCTAGCTGTCAAGGGCTTGGCGTAGGTAGTCATTGGGGACGTTCTTAAGCGACTAGTCGAAAGGGACACTCTTGCGGCACTTGGCACTCGGGGACGTTCCTTTTGTGCCGGCACTTGGGGACGTTCCTTGCAGCAATCTGTCGATTGAACGTCATTGTGTGTTCACGCTATCATGTAAGTTTAAAATTGGTTAGCCATGGCAAACGGTTAGCCATGGTGAACATAAATACAACGCCCTGCGGGTGCCGGGGGAGGAACACGGACGTGAGGCTCGATACGCTCGAGATTGGAAAGGACGCCGTTGTCGCATCGGTGACATCGGACGACCAGGCACTCCGACAACATATTTTGGACATGGGCCTAACACCGGGCACCGAAGTCACCATGATGAAGTATGCCCCCATGGGCGACCCGCTCGAGATTCGCCTGCGTGGTTACGAGTTGACGCTGCGCAAGGACGATGCCGCACGCATTGAGCTCGTGGATGTGCACGACACCGATACCGGCCCGCGCGCTAACGCCGCAATCGGCACGACGGAGCATCCGGCACTCGGCGAGGGGACGTATTCGCCCCGTGCTGCCAAGACGGCCGTGCCCGAGGGCGCACCGCTGCATTTTGCCCTCGCCGGTAACCAAAACTGCGGCAAGACCACGTTATTCAACCAGCTGACGGGCTCCAACCAGCACGTCGGTAACTTTCCCGGCGTGACGGTCGACCGCAAAGATGGCACCATCCGCAACCATCCCGAGGCGAGCGTTACCGACCTGCCTGGCATTTACTCCCTGTCGCCGTACACAGGCGAAGAGGTCGTGAGCCGCCAGTTTATCCTTGACGAGCATCCCGACGCCATCATCGACATCATTGACGCCACCAACATCGAGCGTAACCTGTACCTGACACTGCAGCTCATGGAGCTTGACCGTCCTATGGTCATCGCGCTCAACATGATGGACGAGGTGACCGCCAACGGCGGCGCCGTGGACGTCAACCTGCTCGAGAGCCTGTTGGGCGTGCCCGTTGTCCCCATTAGCGCTGCCCGCAACGAGGGCATCGGCGAGTTGGTGGACCACGCCCTGCACGTGGCACGGTTCCGCGAGCGCCCTGGTCGCCTGGACTTTTGTGCGCCCGACGGTCCAGACGGCGGTGCGCTGCATCGCTGTATTCACGGCATTGCCAACCTTATCGAGGACCATGCCGCGACGGCGCACATTCCCGTGCGTTTTGCGGCGACCAAGCTGGTTGAGGGCGACGAGCTGGTGACCGAGGCGCTTCACCTGGATCGCAACGAGCTCGACGCCATCGAGCACATCATTACCCAGATGGAGGGCGAGGCCGGCACCGACCGCCTGTCCGCGCTGGCCGATATGCGCTTTAGCTTCATCGGCGACGTGTGTGGGCGCTGCGTCGTCAAGCCGCACGAGAGCCGCGAGCACGTGCGCTCCGTCAAGATCGACCGCATCCTGACAGGTCGTTACACGGCCATCCCGGCGTTCCTGGTGATCATGGGTCTCGTTTTTTGGCTGACGTTTGGCGTGATCGGCGCGGCGTTGCAGGGACTCATGGAGGACGGCATCGCTGCCATCATCGCCTCGGCCGATGCGGGCCTCAAGGCGTTCGGCACCAACGACGTGGTGCGCTCGCTGGCTGTCGACGGTGTGCTTACGGGTGTGGGCAGCGTGCTGACCTTCCTGCCGATTATCGTCGTGCTCTTCTTGTTCCTCTCCATTCTGGAAGACTCGGGCTACATGGCGCGCGTCGCCTTTGTCATGGATAAGGTGCTGCGTCGTTTTGGCCTGTCGGGCCGCAGCTTTGTGCCCATGCTCGTCGGGTTTGGCTGCACCGTGCCGGCTATCATGTCGACCCGTACGCTCCCATCCGAGCACGACCGCAAGATGACGGTCATGCTCACGCCGTTCATGAGCTGTTCGGCCAAGTTGCCGGTCTACGGCCTGCTGTGCGGGGCGTTTTTCCCGCAGGCGACGGTCCCCGCCATGGTCTCGCTCTATCTGATTGGCATTGCGGTTGGCTGTATCGCGGCTTTGGTGCTCAACCGCACGGCATTTAAGGGCGACCCGGTGCCGTTTATCATGGAGCTGCCCAATTACCGCCTGCCGAGCGTCAAGACGACGGTGATGCTGGCATGGGATAAGGCCAAAGACTTTATTACCAAGGCTTTTACCATTATCTTTGCCGCGACCGTGGTCATCTGGTTCCTTCAGACGTTCGATATCCGCTTTAATGTGGTCGCCGATCAGTCGCAGAGTCTGCTTGCGGGCCTCGGCAGCATCATCGCTCCGCTGCTGACGCCGCTTGGGTTTGGCGACTGGCGTGCATCCACGGCGCTCGTCACCGGACTTATCGCCAAGGAGAGTGTCATCTCGACCCTCACGGTACTTTTGGGCGCGACCTCGCCCGCGGCACTGTCGACCATGTTTTCGCCGTTTACTGCCTATGTGTTCCTGGTCTTTACGTTGCTGTACCCGCCGTGCGTGGCTGCGATCGGCGCCGTCAAGAGCGAGCTGGGCGCGCGCTACGCCGTTGCCGTATTCGCGTTTCAGGTGACGGTCGCCTGGATCGTAGCGTTTGTCGTGCATTCGGCGGGCATATTGCTGGGGTTGGCTTAGTTATTTATTGACGGTGCAACCTCTGTGTATCGAATTGTTTTCGGCCCCGCATCTGTTGCTGACGGATGCGGGGCCGTTGCTATATAATCGCCTCCGCTCAAAATGATTGGAGACGTTATATATGAGTCGGGCAAGGCAAGACGGCATCACGCTCAGGCAGTGGCTCCCGCTCGTCGGGCTCACCTGCTGTGCGTTCGTGTTCAACACGTCGGAGTTTATGCCCATCGGCCTTTTGACTGATATCGCCGCGTCGTTCTCGCTCACCGAGGCCCAGGCGGGCATCATGATCTCGGTCTACGCCTGGGGCGTCATGCTGCTGTCGTTGCCGCTCATGGTGTTCGCTTCGCGCTTTGAGTTCAAGCGGATGCTGCTGGGCGTGCTGGCCGTGTTCTCGCTCGGTCAGTTCCTGTCCGCTGTGGCGCCGACCTATCCCATCCTGGTCTGCGCGCGCCTGGTGGTTGCCTGCGCGCACGCCGTGTTCTGGTCGGTCGCTTCGATTATGGCGTCGCGCCTGGTTGACACGCGTCACGGGGCGCTCGCCATCAGCATGATCGCCACGGGCTCTTCCATCGCACAGATCTTCGGCCTGCCGCTCGGCCGCGCCATTGGCCTGGCCGTGGGCTGGCGTATGACGTTTGCCGTGGTCGGGGGCCTCTCAGCCATCGCGGCCGTCTACCAGGCAGCGGTGTTCCCGGCCATGCCGGCGGGTGAGCGCTTTACCGTCAAACAGCTGCCCGAGCTGCTCAAGAACCCGCTCCTCATCGCGCTCTACGCAGTCACGGTCTTCATGGCGACCGGCTATTACGCAAGCTACAGCTATATCGAGCCTTTCCTGGCTCAGGTCGCCCATGTCGACGCAAGCGCTATCACCATGACGCTGACGGCGTTCGGCTGCTCCGGTCTGCTCGGAAGCTGGCTGTTCGGCCGCCTGTTCGATGGGCATCGCTTCCCGTTCTTGGCTATCACGCTCTCCGGCGTGCCGGTGGCCCTGCTGCTCATGGGGCCGGCCGCATCGTCGCTCGTGACAGTGCTTGCCGTCTGCGCACTGTGGGGTTGCTGCGCCACGGCCTTTAACGTGGCGTTTCAGGCCGAGCTCATCAAGCACACGCCGGCAGATTCGTCGGCCGTCGCCATGTCGATCTTCTCGGGCCTGTTCAATCTGGGCATTGGCACGGGTACCGCGATCGGCGGAGCCGTGGTTTCGGGTCCCGGTATCGCCTGGATCGGCTTCGCGGGCGGGTCGATTGCCGTCGTGGGCGTCATCCTCGCTATCACGGTGATGTTCCCGGCCATTCGCCGCGCAAAGCCTGTCGCCTAATCACGTTTCCTCATCAGTTGCGGTGGAATAGTTCCTGTTTAAGGCCTCTGAAGGCCCAAGCAGGAACTATTCCACCGCAACTTAGTTTGGGGGAGAGGTGCGCGGCGGGCATACAATGGATGTCGTTGTGTTGCGCTTACCGGGAGGTTGCTATGTGGGCATACGAGACGACGTTCTATCAGATCTATCCGCTGGGCTTTTGCGGAGCTCCGCGCGAAAACGCCGCCCCCGTTGCCGAGGATGAGCTCGCCCCTGCCGCCGATGCCGCTGCCAATCCCGATGCCCCCATCATGAAGATTGCCCAATGGGCCGATTACCTGCAGGAACTTGGCATTGGCGCCGTGCTCATCAACCCGACGCTCGAGTCCGATAGCCATGGCTACGACACGCGCAGCCTGCGCCACATCGACCGCCGCCTAGGCAGCGATGCCGACTTTGCCGCCGTGTGCGAGACATTGCATGCCCATGGCATCCGCGTGGTACTCGATGCCGTCTTCAACCACGTCGGTCGTGGCTTTTGGGCCTTCCGCGATGTGCAGGAGCGTAAGTGGGACTCGCCGTACAAGGATTGGTTCCACATCAGCTTTGACGGTGACTCGTGCTACGGCGACGGCTTTTGGTACGAGGGCTGGGAGGGCCATTTTGAGCTTGTGAAGCTCAACCTGCAAAACCCCGCCGTGGTCGATTACCTGCTTGAGTCCGTGCGTCGCTGGGCCGAGGTTTTTGGCATCGACGGCCTGCGCTTGGACGTCGCCTATATGCTCGATCGCGACTTCATGCGCCGCCTGCATACGTTTACCCGTGAGCTCAAGCCCGACTTTGTGCTGATTGGTGAGACGCTCCACGGCGACTACAACCAGATCGTCAACGACGAGATGCTCGACTCCTGCACCAACTACGAGTGCTACAAGGGCCTGTACTCCAGCTTTAACTCGGTCAACATGTTCGAAATCGCCCATTCGTTGCACCGTCAGTTTGGCGGCGACCCGTGGTGCATCTACCGCGGCAAGCACCTGCTGTCGTTTGTCGATAACCACGATGTGCCGCGCCTGGCGAGCATCCTCACCGACAAGTCCTGCCTGCGCCCCGCCTACGGCATGCTCTTTGGTATGCCGGGCATTCCGTGCGTCTACTACGGCAGCGAGTGGGGGATTGCCGGCGAAAAGGGCGGCCCCGATGGCGACTGGGCGCTGCGACCTGCGCTCGATGAGCCTGCGCCCAACGATCTGACGACATTTGTCACGCAGCTGGCGCACCTACGCTCGGCAAACGACGCGGCGGCCCGTGCCCTCAACTACGGTGCCTATCGCAACGTGGCGATCCAGAACAAGCAGCTGCTGTTCGAGCGCGCCTGCGACGACGCGACGGTGCTCGTGGCGGTCAATGCCGTGAACGAGCCCTATACCTTTGGGGCCGGCGAACTCAACGGCTCCTTCGTCGACCTGCTTGCCGACGATGCGCCCACGGTCGAGCTTACGGGTACCCTCGAGCTTGCACCCTATCAGGTGCGCTATCTGCTGAGGGCCTAGCTCGTGGTCGCGCCGGACGAGGGCTATCAACATATTGAGCATGGGTTTGAGCCCGTGTTTGACGAGCGCTCGCGCGTTTTGGTGCTGGGGTCGTTTCCCTCGGTGCTCTCGCGCGCCAACGCCTTCTATTACGGCAACCCCCAGAACCGCTTTTGGCGCGTGATGGCTGCATGCCTTGGTGTTCCTGTACCGCCCAACGAGGGCGACGCTCTGACAGGCAGCGAGCCAGCGACGCTCGACGCCTCGATTGCCGCCAAGCGATCCATGCTGCTGAACGGCGGCGTGGCCCTGTGGGACGTGATCGAGAGCTGCGACATTAAGGGCTCGAGTGACGCGAGCATCAAAAACGTCGTTCCGGCGCATGTCGAGCGCATTACCGGCGCAGCTCCCATTGAGCAGGTGATATGCAACGGGGGTACAGCTGGCCGGCTCTACAAGCGCTATCTACAAGAACGCACCGGGCTGCCCGCCATCGTCCTGCCCTCGACAAGTCCCGCCAATGCGGCGTGGCGTCTGGAACGCCTTGTTGAACGCTGGCGCGATGCCGTTGATTGGGGCGCTCGTTAGTTTAAATATTTGATTGAGCGTGAGCGCCAAGGCGTTTTATAACGGCTTGCCAGATTGGCGCCGGCACGGCTGGCTCGGCAAAAACCATGCCATTGGTGTCGACGTCCTCGGCACTGCCGCCGCCGAGTCGCTGCGCATGCTCAACCGAGCAACCCATACGCACCGCACCTACGAGCTTGTCCATGGCTTCGGAAAACGGTCGGCGCAAGAGGCCCATGCGCGGGGAGTGGCGAAGCGCTGCGATGCCGGTGCCGGTGCAGACGACAATGCCACCGCACCACGACAACCCCCGACGCTCGCACGCTTCGCGCAGATGGCCAACGACCGTGTGCGCTCGCTCGGGACTCCCGCAGTCGGCTAGAACAACGACATAGACGCGCGTTTCCGTGCCCCCAAGGCAATCAAGCGCCTGCTCAACGACGCTCATCGCCTCGTTATTGAGCGCATTCTCAACAGCGAATACAATGCCGTCCGCAGCGCTGCCGCCATCATCCGTCTCCAGAGCGACCAGACGGGGGAGCGAAGTACCGGAAAGTCGGGCATACGCCGCGATGGCATCCTGCAGGTCCCAGAGCAAAAACTCAAGATCGGCGCTCTCGGGAATACTGACAAACGCGATGTTATGCAGTGCTTTTGGTGCATCGCCGCGTGCGGTCGTCTCCATGCCGCCTCCTTTCCGGTTGGTTTCCGTTTAGGTTACACCGTCTGGTGACGCCTCGCCGCGCTATCCTAGTGCAACCCTTACGAAAGGAACGCCATGCGTCTGCCCATGAATACCTCGCTTGCCACGCTCAAGCCCTCCGGCATCCGCCGGATCAACGCACTCGCCGCGCAGCATCCGGGATGCATTGCGCTCGCGCTCGGCGAGCCCGATTTTCCCACGCCCGATGTGATTAGCGCTGAGGTGACTGCCTCGCTCAATCGCGGTGACACGCATTATCCGCCCAACAACGGTCGCCCCGCCCTGCGCGAGGCGTTGTCTGCCTACATGGGGGACGCGGGCCTTACGTTTTCGGCCGACGAGGTCATCCTGACCGACGGCGCGACCGAGGCCCTGTCGGCTACGTTTATGGCCATGCTCAACCCCGGCGACGAGGTCATTATCCCCACGCCGGCCTTTGGCCTGTACGAGAGCATCGTCGTGGCCAACCACGCCCAGGCGGTCTTTTTGGATACGGAGCCTGCGCAATTCCAGATTGACGAAAACGCACTTCGTGCTTGCGTGACACCGGCGACCAAGGCCATCGTTATCTGCTCGCCCAACAATCCCACGGGCTGCATTCTTAACGCGGCATCGCTCGACGCCGTGGCGCGCGTGGCGGAGCAGGCGGGCATCTACGTAGTCTGCGACGACGTATACAACCGCCTCGTCTTTGTGGACGGCTACGAGCGCTTCGCCCAGCGACATCCGGAGCTGCGCGAGCAGACGGTCGTCATTGAGAGCTTCTCGAAGCCCTGGGCCATGACCGGCTGGCGCCTGGGCTGGCTCGCAGCGGCAGCCCCCGTCATCGCCGAGATTGCAAAGGCTCATCAATACCTAGTATCGAGCGCCGTCTCCTTCGAAATGGACGCCGCAGCCCGAGCCCTGACCGTCGACCCCACCCCCATGCTCGAAGTCTACCGAACCCGTCGCGAACGCGTACTCGCAGCCTTAGACGCCATGGGCCTCGACGTAGTTGAACCGGCGGGAGCCTTCTATACCTTCCCGAGCATCAAACAATTCGGCCTAACCAGCGAAGACTTCTGCATCAAAGCCATCAAAGAAGCAAACGTAGCCCTAGTCCCGGGCGACTGTTTCGGAACCGAAGGCCACATCCGCCTAAGCTACTGCGTCTCCGACAAAGACCTAGACGAAGGACTAGCCCGCCTGTCCAACTTCGTTTCAACCCTGTAGCCCTCAGGGACGCAACACATCAGCCCACCGACCCAAGCATTATGAGTGGGGGCGTCAGCCAACGAAAACCCGGGCTGCCCAAAGTCAACGCAGGCACGCGCCGCCGAAGGCCAGGCGCAAGGTTTTCGTAGATTCCGCACGAGCCGAAGAGCACTTAATGTGCTCTTCGTGCGAGCCAGGACTTGACCGAGCGAAAACCTTGCGCCTGGCCTTCGGCGGCGCGTGCCGGATGGTGGAATTGTGTGCAGCCCGGTTTTCCGTTGACCGACGCCGGGGTCCCCGCCATAATACTTTCGGTTCACGCACGAATCCGCTGCCAGAGACAGCCGGCGCTAACGGGCTTTGCCCGCGAGCTTAATGGGATATCCCGCCAGCCGAGGTGGTCGAGTAGATATGTCTTCTCGCCCCCGTCGCTCATGCAGCGCGGGGGCTTTCTTTTTGGACATGCCCCCGTCACGTCCTTGTGGCGGACCGTGCCCGGAAAGAATTCGAGGAGGTGTAATTCATGCCCCAGCAGTACAAAATCGACAAGGTTGCAGAGATCGAGTCCCGTATCGCCGAGAACGCCGGTCTGTTCGTCGTCAACTACAATGGTCTGACGGTTAAGCAGGCTCAGGAGCTGCGTCATCAGCTTCGCGAGTGCGGCGCCGAGATGAAGGTCTACAAGAACAACCTGGTCAAGATCGCTCTCAAGAACCAGGAGCAGCCCGAGCTCGACGAGATCCTCGCCGGCCCCGTCGCTTATGTGTTCTACGAGACCGAGCCGGTCGAGGCCGCTAAGACCCTTAAGGACTTCTCCGCTAAGTCCAAGGGCGTCCTTGAGATCAAGGGCGGTATCTCCGACGGCAAGGCCGTTTCCGCTGATGATGTTAAGGCTATCGCCGAGCTGCCCACCAAGGATCAGCTTCTCGGCCAGATCGCCGGTCTCATCTCCGGTTTCGCTCGCGACATCGCTGTCTGCGTCAACGGCGTTTCCTCTGGTCTCGCTCGTTCGATCCAGCAGGTCTCCGAGCAGAAGGCAGCCTAGTTGCTGTTTTCACCCGCGGCGGCAACGCCGCACCCCTGGCGCATTCGCGCCGTGTTTTAACTGATCTCCGTGCATTCGCACGGAAACCGAAAGGACTTAGAAATGGCTAAGCTTACCACCGATGAGATCATCGATGCTCTTAAGGAAATGACCCTTCTCGAGGCTTCCGAGCTCGTCAAGGCTATCGAGGACACCTTCGGCGTTTCCGCCGCTGCTCCTGCCGCTGTTGTCGCCGCTCCCGCTGCTGGCGCTGCTGAGGCCGAGGAGAAGACCGAGTTTGACGTCGTGCTCGAGGGCTTCGGCGACAACAAGATCCAGGTCATCAAGGCCGTCCGTGAGCTCACCAACCTTGGCCTGAAGGAGGCCAAGGAGGTCGTCGAGGGCGCTCCCAAGGCTGTTCTCGAGGGTGCCAAGAAGGAGGACGCCGAGGCTGCCAAGGAGAAGCTCGAGGCTGCTGGCGCTGCTGTCACCCTCAAGTAATCAGGCTTTCTCGCCAGATTTCTTTGCAGACGGGGTTCGCATTGCGAGCCCCGTCTTTTTTTGTTTTGGCCCCTCATTCCCATTGCTCGGCATGCAGAACACCGCTGTCTTTGCCGTGCCAATCCCGTTACCGCTGGGGCGTAAAATTGCACCATTCGAGCAATAATTTGCGTTGACCTGCTGAAGAATTGCGTTTGCCTTACGGCGACGTATGTCTCCGACGGTAAGATACTTCGGTATCGCAATTTGGTCTGCGGCCGCCGTGCCGCACGCATAGGGCGCATTCTGCGCCTGCGAAAGGATCCTTGAATAACATGAAGGCAATCATCCCCGCCGCCGGCCTTGGCACGCGTTTTCTGCCTGGCACTAAGTGCACGCCCAAAGAGATGCTGCCGGTGCTCGACAAGCCGGTCATTCAGTATGTCGTTGAGGAGGCGCTCGACCCCGAGGAGGTCGACGACGCCATCATCGTTACCTCTCCCGGTAAGCCCGAACTGCTGAGCTACTTCCAGCCCGACCGTTCGCTCGAGAACCTGCTGCGCGAGCGCGGCAAGAACGCCTATGCCGATGCCGTCGCCCACGCTGGCGGTATGCCGGTCGACTTCCGCTATCAGTACGAGCCCAAGGGTCTCGGCCATGCTATCCGCTCTGCTGCCGACGCCGTGGCAGGGGAGAACTTCCTGGTTCTTCTGGGCGACTACGTTGTGCCTAACCGTGATATCTGCGACAAGATGCTCGCCGTTTCCAAGGAGCACGGTGGCGCTTCGGTTATCGCCGTCGCTGCTTGCTCGCCCGAGGAAGTCAGCCGCTACGGCGTTATCGCCGGCGATCGCGTTGGCTCGCTCGAGGGCTTCGAGAAAGCTGCCGACGACGAGCCCGGTGCCGTTTGGCGCATCGGCGGTCTGGTCGAGAAGCCTGCTCCCGAGGCGGCTCCGTCCAACCTGTACATCGTCGGTCGTTACCTGCTGAGCCCGCTGGTCATGGACCTGCTCGCCGATCAGCAGGCCGGCAAGGGCGGCGAGATTCAGCTTACCGACGCCATGGCCCGCTCGCTCGACCGCGAGGCCATGTACGCTGTCGTCATCGACCCGCTCTCGGGCTTCGATACCGGCACCCCGTCTGGCTGGATGGCCACCAACGCCCTCATGGCTGCAAGCGATCCTCGCTTTGCCGGCGCCTTCTGGGACGCCATCGACGAGCGCGGCGGTCTTAAGCGTTAACGCGGTTTTACCAAACCGCGTAACGGCTCGACGCTGCACGGGCATCAGAGCGACAATTTGGCATTCAAAGAGGGCGGCATGACCAGAAGGTCAATGCCGTCCTCTTTTCATGTCAACTTGTTCGCTCTGATGCCCGTTCGCTGTCCGCCCTCTACCTGCTGATCTGTCATGGCTGAAACGGTACGGGTGCAGGCTTCGGTCTGCACCCGTTTTTTATGCGAGTTGCAGCTTGGCTCCGGAAAGTGCGCCCCACTATTTGGTCGAATTCTGGGATGCACTTTCCGGTTGGGGCCCCTAGCGGAAACTACGACCCGGAATATCAGCTCAGAGCGGGATGCAGTTTCCCAAACAGGGCTCAACCGGAAACTGCGACCCAGTTTGGGCCCTCAAAACGGGACACAGTTTCCGCTCGATCAACCCTCGCCGCCATTCAGCCATTCAGCGGCGCGCATCAGTAGCGCTGTTCACAGAAAATATATGAACAGGTGTTCGTTACATACCTATCTACCTGCATCTTTTCTGTTGAAAAACTTTGCTACTCCAAAAACTCAATCGCGTCAAGGCTTTTCTTGCCCAACGGTCGGTACCTGATAAACTATTAGGTTGCGATAACTGGCGAAGCTATGCCTCGCCAACCCACCGAGCATTTCCGTGAAGGAGGAAAAACCTGGTGACCTACGCATACACTGCCACTGAGCGCAAGCGCGTCAGCTTCGGGAAAATCCCGGAGGCCATGGAGCTCCCCAACCTTATCTCTGTTCAAAGGGAATCCTTTGAGCGTTTTAAGGACGAGGGCCTTCGTGAGGCGTTCAAGGAATCCAGCCCCATCCAGAGCCAGAACCATGTTCTCGAGGTTACCTTCGGCGAGCATCAGTTCGGCGACCCCGCGCACACCGTTGAGGAGTGCCGCGAGAAGGATATGACCTATCAGGCTCCGCTTCTGACCGACGTCCGTCTCACCAACAAGGAGACCGGCGAGATCAAGGAGCAGCTCGTCTTCATGGGCGACTTCCCCATGATGACCGATCAGGGCACCTTCATCATCAACGGTACTGAGCGTATCGTCGTTTCGCAGCTCGTCCGTTCCCCGGGCGTGTACTACAGCTCCGAGATGGATTCGGGCAAGCAGATCTACAAAGCCCAGATCATCCCGTCCCGCGGTGCCTGGCTTGAGTTTGAAGTCGACAAGCGCGACCAGCTCATGGTCTCCATCGACCGTAAGCGCAAGCAGAGCGCCACGATGTTCCTGCGCGCCCTTGGCATTGCCGTAACCAACGACGACATCATCGAGCTGCTCGGCAACTCCGATGTCATTAAGCGCACCCTGGAGCGCGATACCGCTCTCACCCGCGAGGATGCCCTTATCGAGATCTACCGTCGCCTGCGCCCGGGCGAGCCTCCCACCGTGGACGCTTCCCGCAGCCTGCTCGAGGGCCTGCTCTTTAACCCGCAGCGCTACGATCTGGCCCGCGTCGGTCGTTACAAGGTCAACAAGAAGCTCAACCTCACCACCGAGGAAGAGGTCACGGTGCTCACCGACGAGGATATCGTCGCGACGCTGCGCTACCTGCTGTCCCTCGCTGCCGGCGAGCAGGGCTTCAAGGTCGACGACATCGACCACTTTGGCAACCGCCGCATCCGCACCGTCGGCGAGCTCGTCGCCAACCAGTTCCGTATCGGCATGAGCCGTATGGAGCGCGTCGTCCGTGAGCGCATGAGCTCCCAGGACATCGACGAGATCACCCCGCAGTCGCTCATCAACATCCGTCCGATCGTGGCCTCCATCAAGGAGTTCTTCGGTTCCTCGCAGCTCTCGCAGTTCATGGACCAGGCGAACCCCCTGACCGGTCTGACCCACAAGCGTCGTCTGTCCGCACTCGGCCCTGGCGGTCTTGCCGGCCACAAGTCCGGCTCCAGCCGCCGCACCAACGTGCCGACGGCCGTCCGCGACGTTCACAACTCGCACTACAGCCGCATGTGCCCGATCGAGACCCCCGAAGGCCCCAACATCGGCCTGATCGGCTCGCTCGCCCTCTACGCCCGCGTCAACGAGTACGGCTTCATCGAGGCCCCGTTCCGCCGCGTCGAAAACGGCGTTGCCACCGACCAGATCGACTGGATGACCGCTGACGAGGAAGAGAAGCACGTTATCGCGCCGGCCAACACGCCGCTCGATCCCAAGACCAACGAGTTCATCACGACCGATGCCGAGGGCAAGCTGGTCCGTCCGCACACCGTGATCGCCCGTACCCGCGACTTCGACGGCTCCTTCGGCGCTCCCGCCGACGTGCCTGTCGAGGACGTCGACTACATGGACGTCTCGCCGCGTCAGATGCTCTCCGTCGCAGCCACGCTGATCCCGTTCCTCGAGCACGACGACGCCAAGCGTACGCTGATGGGCGCTAACATGCAGCGTCAGGCCGTGCCGCTGGTTCACCCCGCCGCTCCCTATGTCGGTACCGGCATGGAGCGTCGCGCCGCTCTGGACTCTGGCGAGGTCACCCTGGCCAAGAACGCCGGCGAGGTCATCTTTGCCGACGCCGCCAAGATCATCGTCAAGCATGCCGGCGGCATGGACGAGTATCACCTGGCCAAGTACCAGCGCTCCAACCAGTCCACCTGCATCAACCACCGTCCGCTCGTGCGCGTCGGTGACACTGTTGAGCAGGGCGAGCCCCTGGCTGACGGTCCTTCGACCGATCATGGCGAGCTTGCACTGGGTCAGAACCTCACCGTGGCATACATGCCGTGGGAAGGCTTCAACTACGAGGACGGTATCGTCGTGTCCGAGCGCCTGGTGGCCGAGGACCTGCTGACGACCATCAACATCACCCGTCACGAGATCGATGCCCGCGACACCAAGCTCGGCCCCGAGGAGATCACCCGCGAGATCCCGAACCTCTCCGAGGACATGCTTGCCAACCTCGACGAGGACGGCATCATCCGCATCGGCGCCGAGGTCGGCCCTGGCGACATCCTGGTCGGCAAGGTCACGCCTAAGGGCGAGAGTGCTCTGACCGCCGAGGAGCGCCTGCTGCGCGCCATCTTCGGTGCAAAGGCCCACGACGTCCGCGACACCTCCCTTAAGATGCCTCACGGCGCTTACGGCCGCGTCATCGACGTTGTCCGCTTTAGCCGCGAGAACGGCGACGATCTGGCCCCCGGCGTCAACGAGCAGGTGCGCGTCTACGTCGCCCAGCGTCGTAAGATCCAGCAGGGCGATAAGATCGCCGGCCGCCACGGCAACAAGGGTGTTATCTGTAACGTTCTGCCGGTCGAGGACATGCCCTACATGGCTGACGGTACCCCGATCGACGTTATCCTCAACCCGCTGGGCGTTCCTTCGCGTATGAACGTTGGCCAGCTGCTCGAGTGCCACCTTGGCTGGGCTGCTGCCTGCGGTTGGGATACCGAGCAGGCCGACTCCGACAAGTACGTCCCCGGTCCGTTCTTCACCGCGACGCCCGTCTTCGACGGCGCCAAGGAGGACGAGATCGCCGAGGTCATCCGTCGTGCCAACAAGAACATGCTCAACAAGGCCACCGCTGCCTTTGGCGATCACATGCGCCCCGAGTTCGTCACCCAGCTTGACGAGCGCGGCAAGACCCGCCTGTTCGACGGCCGCACCGGCGAGGAGTTCCGCGAGCCCATTACCGTGGGTACGTCCTACATCCTCAAGCTCGGCCACATGGTCGACGACAAGATCCACGCCCGTTCGACCGGCCCTTACAGCCTGGTTACCCAGCAGCCTCTGGGCGGCAAGGCTCAGTTCGGCGGCCAGCGCTTCGGCGAGATGGAAGTTTGGGCACTGTACGCTTACGGTGCTTCCAACGTCCTGCAGGAGATCCTGACCGTCAAGTCCGACGATACCGTGGGCCGCGTCAAGACCTACGAGTCCATCGTCAAGGGCGAGAACGTTCCTGTCCCGGGTATCCCCGAGTCCTTCAAGGTTCTCGTCAAGGAGATTCGCTCCCTCGCACTGGACATCGAGCCCATGCACGATGCCGACGAGGACGCCTCCGCCCCTGTGACCGCCGAGGAGACCTCCGCTCTCGACGACCTGGCTGCGCTCGCCGGCGTTGACGCCGACGTCGAGGCCGAGGATGCCGAGACCGCCGAGGCGCCCGAGGCTGTCGCCGCCACGACCACTGATAAGGAGTAGTTGACTGTGGCAGATTTCGAAGCTACTGATTTTGACTCGGTAAAGATCTCCCTTGCCTCCGCCGACCAGATCCGTTCCTGGTCGCACGGTGAGGTCAAGAAGCCGGAGACCATCAATTACCGTACCCTCAAGCCCGAGAAGGACGGCCTGTTCTGCGAGAAGATCTTCGGTCCCGCCAAGGACTGGGAGTGCTCCTGCGGCAAGTACAAGGGCATCCGCTTTAAGGGCATCGTCTGCGAGCGCTGCGGCGTCGAGGTCACCTCGGCCAAGGTGCGTCGCGACCGCATGGGCCACATCGAGCTCGCCGCTCCCGTGTCCCACATCTGGTACTTCAAGAGCCCCACGAGCTTCCCGATGAGCCGTATGCTCGACATCAAGTCCAAGGACCTCGAGAAGGTTCTGTACTTTGCCAGCTACATCATCACCGAGGTCGACTACGAGGCTCGCGAGGCCGACGCTGACGACCTGCGCGAGGAGCTCGCCGCCGATCTGGAAGAGATCGATGCCGAGTGCGCCCGCCAGATCGAGTCCCTCAAGGAGCAGGGCAACCCCGAGAACTTTGACGAGTTCTCCGACGAGGAGCCGCTGACCCCCGAGGAGATCGCCTCTGGCATCGTCGACATCGAGGAAGAGTGCAAGGACGAGAAGCAGCTCCGCACGGACGCCTTCAACGCCTTCATGAAGCTCAGCGAGCGCGACCTCATTTCCGATGAGCCGCTGTTCCGCGAGATGACCCGCTACTACTCCATGTACTTCAAGGGTGGCATGGGTGCCGAGGCCGTCCGCGACCTGCTCGCTGCCATCGACCTTCCTTCCGAGGCCGAGAAGCTCAAGGCCATCATCGCCGACGAGGACTCCCAGAAGCAGAAGCGCGAGAAGGCCGTCAAGCGCCTCGAGGTCGTTGACGCCTTTCTGAAGGGCGGCAACAGCCCCGCGAACATGATCCTGGATGTCATCCCGGTCATTCCGCCTGATCTGCGCCCGATGGTCCAGCTCGACGGCGGCCGCTTCGCCGCATCCGACCTCAACGACCTGTACCGTCGCGTGATCAACCGTAACAACCGACTCAAGCGCCTGCTCGACCTGGACGCCCCTGCGATCATCGTGAACAACGAGAAGCGCATGCTCCAGGAGTCCGTGGACGCCCTGTTCGACAACGGCCGTCGTGGTCGCCCGGTCTCTGGCCGTGGCGGTCGCCCGCTCAAGTCGCTCGCCGAGGCCCTCAAGGGCAAGCAGGGTCGCTTCCGTCAGAACCTGCTGGGTAAGCGTGTCGACTACTCCGGCCGTTCGGTTATCGTTACCGACCCCAAGCTGCTGCTGCACCAGTGCGGTCTGCCCAAGACCATGGCGCTGGAGCTCTTCAAGCCCTTCGTCATGAAGCGCCTGGTCGAGCTTGGCAAGGTCGAGAACATCAAGGGTGCCAAGCGCGCTATCGACCGCGGTGCCACCTTTGTGTGGGACATCCTCGAAGAGGTCATCGACGGCCGCGTCGTGCTGCTCAACCGTGCACCGACCCTGCACCGCCTGTCCATCCAGGCCTTTGAGCCGGTGCTGGTCGAGGGCAAGGCTATCCACCTGCATCCGCTGGTCTGCTCGCCCTTCAACGCCGACTTCGACGGCGACCAGATGTCTGTCCACGTGCCGCTGTCCAGCCAGGCTCAGGCCGAGGCCCGCGTGCTCATGCTCTCTGCGAACAACCTGCGCTCGCCGGCATCCGGCAAGCCGGTCAACATCCCCTCGCAGGACATGATCATCGGTGTGTACTACCTGACCCAGGTCCGCGACGGTCTGCCGGGCGAGAACCACGTGTTCGCCAGCTTTGACGACGCGCTGCACGCCTATGACTGCCGCTCCGAGGTCGACATGCAGGCCAAGATTCAGGTCCGCGTGTCCGCTGCCGACGCCAACGTCATCAACGAGGACGGCACCCGTATCTTCCGCGTCAAGAACGGCAAGAACGAGTTTGTCGACTACGACGTCACCGGCAACAAGACCGCGCGCTTCGAGACCTCCATCGGCCGCATCATCTTCAACCGCCAGTGCCTGCCCGAAGACTATGAGTTCATGAACTACAAGATGGTCAAGGGCGACGTGGCCAAGCTGGTTGCCGACTGCTGCGATCGCTATCCCGAGGCCAAGGTCGGTCCGATCCTCGACGCCATCAAGTACTCCGGCTTCCACTACGCTACCCGCGCCGGCCTCACCATCTCGGTGTGGGACGCTCTCATCCCTGCCGAGAAGCAGGAGCTGCTCGACCGCGCCCAGGCCAACGTCGACCAGATCAACGAGTACTTCGAGGAGGGCTTCATCAACGAGACGGAGCGCCACATCGAAGTCGTTAACGAGTGGACCGCTTGCACCGACAAGGTTGCAGCGCTCATGCTCGACTTGTTCGACGAGGAGAACCCGCTCTACATGATGGCCGACTCCGGCGCCCGTGGTTCTAAGACCCAGCTGCGTCAGCTCGGCGGCATGCGTGGCCTGATGGCAGACATGTCCGGCGAGACGATCGACCTTCCCATTAAGGCGAACTTCCGCGAGGGTCTGCTGCCGCTCGAGTACTTCATTTCGACCTACGGCGCCCGTAAGGGCCTGGTCGATACCGCATCCCACACCTCGGACTCCGGTTACCTGACCCGTCGTCTGGTCGACGTGGCCCAGGACGTCATCGTCCGCGAGGAGGACTGCGGTACGCACGAGGGCGTCACCTACAACCTCATCATCCCCGGCACCACCGACCTCAATACCGACCTTGTCGGCCGTTGCTTCATCGAGGACGTCGTGGCTCCCGATGGCACCGTACTCTTTGAGCAGGACGGCTACATCGAGAAGGTCGCCGACATCCAGAAGATGGTCGATGCCGGCCTTAAGAAGGTCAAGCTTCGCGCGCTGCTCACCTGCCGTTCCAAGTACGGCGTGTGCCAGAAGTGCTACGGCTGGGATCTTTCCACCCGTCGTCCGGTCGCCATCGGTACCGCGGTCGGCATTATTGCCGCCCAGTCCATCGGCGAGCCCGGTACGCAGCTTACGATGCGTACCATTCACTCCGGCGGCGTCGCTGGCGTCGACGATATTACGCAGGGTCTGCCTACGGTCAGCCGTATGTTCGATATCGTCGGCAACGTCAACGAGAAGATTCTGGGTCGCGAGGCCGAGCTGGCTCCGTACTCCGGCCACCTCTCGATTAAGCCCGAGAAGTCCGAGTATGTGCTGACGCTCACCGACTCCGAGGACCACACCCGTGTCCTCGACGAGCGTCGCGTCCCCGCTTCGGTGCGCTTTATGCCCGAGATCGAGGACGGCTGCGAGGTTCGCGCCGGCGACCAGATCACCAAGGGCTTCGTCAACTTCCGCAACCTGCGCAAGCTGACCGACATCGAGTCGACGATGCACACCTTCGTCGAGAGCGTCAAGGACGTCTACACCAGCCAGGGCGTCGACCTGAACGACAAGCACATCGAGGTGCTCGCACGTCAGATGCTGCGTCGCGTTCAGATCACCAACCCCGGTGACTCCAAGTACCTGCTTGGTCAGTATGTCGACCGCTATGAGTTCGCCGACGAGGTCGAGCGCGTTGCCCGTCTGGGCGGTCAGGCTCCCGTGGCCGAGCCCGTCATCCTGGGTACGCTCAAGGTCGCGTCCAACATCGACTCCTGGCTGTCGAGCGCTTCGTTCATCCGTACCGCCGGCGTCCTTACCGAGGCTGCCATCGAGGGCAAGGTCGATCACCTGCTCGACCTTAAGTCCAACGTCATCGTCGGTAAGAAGATCCCGGCCGGTACCGGCCTCAAGCCGTACGCCAACGCCAAGCTGACGTATCGCACGGCCGACGGCTACGTGGACATCGACGGCCCGGCTTCGCCCAACGCCAAGTCGCTGCCCGAGTGGGCTCCGGTGGAGCTCAAGGACCTGGACGAGCAGCTTCCGCAGCAGCTCGACTGGGCCGGCTACGACGAGTTCGGTGGTGCTGACGGTTCGTTCACCCGCAACGGCCACACCATCTCCGCCGAGAAGGCTCGCCTGTACCTGTTCGACGACCTGGGCGTGTCGCAGCGCTGGACCAACAAGTTCAGCGAGGTCGGCATCGAGACGGTTGGCGACCTGGTTGGCAAGTCCGAGGAGGATCTGCTGCGCATCGATGGCATCGGTGCCAAGGCGATCGAGGAGCTCCGTGACGGCCTGGAGGCCCACGACCTGCTCTACATCCTCGAGAACAACGACGACGTTGCCGACGAGGAAGACCTCTCGCAGCTGCTGCAGATGGTCTTTAGCCCCGACGGTCCGGACGACATCCTGCTGGGCACCTCTGCCGCGCCGACGCATCACGCCGACGCCGACGAGGAGCTCCTAGGTGCTCCGATCGACGACAAGAAGGCTCCCGCCAACGGTGCTATCAACGAGGACATGGCTTCCCTCGACGAGCTGCTCAACCAGCTCGTGGACACCGACGACGCCGAAGAGGCAAAGGACAACGACGAGGAGTAATTTCCTAGTAAGTTAACCGTTCTTCCAAAGACCCGCTTCCCAACAGGGGAGCGGGTCTTTTTTGTTGAAGAAAACCTGCCAAAAAGGGACAGGTTTATTTTGGTAGGTTTTTCCTGCTTGAATTTGAAACAATTCGTCCGGCCAGAGCGTATCTATGGTGAGGGCCTCATCGATAATCATTAACGTCACCGGGAGGTGATTATGGAAGAACAAGCATTTAGACAGGCGGTCGAAGATCACCGGGATGTCGTGTTTCGGATCGCATTGACGTACCTGCGCGATTGCGCCGATGCCGACGATATTGCCCAAGAAGTCTTTCTTAAGTTGCTTAAAAGCGATGGACACTTTGAAAGTCGGGAACATCTTCGTCGCTGGCTTATCCGGGTCACGATCAATGAATGCAAATCGCTCTTTCGAAAGCCATGGAGGCGTGTGGAGGATATTGAGAACCTGGCCGATTCGCTTTCGGTGGCGCAGGATGAGACCAAGGCGGTTCTGTCAGACGTTATGCGACTTCCGGAGCGATTCCGTGTTCCCATCGTGCTCTATTACTATCTGGGCTTTTCGACCTCAGAGATTGCCGAGTTACTGCATGTGTCAGCCGCTACCGTTCGAACGCGTTTAGCTCGCGGTCGATCGAAGCTCAAATTCATCCTAGAGGAGGGCGACCGTGAAATCCAATCAAATCAAGCGGGCCTTCGAGTCCATCCAAGCCGATAGCAATCTTGCAGATCGCGTCCTTAATATCGCTGCGGGTGAGCCGCTTCATCGAAAGGGCCACGCGAAGCCTCTCTATGTTGCCGTAATCGGATGTCTTGCCGGAGTGCTGGCGACCGGAGGAGTCGCCTACGCCGTCGTCAATTCCAGTTATTTTGTCTCTGCCTGGGGAAACCATGGAAACGGAGAGTCCATTACCTGGACTCAAGGTGGCTCGTCGGGGACTAAATATACCTACACCAGAGAGTTTGGTGATGGTATCGCGCCCCAAAGCTTGGAGGGTTTAGTACAGAAGGTCAATCTGTCCGTCGAGGGCAACGCCTATACACTCGACATTCATGATATGGCTATCGATAAAAACGGTTGCGGTGCCGTGACGTTTACGTTGTCCAATCCAAATGGTGTTAACTACTACAAGCCGGCAGCAGAGACTGGCGAACTTGTTCTCTATGGTGAAGAAGAACAAGGCATCGGCACGCCCAGCATGAACTTCGGCGAGGAATGGGCTGATACGCGCTGCACCATTGATAAGGACACATCAAGCGATACTGTCATTAATGGCACGATGTACTTTGCTTCTATGGATCGCGAGCGAGGTTTTCAACATGCGGTCACCTGGAATATCTCGTGGACCGAGGGCGAAGGCGAGGATGCGAAGCCGTTCGAGGCATCGACGCCCGAGTTTAGCGTTGGAGCGTACGTCGATACAAAGGAACTCCGCTCCGGTGACTCACCTCTTGAGATTAGCCCGTTTTCCATCCAGACGCACATCGATGATTTGGGCTATGAAGCAGTTGATAATAAACTGACCGTCAGCTACAAGGATGGATCTGAGCAGATTATCGAAGATGACGACGCAGGGGTGTTCAACTTATATTTTTCTTATGCGCGCAATAGCGGAGAGAACATCTGGGTGCCAACGAAGTTGATTGATGTCGACCAAGTGGTCTCAGTAACGCTTGAGGGCACGAGGTGCACGTCAACAGGAGAGACCGAAACAGAAGTACCCTTTACCATCGTCTATTCGTAAGATTTGGGGCCGCTTCTTACTAGGGGAAGCGGACTCTTTTGCGTTAAATGGAAACGCCGCCGATATCCATGCGACAGATGAGAGCAGATTACCGCTGGAGCGCGACGTTTCCCCAGATAAAACCGACCAAAATAAACCTGTCCCTTTTTGGCAGGTAGCGTTGCCTCGACGAGCATGTCGGATTCCCGGACCGGGCGGCCTGCGGTTTAAGTTTGTCGCGAGTTCCGCACGAGCCGGAGGCCACTTAATGTGGCCTCCGTGCGAGCCAGGACTGTAGAGCAGCAAACTTAAACCGCAGGCCGCCCGGTCCGGGAATCCGCCCATGCGCACAGGAGGGGATCCCTTTTGTGTAGGGTTTGCGGAAATGTGCCAATTTTGGGATACGCCCGGCGGCGTGGTCTGTTGACGGCACAGCTAACGCCACGTATCCTATCGAACTGCGTGTTTCGTAGGGGGATGCTGACCCCTCGATTCAAGCCGTTGCACTTTACAGAAAGCTGGAATCATTCGAGAAGGAGTACGCTTTGCCTACTATTAACCAGCTGGTTCGCCAGGGCCGTCGTTCCGTGCCCAAGAAGTCCAAGAACGCTGCTCTGCAGCACAACTCCCAGAAGCGCGGCGTGTGCACCCGCGTCTTCACCACGAGCCCCAAGAAGCCGAACTCGGCTCTTCGTAAGGTTGCCCGTGTTCGCCTTGTCAACGGCATCGAAGTTACTGCTTACATCCCGGGTGAGGGCCACAACCTGCAGGAGCACTCCATCGTGCTCGTTCGCGGCGGTCGTGTCCGTGACCTCCCTGGTGTCCGTTATCACGTCATCCGTGGCGCCTACGACGCTGCTCCGGTTCAGAACCGTATGCAGGCCCGTTCCAAGTACGGTGCTAAGCGCCCCAAGGCCAAATAAGCCAGATAACGTTTTGATACTTTCGCCGTGTGCCGCCTAAGCGCCGCACGGTAGACACTTAAGGAGATTTCACATGCCGCGTCGTGCAGCAGCTAATCGTCGTGAGGTTCAGCCTGACGCCGTTTACAACAACCGCCTGGTGACTCAGCTCATCAACAAGGTCCTTCTTGACGGCAAGAAGGCCACCGCTGAGCGCATCGTTTACACCGCTTTCGAGATCGTTGCCGAGAAGTCCGAGGGTGGCGACGCTCTCGCTACCTTCAAGAAGGCTATGGACAACGTCAAGCCCACGCTCGAGGTTAAGCCCAAGCGTGTCGGTGGCGCTACCTATCAGGTCCCGATGGAGGTCAACTCCCGTCGTTCCACCGCTCTGGGTATCCGCTGGATCGTCAACTTCTCCCGCGCTCGCAAGGAGAAGACCATGGCCGAGCGTCTCGCCAACGAGATCCTCGACGCCTCCAACGGCCTGGGCGCTTCCGTCAAGAAGCGTGAGGACGTCTTCAAGATGGCCGAGGCCAACCGCGCGTTCTCTCACTATCGTTGGTAAGTTAAGGTAAGGAACTAACATGGCTAAGCCTAAGTACAAGCTTTCCGATACCCGTAACATCGGCATCATGGCCCACATCGATGCCGGTAAGACCACCACGACCGAGCGTATTCTTTACTACACCGGTAAGACCCACAAGATCGGTGAGGTCCATGAGGGCGCTGCCACCATGGACTGGATGGTTCAGGAGCAGGAGCGCGGCGTAACCATTACCTCCGCTGCTACCACGTGCTTCTGGAACAAGGACGGTAAGGACTACCGCATCCAGATCATCGACACCCCGGGCCACGTTGACTTCACCGCCGAGGTCGAGCGCTGCCTGCGCGTCCTCGATGGCGCTGTCGCCGTCTTCGACGCCGTTGCCGGCGTTCAGCCCCAGTCTGAGACCGTTTGGCGTCAGGCTTCTACCTTCAACGTCCCCCGCATCGCCTTCATCAACAAGTATGACCGCGTGGGCGCTGACTTCTTCAACGCTATCGAGACCATGAAGGATCGTCTCGACGCCAACGCCGTGGCCGCTCAGGTCCCGATGGGCGCCGAGGACAACTTCTGGGGCGTTATCGACCTGGTCACCATGACTGCATGGGACTTCAAGGCCGACGAGAAGGGCATGACCTACCCCGAGCCGATGGACGAGATCCCGGCTGAGTTTGCCGACATCGCTGCCACCAAGCGCGAGGAGCTCCTCGACGCTGCTGCCAGCTTTGACGACGAGCTCATGGAGAAGATCCTCATGGAGGAGGACTTCACCGTCGAGGAGCTCAAGGCTGCTCTGCGCAAGGGTGTTCTGGCCAACGAGCTCAACCTCGTCTTCGTGGGCTCCGCTTACAAGAACAAGGGCGTTCAGGAGCTGCTCGACGCTGTCGTCGACTACCTGCCCAGCCCGCTCGACGTTGAGGCCGTCACCGGTACCGATCCGGACACCGGCGAGGAGATCCAGCGTCATCCTTCCTTCGACGAGCCCTTCTCCGGCCTGGTCTTCAAGATCATGACCGACCCGTTCGTCGGTAAGCTCACCTACGTCCGCGTTTACTCCGGCCGCGCTGAGTCCGGCTCCTACGTTGTCAACGCTTCCAACGGTCAGCGCGAGCGTCTCGGCCGCATCCTCGAGATGAACGCCGCCGAGCGTATCGACCGTGACGACGCCGCTGCCGGCGACATCGTCGCTTGCGTCGGCTTCAAGAACTCCACCACCGGTGACACCCTGTGCGAAGAGGGCAAGGAGATCGTCCTCGAGAAGATCGAGTTCGCTAAGCCCGTTATCGACGTTGCCATCGAGCCCAAGACCAAGGCCGAGCAGGACAAGATGTCCCTGGCTCTGACCAAGCTCGCCGAGGAGGACCCGACCTTCCAGGTGTCCACCAACCACGAGACCGGCCAGACCATCATCGCCGGCATGGGCGAGCTGCACCTCGAGATCATCGTCGACCGTCTGCTCCGTGAGTTCAAGGTTGACGCTAACGTGGGTAAGCCCCAGGTTGCCTACCGCGAGACCGCTGGTCACGACGTCGAGAAGGCTGAGGGCAAGTTCGTCCGTCAGTCCGGTGGTCGCGGTCAGTATGGCCACGCCGTCATCAAGCTCGAGAAGATGGAGGAGGGCTTCGGCTACGAGTTCGTCAACGCTATCGTCGGCGGCGTCGTGCCCAAGGAGTACATCCCGTCCATCGACAAGGGCATCCAGGAGGCCCTGAACACCGGTGTTATCGCCGGCTTCCCGGTCCTCGACGTTAAGGTCACCCTGTTCGACGGTTCTTACCACGAGGTCGACTCCTCCGAGGCCGCCTTCAAGATCGCCGGTTCCATGGCTATCAAGGACGCTCTCAAGAAGTCCGACCCGCAGCTGCTCGAGCCGATCATGGCTGTCGAGGTCGAGACCCCCGAGCAGTACATGGGCGACGTTATGGGCAACCTCTCCGGTCGCCGCGGCAAGATCGAGGGCATGGAGGATCGCAAGAACAGCAAGCTCATCCGTGCCAAGGTGCCGCTGGGCGAGATGTTCGGTTACGCTACCGACCTTCGCTCCCAGACCCAGGGCCGTGCATCCTACACGATGCAGTTCGACTCTTATGAGCCCGCGCCCAAGTCCATCGTGGACGAGGTCATGAGCAAGAACGCCTAAGTTCGAGCTCCCTGTTACGTAATCCTGCGAGAACACTTCTCGCACTCTTTGGAGGTTTAAGTTGGCTACCCAGAAGATCCGCATTCGCCTCAAGGGCTATGATCACGAGGTCGTCGATCAGTCCGCGAAGCTCATCGTCGAGACCGCTCAGAAGACCGGCGCTCGCGTTTCCGGTCCTGTCCCCCTGCCCACCGAGCGCAACCTGTACACGGTTATCCGCTCGCCGCACGTGAACAAGGACTCCCGTGAGCAGTTCGAGATGCGCACCCACAAGCGCCTCATCGACATCCTCGACCCCACCTCGGGCACCGTTGATTCGCTCATGCGTCTCGACCTCCCCGCTGGCGTCGACATCGACATCAAGCTCTAAGCGATATCGCTCATAGCTTAAAG
>DBFBKG010000028.1:0-3800 GCA_048203815.1 Collinsella sp. | reverse complement strand
TGGGCTCATAACCCAGCAGGTTGCCCTTATCGGCACCGTGGTCCTTGGCCTCCTTGCGGTCACAGCAGTACTTGACCTCCTTGCCGTACAGCTCGTGGTAGGCAATGGCGGTCACGACGGCCAGCGGAATACCCTTGTAGGCCGGTCCAAACAGCACATCAAAGTCGTCGCCAAAGTTATCGTGGATGGCTTGGGCGTAATACTCGCCCAGCTTCTTGAGCTGATAGCCCGTCACGTAAGCGCCGGCGTTCATAAAGAACGGGGACTGACGGCCGCTCTTGAGCGTAAAGCTGCCGAACTTAAGAACGTCGGACTCGACCATGAACTTGATGAACTCTTGCTTGTAAGCCTCCATGCGGGCTCCTCTCGTAATCGCGTACGTGCCTTCCAGTTTAGCGCAGGCGAAGCATCGATGCGGGCGCGCTTTGGAGCCACGGCATTCTGTAAAGGCTTTGTCGGGGGCAATGGTTTTCCGAACAATGGGGTTGACATCGCAAACCCCCTCATCAAGAATACGGGCGGATTAAAAAGGGGTACGAGATACCCAAAGCGCGCTGCGCCCGGCCTTTAGGAGGTGTGCCATGGAAGGCAGTCCTAGTCGAAAAACCTGCATGTCGCCCTCGGCACGCCGCGAGGACTCCGCACACGCGTAAACGCCACCGGTAGATCACCAAAACCACCACAAAGGCGCGCTGCGCCCTTTGTGGGCTCAAGAGCTTGGCGTGAGCGACATCTAGGTTTTTTGAAGCAAATACGACACGTACGCTAACTCCCTTCAACAAGGAGGACCCTATGCTGATGCTCAAAACCGTCACGGTACTCGAAGCCATCTCCAAGCGCCGCCGCACGGCGCGCCCTGCCGCTCATACCGGCCTGTCCAAGAACACCATATTCGCCGCCACCCATAGCGCCGAGGACGCCCTCGTACTGCTCGACGCCACGGCAAACGGCCTCACCGCCGAGCAGGCAACCGAGCGCCTGGACGCCTCCGGCCCCAACACCATCGAGGCGCCGACCAAGACGCTCGCCCGCCGCATCGCCGACGCGTTCATCGACCCCTTCGCCGGCATCCTCGCCGCGCTCGCTCTGATCTCGCTCTACATCGACGTGCTCGCCGTGCCCGAGCCGCAACGCGACCCCTCCACGGTCATCGTCATCGGCATCATGCTGCTGGTATCGGGCGGTATGAAGTTTATCCAGGAAGCCCGCAGCGGCAATGCGGCAGAGGCCCTCAAGGACCTGGTCTCCAACACTTGCACCGCCCTGCGCGACGGCGAGCGCATCGAGATCCCCTTCGACGAGCTCGTCCCCGGCGATGTAATCCGTCTCTCTGCCGGCGATATGGTGCCGGCAGATGCCCGCATCATCACCGCGCGCGACCTGTTTGTGATCGAGTCCGCACTCACCGGCGAGAGCGAGGCCGTCGAGAAGACCACCGCCGCCACCGTCGTCGAGGGCGCCGACGGCTCCGCACTACCACTCTCTGCCTGCAAGAACATCGTCTTTACCGGCACCTCCGTGCAAAACGGCGCCGCCATGGCGCTTGTCGTTGCCACAGGCTCGGACACCTACCTGGGCGGCATCGCCAAGATGCTCAACGGGCGCGGCGAAAAGAGCGCGTTTGACCGCGGCGTCTCGAGCGTCTCCATGTTGCTCGTACGCCTCATGCTCGTTATGGCGCCGGCCGTCTTTGCCATCAACGCCGCCACCAAGGGCAACGTCATCGACGCGCTGCTGTTCGCCACGAGCGTGGCCGTGGGCATCACGCCGCAAATGCTTCCCGTCATCGTGACCACGAGCCTATCGCAGGGCGCCAAGGACCTCGCCCGTCGCCAGGTTATCGTTAAGGAGCTGCCGGCGATTCAAAACCTCGGCGCGATGGACGTCCTGTGCTGCGACAAGACCGGCACCCTCACCGAAGACCGCATCGTGCTCGAGCGCTATCTCAGCACCGACGGCAACGAAGACGCACGCGTGCTGCGCCATGCGTTTTTGAACAGCTTCTTCCAGACCGGCCTCAAAAATCTTATCGACCTGGCCGTAATCGACCGCGCCGATGTGACGCCCTCGACCGTCGCACCCGATTCCATGCTGGGCCAGAGCCTGCGCGACCGCTACACCAAGGTCGACGAGGTTCCCTTCGATTTCTCGCGCCGTCGCCTGAGCGTAGTTGTCGCCGACGCCCAAGGCAAAACCCAGATGGTTACCAAGGGCGCCGCCGAGGAAATGCTCGAGATCTGCTCCTTTGTCGAGATCGATGGCATCGCTCAGCCGCTCACCGACGAGAAGCTCGCCCAGATTCGCAAGCAGATCGCCGGACTTAACGCCGAGGGCCTACGCGTAATTGCCGTGGCGCAGAAGACCAATCCGCGCTGCGTGGGCGAGTTTGGCATCGCCGACGAGTGCGACATGGTGCTGATGGGCTTTTTGGCCTTCCTCGATCCGCCCAAAGCAAGTGCCGCGGGCGCCGTCGCCACCCTCGAGGCCAAGGGCGTGGCGGTCAAGGTCCTAACCGGCGACAACGACCGCGTCGCCGCCACCGTCTGCGAGCAGATTGGTATCGATGCGAGCAACGTCTTGCTCGGCTCCGAGATCGATGCGCTCGATGACGCCGAACTTGCCGAGCGCGCCGAGAAAACCCACCTCTTCGCCAAGCTCTCGCCGCTGCAGAAGGCGCGCCTGGTACGTGTCATGCGCGAGATGCTCGGCCACACCGTGGGCTTTATGGGCGACGGCATCAACGACGCCGCCGCCATGCGTGCGAGCGATTGCGGCATCTCGGTCGATTCGGCCGTCGATATTGCCAAGGAATCCGCCGATATCATCTTGCTTCAGAAGGACCTGGGCGTGCTCGAGCGCGGCATCATCGAAGGCCGCCGCACTTACGGCAACCTGCTCAAGTACCTCAAGACCACGGTGAGCTCCAACTTTGGCAATGTGCTGTCCGTGACCGTCGCGAGCCTGTTCTTGCCGTTTTTGCCCATGAGCGCCCTGCAGCTGGTACTGCTGTCGCTGGTCTACGAGATCGTGTGCATCGCACTGCCGTGGGACACCGTCGATGACGCCTGGACTGCCCGCCCGCGTGCCTGGGACGCCGCATCCATCAAGGGCTTTATGCTCGAGCTGGGCCCCGTGAGCTCGCTGTTTGACATCGTGACCTTCGCCGCGCTCTTCTTTGTCGTGTGCCCCGCCGCCGTGGACGCAAGCTGGTCCGAGCTTGCCGCCGCGGGCGACGTCGCGGGTATGGCGACCTTTGCTGCGCTCTTCCAGAGCGGCTGGTTTGTCGAGTCCATGTGGTCGCAGACACTCGTGGTCCACATGTTGCGCTCCCCGCATCTGCCGAGCCCGCGCGACCACGCCGCGCCCGCATTGTGCGTTCTTACCGTGCTGGGCCTGGCGCTCGTCACCTGGCTGCCGGCAAGCCCCATCGCCGATGCGCTCGGCCTCATGCCGCTGCCCACGAGCTTTTTTGGGCTGCTCATTGGCATCGTTATCGCCTATATCGCGCTCACCCAGCTGGCAAAGTGCCGCTACATTGCCCGCCACGGCGAGCTGCTGTAGCAAGTAGACGGAAAACACCCTGCCAGCTGCCGTTGCCACTACCACAGCTGCCAACGCCGCTGCCGCTGCCTCTGCCGCCGCCGCAGTCTATCCCCCCAGCAGTTGCGGTGAAATAGTTCCTGTTTAAAGCCCCGTGACTTTAATTTAGGGACTATTCCACCGCAACTTATTGGGAGATTACCTAGTCCTTGGGTGTCCAGGACCAGAAGAAGTTGATAAGGGCCACACGTGAGGTGGTG
>DBFBKG010000027.1:0-10730 GCA_048203815.1 Collinsella sp. | reverse complement strand
GGTTTATTGTCTGAGCGACTTTGCGAAGCAAGGGGAGCGAAGATAAAAACCCAGCCCGACGCGGGGCACCCGGGGACCGCAGGGACGGGAGCAGCTATACTACTCTCAGTAGTTAAGGGTCGCGGATTGGCCGCGTCACCGCTCTCAACAGGAGGTCTTTGTTTATGGCAGATCAAAAGCCGGTTGTCGGGATCATCATGGGTTCCAAGTCCGATCTGGGCGTTATGGAAGGCTGCACCGCCGAGCTCGAGGCGCTTGGTGTGCCCTATGAGCTCGTCATTGCGAGCGCACACCGCACGCCGGCGAAGGTCCACGAGTGGGCCTCGACTGCTGCCGATCGCGGTATCAAAGTGATTATCGCCGCCGCCGGCAAGGCTGCTCACCTGGGTGGTGTCGTGGCTGCCTTTACGCCGCTGCCGGTTATCGGCGTGCCTATGAAGACAAGTGACCTGGGCGGTATGGATTCGCTGCTGTCGATGGTGCAGATGCCTTCGGGTGTGCCCGTGGCCTGCGTTGCCATCAACGGCGCCAAGAACGCCGCTATCTATGCTACGCAGATCCTGGGCGCCTGCGACCCCGAGTATCGCAAGGTTATCGAGAAGATGAAGCAGGAGATGGCCGACGCCTAGGCGTTCCGCCGTTTCACCGCAGTATAAGGAGAGCCATGTCCGACTATCAGGGAAAACGATTCAAGGCTTCTCAGATTCCCGATCCGTCGAAGCCAGGTGCTGCCCGTGCGGCACAGCAGGGTCGGACATCCTCTCCTCAGCAGCCGCGCGCGCCGCGTTCTGTAACGCCGACGTCCCATCGCCGTCAGGATACGCCGGCTGCGTATCGCCCTTCGTCTTATAGCACCGCTAAGAAGCCGCCCCGGTCTTCATCGCATGCCGCGCCGTCGGATTATACCGAGCCGCCGCGCAAAAAGCGCCGCTCCATCATTCCCATCTTGCTCATCATCGTGGGCATCGGTCTGATTGTCGCCGCCGCCGCTATCTTTATTAATGCTCAGATTGGCTACAAGCAGGCGAGCGAGTCGTATCAAAAAATCGAAAAGCAATATGTGAGCGACAAGGACGCCAGTGGCGTGCCAATTATCGACTTCAATGCGCTTGCCCAGACAAATCCCGAGGTTGTGGGTTGGATTTACGCGCCCGGCACCAACATCAACTACCCCGTGGTGCAGACCAACAACAACTCCAAGTACCTCAACACGCTGTTCGACGGCACCGCCAATGCGTCGGGTGCCATCTTCCTGGATAGCGACGACACCGCGCCGGGCATGGTGGATCAGCAGACCACGATTTACGGTCATCACATGAACGACGGTTCGATGTTCAACGTGATTTCGGATACGACCGATCAAGCGACGTTCGACAGCATGGACTACGTGTACTACATCACACGTGACGCGACGTATAAGCTGCGTCCGCTGGCGACCAAGGTGGTCGAGGACACGTATGCCAAGGCGCGCACGCCCAACTTTGAGGGCGATGACGGACTGAAGAATTATCTGTCCGAGATGCTCGACGGTGCCTCTGCCGTGGCGAGCGATGCCACCGATCGTGCCGCTTCGGCAACCAAGGTCGTAACGCTTGTGACCTGCCGTTCGCTGTCATTTAGCAATACGCGCGCCGTCATGGTGCTCACGCCGGTCGAGGAATAAAGTGTCCGGGCCCCGTCCCAAAAAGACTACCCTGGAAATCAAAAGGAGAAATGATGCTTGAGAACGGCAAATCGATGCCTTCGGTTGATGCTTGGCTGCGCGAAGCCAAGGCCGATGTTTCGGCGGCTGATTGTGGGATGTACCTGACACACAACGGTGTGGTGCGCGCGACGCCCAAGGCCGAAGTGCGCGGAGTCGAGACCGATGGCGTGGCGCCAGGCCACAAGGTGGGCGGCATGGTGTTTGGCTTCGATGCCGAAAAGGTGCAGGCCGCTATCGAGGCGACGCGCACGATGCCGGGTATCGGCTATGTGCGCGTGTGGCTGGCGAGCGGCGAGCTTACCGTGGGCGACGACATCATGCTCGTGCTCATTGGCGGAGACATTCGCCCGCATGTGGTCGATGCGCTGCAGTCGCTCGTCGGCACCATCAAGAACGAGTGCGTGAGCGAGGTCGAGCGCGAGGCGTAAGGCCTCGTCGGCAATCCGAGTCTGTCTATAGCGAAAGCCCGCCGGCAGTTCATGTAGATCTGCCAGCGGGCTTTGATGTGTTGGAGTTATTTTGCTCTGGCGTTTGCTACACGCGTGTGGCGTCCTTGGGGCTCATGGTCATACTCTGAAAACGGTTCTCCATATATTCGTTATCGAAATGCTTGTCATAGAACTGTGCGACGGGAATATTTCGAACGGTTCCGTTGACGCGCTGATACCAATAGTCGAGCGATTGCAACGTCATGACGCCGTCGATCAACATGACGGCGGTCAGGATGACGGTAGCAGAGTAGCGGCGTTTCCATGGAATCATATTGATGAGCTTAAGCAGGTGCGGCAGCAAGACCTTGATCCAGATGAGGCCACCCAGGCCCCACATGCAGGCAAACGGCGTGCATGTGCGTCCCCCGGTCAATACCGCGATGGGATCGGGCATGCCGAATAGCCTAATGTGTGAATAGCTCCACGACACCACGCCAAATGAGGTCTGCATAAACCAGCCTACAAACACCTCGAAAGCGCCGCCGATCAGGGCACTTACCAGGAAAATGATCAGAGGATTCTTTTTATAGAAGCGGTTGAGCGCCATGGTCATGAGCACCGCGCCAAATCCGTAGATGGGGCTAAAGGGGCCAAATAGCATACCGGCACGGTCCTGATAGACGCCGGGATCGACGACGACCATATGCCAGACTTCCTCGAGAATGAGACCTAACACGCTGCAGACGAAGAATACCCAGAACAGGTTGAAGTAGTTGAGCTTGATGTAGCCCTCGCCGGTTTCGTCGCGGCCGAGCATCCCCTCGGCGGCGGCATCGCGGTCGAGCATCTCTTGCAGACGGCGCTGCAGTTCGCGCTCCTGGCGTAGCGTGGGGTCGACGGTGGCCGACAGCGCAATGAGGATGACAAGCTGGACGGCGGGGCGCAGCAGGAAGGGTCCGATGCCCTGGAGCATCACGTCAACTAAAAGCTCGACGACGGTAAACGCGATAAGGATGTAGGAAAGACGGGCGGCGTTGCGGCGCTGGTTCTTGATGAGGTCCAGGCCAAAGATGATCAAGATGACGGCACTGGCAGCCGAGAGCATGATGCCGGCGACGATAAGGCCGACTGCGACGAGCGTGTTGTCGCCGAGGTTGGCGGCGGCGTTGCCGTTGATGAGCGCGGTGATGACCTGCCACATAAAGGCGCCGACCGACGGGAGCGTACCAACACCGGACAGGATGCACAGGACGGCATACACCTTAATGATGAGGGGGATCTTCTTGACCTCCGTGGCGCTGGGGACGCTGGGGTCGAGTTCGTTTCGATCCATACATAACCTTTCTCGTTTTGCTGTAGGTACAAGGATACGCCGCCGACCTGCTAAAAGACAGGACAAACGACCCAATTGCAGCAATGTAAGCCCTAGCGGTGGACGAGACGCGTCGCGACGGAAGCATGCGGGATCGTCGGCCCCGAGGCGGTTGCCCAATAAAATGTTTGGCTGCAAAACGGATTATAAGCTCGGTGGGCTTTTAAAAAGCGCTGTTCATGCGCGGGAGTGCTTGTCTTGCCGTGCGTATAATAGGGCAGGTAACGCCAAATAACGAGGCTCTGAGGGGATGCCATGTCTCAAGAAACCATCCGCGCGGCCGAGCGTGCCGCGGGACAGGTGAAGACCATGTCGACGTATGATCCGGACTCCGACCAGCTGCATGAGGAATGCGGCATTTTTGGTGTGTGGGCACCCGATCGCGATGTGGCTCGACTGACGTACTTTGGTCTGCGCGCGCTACAGCATCGCGGCCAGGAATCGGCGGGAATCGCCGTGGGTGATGGCGGCACGGTTATGGTTCGCAAGGACCTGGGCCTGCTCGACCGCGTGTTCTCCAACGCCGACCTGTCGACACTCTCCGGCCAGCTGGCCGTGGGCCACGTGCGCTATGGCACTGCCGGTGCCAAGAGCTGGGAGGCCTCTCAGCCGCACCTCTCTACCATCAATAGCGTCATTATCGCGCTCGCGCACAACGGTACCCTCGTCAACACCGACGAGCTGCGCCGCCAGCTGATCGAGCTGGGCGTGCCGTTCCTTTCCAATTCGGATTCCGAGGTCGCGACTAAGCTTATCGGTTACTTTACTCAGCGTACAGGCCATCTACGCGAGGGCATTCGCAAGACCATGGAGCTCGTGCGCGGCGGCTATGCCATGACGCTCATCAACGAGCAGGCGCTCTACGCATTCCGCGATCCGCACGGCATTCGCCCGCTCGTGCTGGGCAAGCTGGTGGACGAGGGTCTGGACCAAGCCGATGCCGCATCCGTTTCGCAGCTGCCGTCGCAGGACGGCGCCGCGACGGTCGACGCCACCACCCATGTCACCCGCGCCGGCGGCTGGGTCGTTGCTTCCGAGACGTGCGCGCTCGACATTGTGGGCGCCGAGTATGTTCGTGACGTCCGTCCCGGCGAGATCTTGCGCATCAGCGCCGAGGGCCTTGTGTCCGAGCAGGGCGTGCCTGCCGCCGAAGAGCCTGCTAACTGCATCTTTGAGCAGGTCTACTTCGCTCGCCCCGACTCCATCATGAACGGCAAGAGCGTCTACGCCTGCCGTTATGACATGGGTCGTCAGCTGGCACACGAGGAGCCCGTCGAGGCCGACCTGGTCATCGGCGTGCCCGATTCCGGCCTGCCGCCCGCGGAGGGTTATTCGCACGAGAGCGGTATTCCCTTTGGCGAGGGCCTTATCAAGAACCGCTACGTGGGCCGTACGTTTATCGAACCCACGCAGGAGCTGCGCGCCATGGGCGTGCGTATGAAACTCAACCCGCTGCGCGACAACATCGAGGGCAAGCGCCTGGTCGTCATCGACGACTCCATCGTGCGCGGCACCACCATGGTGCAGCTCGTCAAGATGCTACGCAACGCCGGCGCCAAGGAGATTCATATCCGCATCAACTCACCCGAGGTTATCTGGCCGTGCTTCTACGGTATCGATACCGACGTGCAGTCGCAGCTTATCAGCGCCAACAAGACGGTCGACGAGATTTGCGAGTATATCGGCGCCGATTCGCTGGCCTTCCTTTCGGTCGAGGGCCTGCTTAAGGTCATGCCCAAGGGCGGTTACTGCGATGCGTGCTTTACCGGCCGCTACCCCGTGGCGATTCCCGAGAGTTTTGGCCGCGACAAGTTCATGGAGGGCTTTAAGCCCCGCAACCTGGACAAGCCGCTGCACTTTGATGACGACGCCGTGGTCGAGAAATACGACGACCGCAGCTGGGAAGAGGAGCACGGCGAGGCCTAAAACCTGCCATGTAGGGACAGGTTTATTTTGGTAGGTTTTACCTGCCGTTTTGTTGATATGACGGCGCGTGCTGTTATGGCTCGCGCCAAAATGAACGCAACTATGAGCACCGTTTGGCGCCCGCGCGGCACCACGGTAGTGGGAGAGGAAGGCTCAGATGAGCGACAGCAAGCATGTGACGTATGAGGATGCCGGCGTCGATACCGCCGAGGGCGGCCGCGCCGTCGACGCTATTAAGCAGATGGTCAAGGACACCAACCGCCCCGAGGTTATCGGCGGCATCGGTGGCTTTGGTGGCCTGTTCTCGGCCGCCGCGCTTAAGGATATGGAAGACCCGATCTTGATCAGCGGTACCGACGGCGTGGGCACCAAGCTCGTGCTCGCCCAGATCATGGACCGTCACGAGACGGTGGGTCAGGACCTGGTCGCCATGTGCGTCAATGACATTTTGGCTTCGGGCGCCGAGCCGCTGTTCTTCCTGGATTACGTTGCCATCGGTCACATTGAGGCCGAGCACATGGCAAAGATCATCAAGGGCGTGGCCGACGGCTGCAAGCTCGCGGGTTGCGCGCTCGTGGGCGGCGAGATGGCCGAACACCCGGGCGTCATGGCCCCCGCCGATTACGACCTCGCCGGCTTTACCGTGGGCGTCGTCGATCGTCCCAAGATGCTCGACCCCGCGAACGTTCGCCCCGGCGATGTGATCCTGGGCCTGCCCTCCACCGGCGTGCACTCCAACGGATACTCACTCGTGCGCAAGGTTATCGGTGTCGACGGCATCAAGCCGGGCACGCCCGAGGCTGCCGCTAAGGCCGAGGAGCTGAGTCGTCCGCTCGAGGAGCTCGGCGGTGCTTCGCTGGCCGACGCCCTGCTGGCTCCCACGCGCATTTATGTGAAGCCGATTCTGGAGCTGCTCCGCGGTGGCGCCAACGTTCATGCCATTGCCCATATCACCGGCGGCGGTATTACCGAGAACCTCAACCGCGCGCTCGCCGACGACGTCGATGCCGTGGTCACCCGCAACGGCGCCGAGATGGGCTGGGATGTTCCGCCCGTCATCACCTACGTGTCGCGTCAGGCCGAGCTCGCGCCCAACGAGGCATGCAAGACCTTCAACATGGGCGTCGGCCTGTGCCTGATTGTCGCCCCCGAGGACGAGGCTGCCGTGACCGAGGCCCTGGTCGCTCTGGGCGAGAAGCCGTTCCGCGTGGGCGAGTGCGTCGAGGGTTCCGGTAAGGTCGTGTACTCCGATGAGCGCTAACGAGCAGATGGCTGCTGCCGAGGGTCTGGGTTTTGTGCCCTACACCCGTCCGACCGGCACCGATACGGCCGAGCCGCTCAAGATCGGCGTGCTCATCAGCGGTTCGGGTACCAACCTGCAGGCGCTGATCGACCTGATCGCCGCCGGCAAGCTCAACGCCTCGATTGAGCTTGTGGTGTCGAGCCGTCCTTCGGCCAAGGGCTTGCAGCGTGCCGAGCGCGCGGGCATCCAGACACTCACGCTGTCCAAGGATGTCTACGCCGACCCCATCGCAGCCGACGAGATCATCGCGCATGAGCTGCTCGAGCGCGGCTGCGAGTACGTGGTGATGGCCGGTTACATGCGCATGGTGCACACGCCGCTGCTGGCGGCGTTCCCCAACCGCGTGGTCAACCTGCATCCGGCACTGCTGCCGAGCTTTACCGGTGCCCATGCGATCGACGATGCGTTTGCGCGCGGCGTCAAGGTGACCGGCGTGACCGTGCACTTTGCCAACGAGATCTACGACAACGGTCCCATCATCGCCCAGCGTGCGCTGGCTGTTGAGGAGGGCTGGGACGTCGACACGCTCGAGGAGCACATCCACGCGATCGAGCATGTGCTGTATCCCGAGGTCGTGCAGATGCTCGCCGACGGGCGCGTCCACGTGCTGGAGAGCGGCAAGGTCGCAATTGATGCAGCGCGCTAGCGCGTGCAAACGGGTCACCTAGGTTTCTCTGAGGCGTAAACGACTATAAAGCCGATTGGGGCATATGGAATCACATGTGCCCCAATCGGCTTTTACTATCTCTTTGACTTCGGGCTCCTGATAACGTGACGGGTGGGACTTCGGAAAATGAGGGCGGTTGGCCGCGAGCATGATATGGATATCAGCGGCGATTTCTCCATCTCGGCAAAAAATGGCTTCAAGTTGAGCATCGGCTCGGACTTCGAGGGGGCGGACCTGTTCAGCGAAAATTCTTACACTGACACTCATGCCATGAGCCAGGATAACTAGCCGGTATAGGGTCACTTGAGTGGGTATGCGTCTGTTCAAGCGGTCCATTGGCTTGCTTAAGAAATGGTTAAACTACGTAGCGTACAGCACGTGAGTAACTTACGACTCAGTGAGACTAAAGGGAATCGGAGAAGAAAGCCCATGTTTTGCCCCAAATGCGGTAGCAAGATCAGTGACGATGCGCGGTACTGTACCGAATGCGGGCTGCCCTTGGAAGGACTCTCGGGTAAAACTGCGGCCGAGGAAGGGTCCGGCGCCGAGCCGCTGGCGCGAGAATCCTCGTCCGCTGAAGTCATGTTGGAGTCTGCAAATACCGAAACGGACTCTGCGATAGGATCCGCGAATGTCGAGTCCACAGCAGAACCGAGTCCCGAGCCGGTCTCGAAGACCGCGGGTAGCGGTCACTCCCAGATGTACAACCTCTTTATGCAACGCTGTCAGGTCGGTAACCGCCTGGTGCCGCAGTTTGCTATCATGATCGCCGCATTTATCGCCGCGGCAGGCATCGCTTACGCTGCTTTCATTCTCTACAAGAACGTCATCGAGCCCAATCTCCAGCAGCAATCCGTGCAACAGGAGCAAGCGACCGAAAGACCCAAGAAGGACGAGAGGGCGGCCGAAGAAGTTGTCTATACGTTGGAGGCAAAGTCATTGACGGTGTCTGCTCCGGTCGACCCTATGCTCAATCAGGGCGAGCGGACTGACGTGGAATGGTCCTATCCGCAACTTAAGAGCTCCGCCAAAGACGACGTCGCAGACAAAATTAACAAGGCGATTCTCGAGCCCCTTCAAATTGATGCGGAGCGAACGAATCGAGCATCAGATAATGAGCAATCAGATGCTGAGCTGTACCCCGACGGCGAATTTCCCTGCATATCGAGAAACGTGACGGTTACGTACATGGATGAGAACTATTTTTGTATCCGTGACGAGCGCTATTCGACGGGATGGGGTCCGCATGGCGACACGTATGTGACTGGTGTTATTTTTGATTTGCATACGGGTGATACTGTCAGCCCTCAGGACATGTTTGGCATTGATACCGAGGATCTTGCCAGTTCTATGAGTTCGGCAGTTTGGCCGTATCTTACGGAAATGGGCAGAGAGTATCCGTCTGATTACAATTCTATGCTCATGCGGAGCAATTCCTCAGACTATTCAATCAAGGGCTCAACATGCTTGTATGTGACATCCAAGGGACTGGTGTATCGCACCGAAGACTATGAGCTCGGTACTTTTGCGGACGGCAATTGCGAGATTTTGATTGCGTCTTGGGATGATGGGTCTCAAGTGGGGTCCGAAGTAACCCCCGATGAGGTCAAGGACGGTACAACGGTGAAAGTCGATAAGGAGGACTAACATGTTCTGTCCCAACTGTGGATTTGAGCTTGATGGCGATTTGCGATACTGCACCGAGTGCGGCTATGCACTCGAAGATGCAAAGGCGGTGCTGAACTCTGTCAGCAACGAAGTGGCAGAAGAACCTTCCGTTATCAATGAGGCTGCGGAAGAGATTTTCGCTAGCGACGAAACGGAGAAGGAGCCTTTCGCCGGTGCCGAGGCGGGGGAGGAAAAGTCGCCCGTGGAGAGCGAGCCCGTAGCGGACGAAGAAGACGACCAACCTAAAGACGACGTGTCGTCCGGTGCAACGCCTTCGATTCCAGCCGTGCGTGCCGACCGACCAAAACTGAGCAATCCGGTCGCCAAGCCCGTCGCTGCGCCAGCCCCTGCTCCTGCGGCGAATGCATCCGCACAGAAAAAGGAGCCCAAGGCGCTCTATATCGTTGGTGTCGTCGTTGGCCTGGCAGTCATTGCCATCTTTAGCTACCTGCTGTTCTTTAGCAAGTCCGGCGGCGACGTTGCCCATTACGGCCAGGACAAGGCCATCGTGGTGGTCCAAGAATCCAAGATCACCCCGACCGACGCAAAGGGCGAGAAACTCAAGAAGTACTCGGTGACCCTGAACGGCGACAACGGCTACAGCACCAATGCTGAGGTTAAGGGTGACGAGGGCTTCACGGTAAGCCAGTTTCCCGATGTTAAACCGGGGAAATATACCCTCACCGTTAAGGACTCCAAGTCAAAAGTCGAGTGGAGTATTCCCGTCAAAGTCGTCGATAACTCTAAATCCGCTGATGCCGTAAAAGAGGTTTCCCTCGAGGTGCCTAAGGCCAACGAGGCCGATACAAAGACAGGCGAAGGCGACAAGAAGGATGGAGGCACCGCTGCGGACAATACCGCTACGCATGCCGCTTACAAGCAAAAGTGCCAGGAATACCTCGCGTGCTATGGAGAGCCGCAAATTGCTGAGGTGACTGATTCTGTCTATGCGATGCGAGGGCTTTGTCTTGTCGACCTCGTTGATTTTGATCAGGATGGCCAGCCTGAGCTCTTGACCGTTGTGAACGGTATGAGCGATGCCGAACTAAAGAGTGCCTGGAATGGAGATATGGAGGGACTTCAGAAGTCCTACACCGTAGAGGTTTGGTCGTCAGCTGATGGTGGCATCAAGAGGCTTTACAGTCAAAATTGGCTTGATAACAGCAACGGAGGAACGATGTTTCTTCCGCTGATTAAAGCGGATGGCGGCAGCATCCTCGTAAGCCAAAGAACATATGAGATGAGCAATGCTATTACGGCATTGCTTGCTGGAAGGCAGGTTTTGGCCGGGGACAATACTTCGGTATATGGCAAGAAAAGCGATGCTTTTTCGCTTGTAAGCAACTACGAGTCCTGGGGAGTTGCGCCGAGCGAGGGCAATGGCTACGAATACTATTGTGCGTCGGAGGGCAAGGAAATTTCCGAGACGGACTATAATGCCCTATATCAGCAATTTGGCTATGGGCACAATTACCGGACATATTATTTCCTTGATTTTTCAACCTCAGGTTACGGCACTATTTCGGGGGAATCCCACGTCGATCCCAATCAAGTTGCGGCAGTCACCAAAGATACGCTCAAAAAGGTGGGAATCGAATAAAAACTGAAAGGGGCTTGGAAAACTGTTTCCAAGCCCCTTTCTTATAGTAGCTGCTCGA
>DBFBKG010000026.1:0-13050 GCA_048203815.1 Collinsella sp. | reverse complement strand
CCGGCAAGCTCCAAGCCAAAGGCGACCTCGTCGAGCACGGTGTCCTTGCAGATCTGGCGGTCGGGGTTTTGGAAGAGCGTTGCGACCTCGCGGGCGATACGGCTCGTGGGGACGGCTGCGGTATCCAGTCCCGTGACGCGTACGCTGCCCGAGGCGGGCTTAAGCAGGCCTGTGAGCAGCTTGGTGAGCGTGGTCTTGCCGGCGCCGTTTTGGCCGACGATGCCCACGAGCTCGCCGGGATAGAGGGTCAGGTTGAGGTCGTGGACGGCGGCGCCGCCATTGGGATAGGCAAACTCAACGTGATCGAAGGCGAGCACGGGCTCGGCGTCCTTGGCGCGCGGGCGCAACGACGGTGCGTGTGGTGAGCCCGCGGGTGCCTGAATGTCGCTGCTTGCGTGTGCGGGGTCGACGATGCCCATAATCAGGCGCTCGGCCTCATCAACATCCAAACAGGGAGTGCCGCTGGCCAGGCCGTCGGCCTCGAGGCTGTTGAAAATGCGCGTGACACGCGGGCAATCAACGCCGATGGCGCGGAGCTCATCGGCGTGCGCGAAGACCTCGTGCGGCTCGCCCTGTAGCGCGATTTCGCCATGATTGAGCACGAGCACGCGGTTGCAATACTCCGAAAGCAGGGCGACTTTTTGCTCAACGACGACGATGGTGATGCCGAGTGCACGGTTGGCCTCACGCAGGGTCTCGAAGACCAGCGTGGAGCTGGCGGGGTCGAGCGCCGCGGTGGGTTCGTCGAGCACGAGCACGCGCGGACGCATGGTGAGGATGGCGGCGATGGCAACCTTTTGCTTTTGGCCGCCTGAGAGGGTGGCGATCTCGCGGTCGCGCAGGTCGCTGATGCCGACGGTTTCGAGCGTTTCGCTCACACGTTGCTCGATTTGGTCGTGGGGAACGCCAAAGTTCTCTAGGCCAAATAGCATCTCGTCCTCGACGACCGAGGCGACCATTTGCGTGTCGATGTCCTGCAACACGCTGCCGACGATCTGCGACACATCGGTGAGCGAAACTTCACAGGTGTCGTTGCCGTCGACAGTGACGGAGCCAAAGAACGTGCCGGTGTAATGGTGGGGTACGGCTCCCGACAGGCAGGCGGCAAGTGTGGACTTGCCGGCGCCCGAAGGCCCGATAATGCCGATAAAATCTCCCCTGTTCACGCCGAGCGAGATATGCTTAAGCGCCTGCTCGGTCTGCGTGCCGTAGGAGAACGAGACATCGTCAACGTTGATGATCGTTTCCATGGATACCTTTCATAGTCATCGGAGTTTCTTGAATGACGAACCGTATAAGAACGTCCATGAACCCGTTGTTTGGGACAGTCTTTGGTGGTGAAGCACGGAGACGGCTTTACGAGGTGCCCCAGGTTGGCGCGAAAGAGGAACGAAGCGTACTTGGGTACGCGAGCGACGAATGAACGCCAAGATGGGGTGGCTCGTAAAGCCGAGCGGCTTAATTGAGCTTAAGGGCCTTCTGGATGGGCAGGTAGAGAGCGCCGACCAGGATGGCGTTAAAGACGGCGGTCATGGCGACGACGGGCAGCATGGCAGCGGCGAGCTCGCTCACCACGCCGAGCATGGCCATCTTGATGACCATGAAGATGACGCCCGAGACAAAGGTGGTCACGAAGGTTGCGACGATGGCGACGGCAGGCTTAACCTGACCGTCCTTGGCAGCAGCGTTGACAATGACGGCCATGAGCATGGCGGCGATGCCCTCGGCGGCAAAATCGACGAACGGCGAGGTGGTGGTGATCTGGATCACTGCGGCCGAGATCAGGCCGATAACGAGCGCCTGACCGATGTTGGGGCGCACAACCAGGATAGTGAGGCAGAAGGCCGAGATAATGAACTCGGGGCTGATCATGCCGCCCGAGATGCCGGAGATGGCCTTGCCGACGGTGAAGTTGAGAATGAAGCCGGCGGCAAGCAGGATGGCGAGCAAGACGAGAGCGCGGACGTCGAGTTTGCCGCGGTCGGCGGTCTGGACGGTGCGGGGCTGTGCGGTGGTGGTGTTCTGAGACATGGTGAAAATCCTTTCGGAAGGGAAGTGCAAGAGAAGAAAGCGGAGGCGCGTGATGCGAATGCGATTGGGCTCGAGATAGAAAAAGGCCCCCGGTCGAAACCGGAGGCCTTCCAATCACCTAGAGCGCAAAAACAGGCGTGAGGGACTCACCGTCGACCGATCGTATTCGCATCACGCCACCACCAGTTGTTGAGAGACGTCATCGTGTTCTTCATGTTGGTGGCTCCTTTCGTGATACCGTGGCGCGGTCGCACCTAGTTGCTGTTGCGCTGCACTATAGCACAGCGAAGTGTGTGCAGGGAATCTTTTTTGAAAAGATTTCGGCGATGTTTCCAGCCGGTCGGATGGGCGGCCGGACGGGCGGGCGACCTTGGCCATCCCGCCCGCGCCTTAAGGTGGGGGTTCTTAGGCCTTCTTGCGACGATAGAGCACGAAGCCGCAGACACCGATGATGACGATGGCGCCAACGGCCATGGCGGCCATGTTGTTGCCCTCGGACTTCTTCTCGGTGGCCTCTTCCTCTTCGACCTCGGGCTCGGCTACGTCCTCATCGGAGAGGGCCTCGTCGGCGTAGGTGATGGACTCGACCAGGCAGTCGTTGTCGGCATCGTAGTCGCTCGGGACGAACTCCTCGGAGAAATCCTCCTCCTTGAGGTAGTCGCGCATTTCCTCGAGCATGGCCTTGCACTTGAGGTAGGTGTTTTTGGTGGCAGCCTTGCCGGCTTTGTTGGCCAGGGCGGTGCGGGCCTCGGTGCCCTCGGCGGCCTGCATGGCCTCGTCGACGGTCAGGTTCTGCTCGATGAGCTCCTTCTGCAGGGCGTCGAGGTAGGCGCGGACGCCAGTAGCGCAGTGGTCGCGGTTCTCATAGGCGAGCGTGTTGATGTCCATGAGGACGTAGTTGATGGAGTTCTTGGGCTCCTCGTTGTTCACGACGTCTTCCTCTTCGCAGTGATCGAAGGAGACATCCTGATCGCTAAAGTAGGGGCTGACCTCGGTGAGCAGTGCGGAGTAGAGGGGGATAGCGACGGAGAACTCGGCGTTGGAGAGCATCTCCCACTGGATGGTCGCGATCTCGGGATCCATGCCGTGACGGATCTGGAAGGTGTGGATCTCGGTGTTGCGGTTGGAGCCGATAGCATAGGCGCCGTCGGTGTTGGCGTTGAGACCGGCGACATTCTCGCCGCGAGCAGCGAAGCTGCGGATCATCTCAAAGGTGTTCCAGTCGGACTTGCCGGGCTGGAAGAACAGCGGCTGCATCTCGTGGACCAGGGCGCCGGTCGTGGCGCGAGCGTCTTCACGCTCGTCCTTCACGATCTCGTAGTCAGTGCCTTCAGCCAGCGGGGCCATGAAGTAATCGCGACCCTGGATATAGCGCGACCACTGGTGCATACCGGCCTCGCCGATCTCCTCGCCGTAGGTCTTGGCGACGTCGAGCTTGCCGTCAGTGTACTCGGCAAAGCCCTTCTCCTTAGGCATGGACTCGATGCCCTCGGAATGGAGACAGTTCTCGGTGTCGTCGAGGTCGACGTCATAGGTGAGGTTGCCGATGTTGGGGTTGAGCGAAGCGATGTTATCGGCGAGCCTCATGGCAATCCACTGATGGCCGGAAAGCGCGGCGAACAGCCAGGTCTCGGTGCTGTCGGCGATGATGATCTGGTCGTTGGAGCAGACGCCCTGCTCGTCGATCAGGCTGCCGATGAGCTCGACGCCCTCGCGGGCCGTGGCGCTCTCGCCCAGGATGACGCTGGCATAGCTGTACTCGCCAATGCCAGTCTCCTCGGTGATGGGATCGGCCTCTTCGGCCTTCTCGTTATAGGAGGTGCTCAGCGTGGCAGAGCAGGAAACGCCCTTCTCGTTGATGCCAGCCTCGGAATATGCGTCGTAGCGATCTTCCCACTGCGAGGGGTTGTCGCGAACGAAGGTGTAGCGGTAGGTTGCGCCTTTGGACTTGTATTCAAAACCGGACTCGACCGAGGTGTACTCGTTGCCGTCCTTGTGTGCGGGCTCAATGCCAAAGTGCTTGACATAGCGCGGACCGAAGTCCTCGGAACGGCCGTAGTATGTGTTGCCGTCTGCCGTAAGCTTGCTGCCCATGTAGACCTGGGTGCAGGCGAGCGCCGAAGTCGGCATGGCCATGATGGCCGCTGCTCCAAACGCAAGGCCGCAGCCGAGCTTTTTGAGCGTGTTGACAGGATGAGTAAACCTCATGATCCCTCCCAACCGTTGAAACCCCGCGGAACCGTGCAGGATTTCAGCTAATAAATACATCTATTAGCCTATCGGAAGTCTAAATAGTATTCATCTATTTCGATGAAATACTCGATGAGCGTCCTAAAATATGCGATGAGCGGACAAGAATACTCATTATCTAGCTTTAGTTAAATAAAGACGCCCTGCAATTACTGTATCTGAATAAAGCGCCTTGCACGGGGCACAAAGAAAAATCCCCCGCTGTCTGGCAAATGCATAAACAACGTGGGAAATGATAATTGGATGAATATCATACCAATGTGGAATTACTTCTTCCGGCGGTGGATCACGTTGATCGCATAGCCGATGAGCATGGCCAAGACGATGACGATAAAGCCAATCAGGGGGTTGTCGTTCATGGGGTCCTCCTATTTTCCGAGCGGGGAGAATTCGTCGACGATGAGGTCGAGGCATTGCGGAAGCGCGCGGGCTCCAAAGACGCCCGAGTTGCTGGAGATGATCTCGCCATCGAACTGCATGCCCAGCGACGGCGTGCAGGTGATTTTGGCTTCCTTGGTCTGGATGATCTTGAACTGCGGACGGCCGAGCACCTTGCCGGCGGGGTCGAGCGCGGCGGTGATCACAGTGGGCAGGAGCTGGACGGTTTTTACGGGCTCGATGACCGCGATGTCGACCATGCCGTCGTTCATGCGGCAATCGGGGAACAGGTTGATGTCGTTTTGAATGACCGAGGTGTTGCCGGCCATGCAGCAGATGCCATCGAGCTCCTCGACAATGCCGTCATGCTCAATCGTAAAGTGCGCCACCGTGGGGTTGGGTGTGGCGAGCGCCGACAGGAAATAGGCGATCTCACCGATGTCGTTTTTGGCGGGGGCGGCCTTCATCATGATCTCGGCGTCGAAGCCCGAGCCGGCGATGATGATAAAGCCGTGGCGCTTCTCGTTGCCGTTCTCGTCGAGCCAAAAGAGCTCGCCCATGTCCACTTTGACCGTGCGACCGGCGCGGCAAGCCTTGGCAAGCGCCGCTGCCTCGGGGGCATTACCGATGTTGTTAAAGAACAGGCAGGCCGTGCCGGAGGGGAAGACGAGCGTGGGGACACCGCACCCGCGCATTTGGTCGAGCACGTTGGAGACGGTGCCGTCGCCGCCCGAAACGACCACGCGATCAAACTCGCGCACGTCTGCCACGGCGTCCTCGGGTTCCATGCCATCGCCGATAAAACGCATCACGACCTCGTCGCCGCCCTGCGCGAGGGCGTGCGCGAACGCGTAGATTTCATCTGAGCTGGGGCCCGATGCCGGGTTGTGGATGATAAGGCAGCGCATACTTACGTTCCCGTTCTGTGACTAACCGAGTATAGTTGTAGGGCAATGCCGATATCCTACCCGTGTTTTTCGGGCCTAACCTTATTCGATGGGTTGATATGTACATTTCCACACATCAGGCTCTGCTCGACTTTTGCCAGCGCGCCCGTGAGTTTGACGCGATTGCCGTCGATACCGAGTTTTTGCGCGAGCGCACGTTCCACCCGCGCCTGTGCTTGGTCCAGATCGCCACCCCTGCCGAGAGCGTCGCGGTCGATCCCCTGGTGATCGACGACCTATCGCCGCTCGCCGAGCTTATGGGCGATGAGAGCGTGACCAAGGTGTTTCACGCCTGCTCGCAGGATATGGAGGTTATGCTCCATACCGTGGGCGTGCTGCCGCGTCCCATTTTTGACACACAGGTCGCCGCCGCCTTTTTGGGCGAGCGCCAGCAGATTTCCTACGGCGCGCTCGTGCAGACGTTTTGCGGCGTCTCATTGCCCAAGACCGAGTCGCTGACCGATTGGTCGCGCCGCCCGCTGACCGATAAGCAGATCGAGTACGCGATCGATGACGTCAAGTACCTGATCGTTGCCTATACCGAGATGATGAGTCGCCTGCGCGAGCTGGGCCGGGTGGACTGGGTGCTCGACGAGTTGCGTTCGCTGGCCGACGAGTCGCACTATCGCGCCGATCGTCACGAGGCATTCCGCAAGGTCAAGCGCATCAACTCCTGCAGCCGCCATCAGCTGGGCATTGCGCGCGAGCTTGCCGCTTGGCGCGAGGACCGCGCCGAGCGCCGCAACATCCCGCGCAAGTGGGTCATGTCCGACGATACGCTGCTGGCCCTGGTTAAACGTAATCCCGTTCGTGTTGAGGAGTTCCGCAGCATTCGCGGTACCGACCAGCTGGGGGAGCGCGACGTGGACGGCGCACTCATGGCCATTAAGCGCGGTGCGAGCTGCCCGCACGATCGCCTGCCGCTCATGGTGCGCGGGCACCGTCAGATTTCGCCGGAGTTGGAGAGCGTGACGGACCTGATGTATGCGCTCATTCGCCTGGTTGCCGAGCGCTCGGGCGTGGCGACCTCGGTCATTGCCTCGCGCGATGACCTGGCCGACTATATTGAACATCCCGAGCAGAGCCCCCTGCGCGAAGGCTGGCGCTTTGAGCTCGTGGGCTCGCGCCTGGACGATCTGCTTTCCGGCAATATGGGGCTCACCGTGAAGGACGGAAAGATTGAACTGTTATAGGGAAGCCTAGCCGGCTGAGTGGGTAGAATGCCTCCAACGTGTAACTCGATTCGGAGGAATTCGCATGCCTTATTACTATGGATACGGCTTTGGCATTGACCCGCTGTACCTGCTGGTTGTTCTTGTCTGCACGGTGCTTGGCCTTGCCGCGCAGAGCTATATCAACTCGACGTACAAGACGTGGTCCAAGGTGCGCTCGGACGGCGATACGGGTGCCACGGTCGCTCGCCGCATGCTCAATGCCAACGGTTGTAGCGCCGTGGGCATCAAGGGCATTGCCGGCGAGCTCACCGATCATTACAACCCGCAGGACAACAACCTGTATCTGTCGGATGCCAACCGTTCGGGCGGGTCGGTCGCAAGCGTTGCCGTCGCCTGTCACGAGGCGGGCCATGCCGCCCAGCGCCAAAGCGGCTATGCCATGATGAAGGTACGCACCGCTTTGGTCCCCGTCGTCAACTTTACCCAGAACACCTGGACGATCGTGCTGCTCATGGGCTTGTTCATGAACATCGCGGGACTCACGACCCTCGCGCTGGTCTTCTTCTCGTTTAGTGTGCTGTTCCAACTCGTTACGCTGCCGGTCGAGATTGATGCCAGTCGCCGCGCCGTGGCGTATATCGAGCAGTCGGGCATGAGTTCCAAGCAGGTCAACGGTGCCAAGAAGGTGCTGACGGCAGCCGCGCTCACCTACGTGGCGGCGGCGCTCACTTCGATCATCCAACTGCTCTACCTTATGGCTCGCTACAACAGAAATTCCAACCGATAACAAATAGGACAGGCAGGCGCCGTGGGGATTCGTGTCCCCGCGGCGCTGTACTATGTGTTGGACTTGAATTTGCGCAGGGCCGGAGCCCATGTGCACGATGACGAAAGGGGGCTGCGTGGCAGCCTGGAATCTGACCGGCAATACCGTTTCCGCCGAGTTCGACGGATCGGACGAGCAGGAGCGCAAAGAGCTCAGCGTGAGCCAAGCGGTGGAGATCGCCGCCGGCGCGCTCGATGCCATTCCGCAGCTGAGCGTTTTGGGTGAGGTCACGGGTTTTCGTGGTCCCAATGCCCGAAGCGGCCACTGCTACTTCCAAATCAAGGACGACTCGGCGGCCGTCGACTGCATCATCTGGAAGGGCGCCTACCTTAAGCGCACCTTCGATCTGCGCGACGGCATGCAGGTAAGCTTTAAGGGCAGCTTCAATCTCTACAAGCCTACGGGTCGCATGAGCTTCGTCGCCCGCTCGTTCTCGCTGGCGGGGGAGGGCTTGCTGCGTCAGCAGGTGGCTCAGTTGGCCGAAAAGCTACGCCGCGAGGGCCTGATGGACGAAGCGCGCAAGCGCCGCATCCCGGTGTTTTGCTCGCGCGTGGCGGTTGTCACCTCGCTTTCGGGCGCCGTAATCGACGACGTCAAGCGTACGCTGCGCCGTCGCAACCCGCTCGTCGAGCTTGTCTGCGTGGGCGCAAAGGTCCAGGGCGAGGGTGCGCCGGCAGAGCTTATTGAAGGCTTGCGTCGTGCCGCTGCCATTACGCCGGCGCCCGATTGCATTTTGCTCGTGCGTGGCGGCGGTTCCTTCGAGGACCTCATGACCTTTAACGACGAGGAGCTTGCCCGTGCGGTGGCGGCTTGTCCCGTGCCCGTGGTGACGGGCATTGGGCATGAGCCCGATACCTCGATCTGCGACATGGTGAGCGACCGTCGCGCCTCCACGCCCACGGCTGCGGCAGAATCGGTGGCGCCGGCTATGACGGAGCTGGCCGATGTGCTCGAGACACGCCATCAGCGTCTGGGTGCTGCGATGGCATCGATGATTGGGTCGGATCAGGTCGATCTGGAAATGCTCGACCAGCGCGGTCGTCGTGCCTGGGGCACCTATACGGCTCGTCTGGGCGACGCGCTCGATGCGGCCGCGTGCCGCCCGTGCCTCAACGATCCAACGTTTATGGTCGAGCGTCGCGAGTCTGAGCTTGCCTTGACGGCCGATCGTCTGTCCGGCGCCATAACGCGTTCGGTTGGGGCCTTCCGCTCCAACTTCGAGCGTCTGCCCGAGCGCTTGATCGCAAGCACCTCGGGGCTCGATGGCAAGCGCCACGCGCTCGCGCTTGCGAGCTCCCGTCTGGAGCATCAGGGGCGCACGATGCTCAGCAAGCCCGCGTCCGACCTGGGCCGAGCTGCCGCGTCGCTCGATGCCTTGTCGCCGCTCAAGGTGCTTGCCCGCGGTTACTCCATCGCGTACAGCGAGGACGGTGTGGCTACGAGTGCCAAGACCTTTAAGCCCGGCGACGCCATTCGCGTGCGCATGGCAGACGGCAACGTGGCGGCAACGGTCGATACGGTCGAGTAGGCCGCGTTTCATAGCGATAAACCTTTAGGAAAGGAAACAGATATGGCAGAGAAGACCCCGGTCGAGCAGCTTACGTACAAGCAGGCCTCGCAGGAGCTGGAGCTCATCATCCGCAGCCTGGAGTCGGGCGATATGGAGCTCGAGGAGTCGCTCGAGAGCTACACCCGCGGCGTCGAGCTCCTCAAGAGCCTGCGTACCCGCTTGTCCGATGCCGAGCAGAAGGTTTCGGTGCTCCTGAAGGACGTCGACGGCAACGACGTGCTCGCCGACGGCGAAGCCGCCAACACGGACGACAACCTCTCGTTCTAACCATCCCGACCAAATATAATTACCTTGGTCTGTGAGAAAGGAACCAACCATGTGCGATTGCATCTTCTGCAAAATTGCCAACCACGAGATCCCCTCGACCGTTGTCTATGAGGACGACCAGGTCATCGCCTTCGACGACCTCAATCCCCAGGCGCCGGTCCACACGCTCGTGATCCCCAAGAAGCACTACAGTGACATCGCCGACAACGTACCTGCTGAGACCATGGGCGCCATGGCTCACGCCATCCAGGAGGTCGCTAAGGCCAAGGGCTTGGAGGACGGTTTCCGCGTCATCTCCAACAAGGGCGTCAACGCCGGCCAGACCGTCATGCACTTCCACATGCACGTCCTCGGTGGCAAAAACCTGGGCGAGAACCTCATCTGAGGGCGCCTCTTCCGTGCAATGAAACGGAAGCTCAGGCACCGATAACTTATATATCAACGCAATAAACCCGAGCGCGAGGGCGTTTGGGTTTATTATTGAAGCGTATGTAACCTGGCGGCGCCACACCGCCTGTTAGTAGGGAGACACATGAACGTTCTGGTCGTCAACGCAGGATCTTCGACCCTTAAGTATCAGGTCATCGATACCAAGTCCCACAAGGTGTCCGCAAAGGGCTCCTGCGAGCGCGTCTGCTTTACCGGCGGTACCTTCACCCACGCTGCCAACGGTTCCAAGAAGGTGACCGAGAACATCGAGTTCCCCGACCACAAGGTCGCCATCGAGGTCGTCCTGAAGGATCTCGAGGCCAACGGCGTCAAGATCGAGGGCATCGGCCACCGTATCGTTCAGGGCGGTTGGTACTTCGGCGATTCCTCCCTCGTCGACGAGGACGTCCTCGCCAAGATCCGCGAGGTCGCTCCGCTCGCCCCGCTGCACAACAACCCCGAGGCCAACGTTATCGAGTACTGCCTCGAGCAGTATCCCGACCTGCCCAACGTCACGGTCTATGACACCGCTTTCCACTTCAATATGCCCGAGGTCGCCAAGACCTACGCCCTGCCCAAGGACGTCTGCGACAAGCTGCACATCCGTAAGTACGGCGCCCACGGCACCAGCTACCGCTACATCTCCAAGAAGGTTGCCGAGATGACCAACGGCGAGGCTCGCAAGGTCGTCGTGTGCCACATCGGTTCCGGCGCTTCCCTGTGCGCCATCGAGGACGGCAAGTGCATGGACACCACCATGGGCTTGACGCCGCTCGACGGTGTCATGATGGGCACCCGCTGCGGCTCCATCGACCCTGCTACCGTGTGCTACCTGCAGCGCGAGGGTGGCTACACCTTCGACGAGGTCGACGAGATGATGAACAAGAAGTCCGGCCTTTTGGCTGTGACCGGCGGCAAGACCAACGACTGCCGCAACGTTGAGGAGCTCGCCGCTGCCGGTGACCCCGAGGCTCAGCTCGCCTTCGATATGTTCGTCTACAAGATTGCCGCCAAGGCCGCCGAGATGGCCACTTCCATGTGCGGCATGGACACCCTGGTCTTTACCGCCGGCATCGGCGAGCACGCTCCGGCTGTCCGCGCTGGCGTGGCCGACCGTCTGGCCTTTATGGGCGTCAAGATGGACCATGCCCGCAACGCCCTGCGCGGCGACGGCGCTTGGTGCCTGTCCGCCAAGGATTCCAAGGTCAAGATCTTCGTCATCCCCACGGATGAGGAGTTCATGATCGCCTCCGACGTCGAGCGCATCGTCAGCGGCAAGTAATTGCAAGAGGGGAGGGGCTGGACGACCAAGTGCCGTTCAGCCCCTCTTTTGCGCTCGATTGGCGATATGTCTGATAGCTATTTATCAAGATGTGATAACTTCTAATAAAAATGCGGTCGCCTTAAGAGGTCTGCGTCGACCGTATTGCACTGCAAAGGAGTCTCATGAACGTACTTGTTGTCAACGCCGGCAGCTCGAGCCTTAAATATCAGCTTTTGGATACCGATACCCGCGAGGTTTTCGCCAAGGGCAATTGCGAGCGTATCGGATCGGAGATGGGCATCTTTGGTCACTCCGAGAACGGTGGCACCAAGCAGACCGAGGAGGTTCCCTTCCCCGATCATCGCTCTGCTATCGCTCGCGTGCTCGAGGAGCTCGAGAAGACCGACTTTACGATTGACGGCATTGGACATCGCATCGTCCAGGGCGGCTGGCACTTCGATGATTCCGCGGTCGTCGACGATGAGGTCATGGCCAAGATTCTTGAGGTGGCACCGCTTGCTCCGCTGCACAACTACGGCGAGGCCGCGGCGATTGAGTATTGCCGTGAGAAGTATCCGGAGCTGCCCAACGTGGCCGTCTTCGACACCTCGTTCCACATGACCATGCCCGAGGTCGCCTACACCTACGCGCTGCCCAAGGACGTGTGCGACAAGTACCACGTGCGAAAGTACGGCGCCCACGGCACGAGCCACCGCTACGAGTGGATGATGGCCAAGGAGATCTTGGGTAATCGCTGTCACCGCCTGCTTTCGTGCCACCTGGGCAACGGTGCCTCGCTCGCTGCCATCGAGGACGGCGTTTGCCGCGATACCACGATGGGGCTCACGCCGCTTGACGGTCTGATGATGGGTACCCGTTGCGGTTCCATCGACCCGGCCACCGTGTGCTATCTTCAGCGCGAGGGCGGCTACAGTTATCAGGAAGTCGACGACATGATGAACAAGCAGTCCGGTCTGCTTGCCATCTCGGGCATCTCCAACGACGCCCGCGACATCCGCACGCGCGCCTCCGAGGGCGACGAGCGCTGCCTGCTCGCCTTCGATATGTTCGCCTACAAGGCCATGCAGCAGGCCGGTTCCATGATCGCTTCCATGGCGGGCGTGGACACCATCACCTTTACCGCCGGCATCGGCGAGAACGACTGGTCGATCCGCAAGGCCTTCTGCGACTGCTTTGAGTGGCTGGGCGTACGCATCGACAACAACAAGAATCGCGAGGCCGTGGGCAACGGTCCGCAGGTCATCAGCGCCGCCGGCTCTTCCGTCACGGTCATGGTCATCCCCACCGACGAGGAATACATAATCGCCCGCGACGTCGAGCGCCTGACCAAGAACAACTAACGCATTCGTCTGCAATTGACAAAAAAGGCCTCCAGAGCAACAGCTCCGGAGGCTTTTTTGCTAGCAGGCGGACGGCGGAAACCTCATCCCATTTCGAGCGCAAATTCTGGGATACGCTTTCCAGTTGAGGCGTGTTACGGAAAGTGCGTCCCACAATAAAGCAAAAATCCGTCCCGCAGTTTCCCAAACAGCCCCCAAGCGGAAGTTGCAACCCACAATCCGCCCCCAAACCGGGACACGCTTTCCGGTGGGCCAGACATCGAACCGCAGCCAACATCTCGGTCTCAAAGTGATTATCGCCGGCAACGCCTGCGCTCCCAGCAACGATACCCGACCATTCAGATCCTCAGCCCCAGCTCGTAGCCAAGCCGCCGTCCACCCCAGATGCCCCGATTGCCACGTGGCGGCAGGGACCCTACAGGGTAAAGCTCTGAAAACTTTCCGCAGGACGGAGGAAGCCCCCGCCGCACGTAGTGCGCAGCGGGGGCTTCCGACATGTCCGAGGACGTTTTCAGAGCTTTACCCTGTAGGGTCCCGAAGGGATATGTACGC
>DBFBKG010000025.1:0-4435 GCA_048203815.1 Collinsella sp. | reverse complement strand
CACGCCACGCAAAACCGGCCTTCCCCTTGCCTGCGCGCCCCGCGTCACGCGCTTCGCCACCCAAAAACTCATCCACCATTAATCTTGGCTCAAGAATCACTTAATCTATAACCTGCACTATAGAGTTCGACCAAGGGCGGGGCGGCGCCGCGCAACGCAGGCCGCCGAACGCAACGCTCGCGCCCGGGCAGATCGCCTGGCGTCGCGCCCATCGAACGAAAGGACAGGTCATGGACGACCTCGAAAAAGTTGAAACCATCCGCACCAAGTGCAACGTGAGCTACACCGATGCCAAGGCAGCGCTCGACGCCGCCGACGGCAACGTTCTGGATGCCATCATTTGGCTCGAGTCGCAGGGCAAGACCCAGACCACGTCGGCGCACGCCGCCACCGAGTCCGCGCCGGTCGATGAGCCCTCGGCCGAGATGGTCGCCGCGCAGGCCGCCTACGAGAAGTCGAGCGAAAAGACCGACTTCTCCAAAAAGATGGACAGCGTGTGGGAATACCTCAAAAAGCTCTTCCGCCTGAGCCTGGACACCAAGTTTATCGCCACGCGCCGCGATGCGATCGTCCTCAACATCCCCATCCTTATCCCCATCATCGCCCTGTTTGCCTGGGGCGCCACGATATGGCTGATGCTGATTGGCCTGTTCTTTGGCATGCGTTACCGCATCGATATCGACGGCGACGTGCCCGGCAGCATCAACAACCTTATGAATCACGCCGCCGATGCCGCGGACGATATCAAGCAAAATCTGAACGACGACAAGTAATCGCAGACGGGGGCACGCATGGCACGGATCCTGATCGTAGAGGACGAGGAGAAAATCGCCCGCTTTGTGACGCTCGAGCTGGAGCACGAGGGCTACCAGGTGGAGCACGCCGCCGACGGCCGCACCGCCGTTGACCTGGCGCTGGAGCGCGACTACGATCTGATTCTGCTCGATGTGCTGTTGCCGCAACTCAACGGCATGGAAGTGCTGCGACGTGTACGCAAGCACAAGGATGTGCCGGTGATTATGGTCACCGCACGCGATGCCGTGATGGACAAGGTTGCCGGGCTCGATGCCGGCGCCGACGACTACCTGACCAAGCCGTTTGCGATTGAGGAGCTGTTCGCACGGATCCGCGTGGCGTTGAAGCGCTCGGAGGCCGTGAGGGCGGCTTCCAGCGTTGGCGGCGCCGGGGCCAGAGCGGGTATGGCGGGCGGCGCGGGTGTCGGCGCCGCTGCTGAGCCCCCAGCTGGCGGCTCAGCCCAAGCCGCCGTGCCCTCCCCCGCCGCGCTCACCGTGGGTTCGGTCGCGCTCGATCCCGACCGCCGCGAAGTCACGGTCGGCGACTCGCCCATCGCGCTCACTGCCCGCGAGTTCGACGTCCTCGCCCTGCTTATGGCACATGCCGGCACCGTGCTCACGCGCGAGCGCATCGCGCATGAGGCGCTGGGCTACGACTACGTGGGCGACACCAACAACGTCGATGTGCACATCGCGCATCTGCGTGCCAAGATCGAGGACGCCGGCGGTGTCCGCATCATCCAGACCGTGCGCGGGGTGGGCTATGTCTGCCGTGCGTAGCGCCGAGGCCAAGCGCGTCACCTCCATCGCCCGTGCCATCAACTGGAGCTACATGTGGCGCCGCCTGATGAGCTACGTCTGGCTCGATCTGTTACTGGTGGTTGTCGCGGCGGCGGTACTCGTCTATGGATACAACCAGACGCTGCCCGACGGCGCGTTTACCGCAAGATGGATCCCCGGCGCCGCCGTTCACGGCATGTCGCTGACACCCACACGCGGCTGGGACCTGACCACGCTTACCTATACCATCGAGCTTGCGCGCACCACCAAGAGCTTTCCCCTCGCGCAGGACCTCGTCGCACTGTGGCCTCTCTACCTAGTCGTTGCAGGTTGGCAGGTCATCGGCGTGCTCAACATGCTCGGCGGCGCCCGACGCGTGCGCCGTACCATGGCACCGCTCAACGATCTGGCACTGCGCGTGGATGAGCTCGGCCGCATGCAACTCGCCGACGGCAAAATGGAAACGCTGGAGCAGGCCATCGAGCGCGCAAGTGTCGACTCGCCGAGCGTCACCACCGGCGACGCCGATCTGGCGAGTATCGAGGTCGCGCTCAACCGCCTGCTGCGCCAGATGCAAGAGGCCAAGCTGCAGCAGATGCGCTTTGTCAACGATGCGAGCCACGAGCTGCGCACGCCCATCGCGGTGATTCAGGGCTACGTGAACATGCTCGACCGCTGGGGTAAGGACGACCCGGACGTGCTGGCGGAATCCATCGCGTCCCTTAAAGCCGAAAGCGAGCACATGCAAGAGCTTGTGGAGCAGCTGCTGTTTTTGGCACGCGGCGATGCCGGACGCACCGTACTGCGGCGCGCGAATACCAACCTGGCCGCGCTGGTCGGCGAGGTTTGCGAGGAATCGCAGATGATCGATGCCGCGCACACGTATCGGCTGGCGTTTGACGCCGCGCTCGCCAGCGACCCGCGCTGCGACGCGCCTGTCGACGTGGCACTCGTAAAGCAGGCCCTGCGCGTGATCGTGCAGAACGCCGCCAAGTATTCGGACGCGGGCACATCCATCTCGTTTGACATGACGCCGGATGCGGGCGCGGGCACGATCGACATAAGCGTTGAGGACGAGGGCATCGGCATGAATCAGGAATCCGCAGCTCACGCGTTCGAGCGGTTCTACCGTGCCGACAACGCGCGCGATGCCGGCACGCAGGGTTCGGGCCTGGGGCTCGCCATTGCCAAGTGGATCGTCGATAGCCATGGCGGTGTCATTGGCGTGACCTCAGTCGAGGGCGTCGGCAGCCGCTTTACGATTCGCCTGCCGCGGTAGGAAGCCCCTCGGCGTAAAAAAGGGATAAGGCCATGCGGCCCTATCCCTTTTTGCTAGCTATAGCAGCCTGTGCGCTACTCGCGGCACAGATGCACGGCAAAGCCGGCGAACTCGCGCTTAAAGTACACGAGCTTGGTGCCGCCGTCGGGCAGCAGCACGCGCGACTCCTCGTTGACCTCGAGCCCGCGCTCGGCAAACCACTTCTCAGCTGCATCGATGTCGTTAACGGCAAAGCCGATGTGGCCTTTGGTGCCACGACCGTTCTGCTTCATGATCTCGACCAGCGAATCGTTGAAGTACGAAACCGGGGTCTCGATGACGGGCAGGCCCATCATCGTCGAGAACAGCTCCGCGATCTCCAGGGCGTCTGCCGGGTCGGTGGCGTTAATGCCCACATGGGCAACGCGCATGCCAAAGAGCTCGACCGGATTGGCGTTCTGCTCATTCATACAGGCAGCGCCTACTGAGCCATAACGTCAAGGACGGCCTTCTCGGCAGCGACGCGGTTCATGCCGGTCATGAAGGGCACGCCGCTCACGTACGGGCAGGTGAGGCCCTCGGGGGCAACGGTGGTGGCGATCAGCAGGTCAGCACCCTCATCGCAAGCGTCCTTGGCCTCGGAGATGGCGCACTGCACGATCTCATACTTGCCGGCATAACCGTTGGCGTCGAGCATGGTGGCGACCTTCTGGGCAACGAGCGTGGAAGTAGCAGCGCCAGCACCGCAAGCCAAAACGATCTTCTTCATAGGTAATATCTCCCTTCATGGTTTACTTTAGGTAAGTGTACCGCAGCGAGCGATGGCACTCAGCCTCGATGAGCTTTTATGCCAGTTTGCTTGCTCGCTGCGTATAATACATCTAGTACGTGTTGTCATACCGCTCGCTTTACGAGCGACTAAGGACCCTGAAATGCCCGATTCCCGCACCCTCTGGACCGCCGTCGTTATCATCTGCATCGCCGTGTCGGTGTTCTTTAGCGTCAAAAAACGCACCACGTTCAAGCGTCTGCAGCAGTTGATGGCCGCCAAGCAGTGGGACGAGTTCGATCGTTTGCTCGACGGCAAACTCACCAGCATGCTGTACCCGCGCTACAACCGCGACTACCTGCGTCTGAACTCCTATCTGCTGCGCGAGGACCACGAGCGCGCCAGCGAGATGTTCGACCTGCTGCTGGGTCTCAACCTCCCCAAGATGCAGCGCGTCGACTTGGTGATTAAGGCCTTTAACTACTACGTTGGCCAGGAGGACCGCAAAAAATCCAAGGAGCTCCTGCACGAGATCAAGGGCTTTGAGGGCGGTCAGGCCGAGGCAGTCGCACACGAATGCCAGCTGATGTACGACACGATGATCTTGAAGCGCCACAACGACATTCCCGAGCTGGAGCGCATGCTCAAGGAGGCCGGTGACGACAAGGTCAAGAGCTGCCGCCTGGAATACCTGCTGGCCCTGCAGTACCAAAACAAGGGCGACGAAGCCAAGTTCCAGGAGTTCCTGGAGAAGTCGGGCCAACACTCGATGGCCGTCAACGCGTAACGGACGGCTTGTGCTAGACTTCTAGTCTTACGGGGGCGTGGCGGAAT
>DBFBKG010000024.1:0-4031 GCA_048203815.1 Collinsella sp. | reverse complement strand
CCTTGCAGTGGTTCGACTTCATGCGGGTGCCCTCGCCGGCAGCGAGGATAATTGCGGTTGCGTCCATGTGATCTCCTGTTACGTTATAGAGACGTGTGTTTGGAAACGATACACGGCGCAATATGATACCGCAGGCATATGTTGAGCGCGTAACGATTGATGCGCGGCAGCTGAGGCTTGGGCCGGCGGTACGGCGTTTGCGCTGGTTGTGTATGGTGGCGGCGCTGCGGCGTTGACGTTTGAGCGAGGGGGTGGGGATGCCCGTGGACACCATGCGAGAGGAATCGGGCAACGAACCCGTCGCGGCATTTTCGATGTCGCATCCGGCGGTGCCGGCGCTCTACATGGTGCTGACGTTGGGGCTCACCATGTTCTCGATGCAACCGGTGCTGATTGCGCTATCGCTTGCGGGCGGGTTGGCGTACGGGCTTGCGACGCGCGGTGTTGCGCGCACGTTGGGCGCGCTTCGCTGGCAGCTGCCGGTGATTTTGATCATTGCGGTGCTCAATCCGCTGTTTAGTGCATCGGGCTCGACGGAGCTGTTTCGTATTGGCATGCGTGCGGTGTATCTAGAGAGCATGGTTTACGGCCTGTGCATGGGCGGGCTGTTCGTGGCGAGCGTGCTGTGGTTTGAGGCCGCGGCGTCGATGCTCGAATACGACAAGGTACTTGCGCTTTTGGGCAACGCCGCGCCGGTGCTCGCGCTCATGATCTCGATGTGCATGCGGCTTATCCCGCAGTTTTTACGCCGCGGTCGTACGGTACTGGCGGTGCAGGATGCGATTGATGTGCCGGGTCGCGCGCCGGCCGATCCCGTGCGTTCGCGCCTACGGGCATCGAGCGTGTTGATGGGCTGGGGCATGGAAGATTCGCTGGAGCGCGCGGACGCCATGCGCTCCCGTGGATGGGGCGCCGCGACACGTCGCACGACGTACGCGCGGTATCGGCTGGGTCGCGGCGATGTTGCCGCGCTGGTTGGGCTTGCGGTGTTTGGTGCCGCTGCGGTGGCGGTGGCATGGACCGCGACAACGCAGTATTCGTTTTACCCGCAACTATCGGTGCCGGCGCCGTGGCTGGGCTATGTCGTGTACGCTGCCTGGATGATGCTGCCCTGCGTGTTGCATGCGATCGATGAGAAGAGGTTCGGCTGATGACTCGGTTGGATAGGGGACCGGTGTCGGGCGCGGCATACGGCCCGGATATGCCGGCGATTGAGGTGCGGAGCCTGAGCTTTGCCTACCCCGATGCGGATGCTGCGGTGCTCGAGGGACTCGACTGGTCTGTTCCCCAAGGTGCATTTGCGCTGCTTGTCGGCGGTACCGGATCGGGTAAGTCGACGTTGCTGTCGCTACTCAAGCCCGAGATCGCTCCGGCGGGCGAGCGCACTGGCGAACTGCTCGTGCTGGGCGAGAACGTCGCCGACATGGATGTGCGGGCATCGGCGGAGCGCGTGGGCTATGTGTTCCAGGATCCCGAGAACCAGATCGTGTGCGAAACCGTGTGGCACGAGATGGCGTTTGGCCTGGAAAACTTGGGGCTAGCGCGTGATGAGATGCGCCGTCGCGTAGCTGAGACCAGCTATTTCTTTGGGCTGGAAGATTGGCTTCACCGCGATACTGACACGCTTTCGGGCGGTCGCAAACAGTTGCTGTCGTTGGCGGCCGTTCTGACGCTGCGCCCGCGCGTGCTGCTGCTCGACGAGCCCACGTCTCAGCTTGATCCGGTTGCGGAGAAGAATTTCCTGCACGCGCTGTTTCGTGTGAATCGCGAGCTGGGCTGCACGGTTGTTGTGGCGACGCATCAGCCGCGCCCAATGCTCGAATACGCGACGTGTGCGTACCGGATTGAGGACGGTCGCGTGCGCGAGGTGGCGGATATGGCTTCTTTGGGACGCCGAGAATCGCTGTTTTCCGATGACATGTTGGGGTGGGGTGCCATCCGATGTGCAAATAAAGGAGTATTCAGCAGGCGTGAGGACAATTTGGGCTCTCTGGAGCCGCCCGGGGACGTATCGAGCGCGAAAAAAAGTTCGGAATTGGACAAATCGTCCGAATTTGTGGCGCAAACGTCGCTCGAGAACGGCTCGGAAGCCTTCTCGCGCACGGATGGAAGCAGAATACTCCAAAAAATGCACGGCGGGTCGGCTACCACCCTGTCGGAAGGCTGGTTTCGCTACGATCGAGCGTCCGGCTGGGTGCTGCGCGGGCTCGATGCTTCGTTTTCGGCTGGCGCGGTGCATGCAATCGTGGGCGGCAACGGATGCGGTAAGTCGACGATGCTCTCGGTGCTGGCGAAGACCGCCAAGCTGCAGCGCGGCCGCATGGTGCGCGAAGCGGCCTCGGCGGCGCTGCTGCCACAGAATCCCAAGGCATTGCTGGTTGCCGAGACGGTTCGCGATGAGCTGATGGAATGGGCCTCGACCTGCGGATACGACGAGGCCGCAGCACGGGAGCAGACAGCGCGCCTGGGTCTGGCGGGCTTGGAGGCGCGTCACCCGTACGATCTTTCGGGCGGTCAGTGCCAGCTGCTTGCGTTGGCAAAGCTGCTGTTGATTGGCCCCGAGCTGCTATTGCTCGATGAGCCCACCAAGGGTTTGGACCTGGCCAGCCGCCGCATCATCGCCCGTGCCCTGCGTGACCATGCGAAGGCTGGCGGCACCGTCATCATGGCTACGCACGATTTGGACTTTGCCGAGCAGGTAGCCGACGACGTCGCCATGATGTTTGACGGCGAGATTGCCTGCGTGGAGCCCCCGGCCGACTTCTTTGCCGACAACGTGTTCTATAGGGCGTGATGGGATGACGGACTGTCGTTTCTCGCGTTTACTCACAAAACTGGAGATTCCGCTGTTGTTGGCGGTGCCGGCGGTGATGGCAACGGCGTTGCTGGCGGGCGTTGAGCAGGCGGCGCTCGCCATGCTTGTCGTGGTGGCGCTGGTGCTTGCGCTGTTCTTTGCAGGCTACGAGGCGTCGCGACCGGGCCTGCGCCAGATTATGCCCACGCTGGTGCTGGCGGCGCTGGCGGCGGCGGGCCGCATCTTGTTCGGCCCCATTCCCGACTTTAAACCCGTGAGCGCCATCGCCATCATCGCCGGGGCGACGCTCGGGCGTCGCAACGGCTTCATGGTCGGCGCGTTGGCAGCACTGACCAGCAATTTCTTTTTTGGGCAGGGCATGTGGACGCCATGGCAGATGTATGCCTGGGGCCTGGTTGGCTATGTTGGCGGTGCGCTGGCGCATGCCGGTGCGTTCGACCGTGCGGATGGAACCGTGCGCATGCCGGCGCTGATGGCGTACGGCTTTGCTTCGGGTCTGCTGTACGGCGTGGTGATCAACGCGTACGACATTATCGGTTTTGTACAACCGCTCACGTGGGCGGGCGTCGTGGCGCGTCTTGCCACGGCAGTGCCGTTCGATATCACACACGGCCTCGCGACCTGCGTGTTCTTGGCCGCCCTCTACAAGCCTTGGTGTCGACGGATCAACCGCGTTGTCGTGAAATACGGGCTGTAGGGCTGGTTGCGCCGGGGCGTGAATCAATACTTCCGAAGTACCATTTCAAAACTATGCCGGTTTACGGGGCTAGATTAGCGTAGGCCGACCATACCGGCTTTTTTCAAAATAGAGCAAGCCGTTTACCTGAGGTTTTATTATTTCGGAATTGCGTATGGTTGGGGGTTCGCGATTCAGCCCCGTAAACCGGCATAGTTTTGGAATGGCCGGCTGATATGACGGGCATCGTGGCCCTCAGAGAGCCAAATCGATCCGTTTTCCTCCGTCTCCAGACGTCCCCGGGGAATCAGTTGGCGGCGCTTGCCACGAAACTGGCCCATCTACTACGTTTAGCTTGATACCCCCGACCATGACCGCGTTTTATGAAAAACCGCAGGCTTTCTACCTGCGGTTTTCTTTTTGCGTTGTTCGCTGTGGTTGAGGGTAGTGGCTTAAACGTAGTAGATGGGTCAGTTCCGTGGCGGGAGGGCCGCGTGGGTTCCCTCGCGAGGTGAAAATGATCCCTTTTCCTCCGTCCCC
>DBFBKG010000023.1:0-13728 GCA_048203815.1 Collinsella sp. | reverse complement strand
CGTCGATGACATGCCGGGGGCGGACCGGGACGGGTTAACGGCAGGCCCCGCCGACCGATTGCAAGCGGTCGGCGGGGCCATTGTGGCTCTTGACAGCGGATTGGGTCATATGAGCGAAAACCCGCCAGAGCGAGCAAGGTGTCTTGAAACAAGGCGGCATTGATCTTTTGATCATGCCGCCGAAGTTGAAAGGCAGATTGCCGCTCTGGCGGGTTTGCAGCGTCAACTGGTTACGCGGGCTGGTAAGCCCGCGTAACTCTAGTAGTTGGCTTCGTAGCCGTTGCCGTCGCCGGTGGGCTCTTCGTAGTAGTCCGAATCGCTCGAATCAGTCGAATCGTCCGAATCGTCAGAGCTGACCGATGAGGTTGCGGTGCCGTTGGCGTAATCATCGGACGTGTTGTTGTTCAGGTCGCCGATCGTAGAGCTGGAGCCATCGGACTGGCCCATGGTATTGGGGCCCTTGGGATCCTTACCAGCGTCGACGCGCTCCATCATTTCCTTAAGCTCGTCCTCGTAGACAAAGACGTAGCTCACGCCATCAATCATGGTGCTGGCATCGGCATACGAAGGCAAGTTGGCCGAATAGATGCCGTCAACATCCATGCCGCGCATGGCATTGACCGTAGAGACGATGTCCTGAACGCTCATATCGGTCACGAGCATGTCGGACAGCGAATTGACGAGGTCGAAGACCTTGGTGGCATCGAAGTTGTTGAGGATCTGGTTGGCGAGGGCGCCGAGCACCTGACGCTGGTGGCGCATGCGTGTGTAGTCGCCATCGGCATAGATGTAGCGGCAACGGGCATAGGTAAGGGCGGTCGCGCCATCCATGTGCTGCTGACCGGCGGTGATCTTAATGTCGAGATGCTCGGGGTCGTCGACATCGTCGGTTGCGTTAATGTCGATGCCGCCGACCGAATCGATGAGCGACTGCATGCCGTCGAAGCTGACCTCGGCATAGTGGGAAATCTGGACACCGCACAGCTCGTTGACCGCCTGGACCATGGCCTCGGCGCCGCCGTAAGTATGGCAGGCGTTGATCTTCATGGTCGAGCCGTTGTAGACGACCTTGGTATCGCGCGGAATGGAGATGAGCGTCGCCTGCTTTTGCGTGGGGTCGATACGCGCCAGGATAATCGAGTCGGCGCGGTATGTATCCTCGCCCGGGCGACCGTCAGTGCCAAGGAGTAGCACGTAGAACGGGTCCTTTGCCTCGTCGGTATCAACCAGGATCTGGCGCAGGTTGTCGGTAATGACATTGGAATCGCCGAGCTTGCCCATAATGGTGGCAAACCACAGGCCGGCAGCAGTCGTAGCGCTCAGCAGCACACCAATCACGGCAATGAGCGCGACGCGGCGAACCGTATGACCGCGACGACGCTGATGGGCGCGCTCGGAATAGCGGGCAACGTTATCGCGGCTATAGATTTTTGCCTGAGCGCCGGTCGAAGGTCTTCGAGATTCCGTAATGGGCTTTTTCTTAAACATAGGCAACCTGCATTAGTAGATAACGGGATCGGGAACAGTGGCGTGCTCGACATGAGCACCAAGCGCCTGCAGCTTTTCAACAAACTGTTCGTAGCCGCGCTTAATGTGATGGATGGCCGAGACCTCGGTCGTGCCGTCGGCAATTAGGCCGGCGACGACGAGTGCCGCGCCACCACGAAGATCCGGTGAGGTTACCTGAGCGCCGGAGAAGCCCTTGACGCCGTGAATCATGGCGTGGTGGCTCTCGATGCGAATATCGGCGCCCATGCGCACCAGCTCGGATGCAAACATAAAGCGATTCTCGAAGATATTCTCGGTGATAACGGAGCTGCCGTCGGCCAGGGCGGAGAGCACCATGATCTGCGCCTGCATGTCCGTGGGGAAACCGGGGAACGGGAGCGTCTGGATATCGACCGGCTTGATGTGCTCGACGCGATTCACGTGAACGCCATCCTCGATGCGTTCGCAATCGATGCCCATGAGCTCCATCTTCTTGAGCACCATTCCCAAGTGGATGGGGCAAAAGCCCGTGACGTCGACACCGCGGTCGTCTGCCATCAACGCACCGGCAACGATAAAGGTGCCGGCCTCGATGCGGTCGCCCACCACGCGATGGGTAACGGGATGTAGCTCTTCCACGCCCTCGATGGTCACGACGGGTGTGCCCGCGCCGACGATCTTGGCGCCCATCTCGTTGAGCATGTTAGCGAGATCGACGATCTCGGGCTCGCGGGCGGCATTATCGATAACCGTGGTACCCTGCGCGCGCACGGAGGCCATGATGAGGTTCTCGGTCGCACCGACGCTGGCGAACTCGAGCGTGACGGTGGTACCGTGCAGGCCCTGGGGCGCGTTGGCGTTGATATAGCCGTGGGCGGTATCGAACTCAACGCCCAAGGCCTCAAGACCCAAGATATGCATATCGATCTTGCGAGCGCCCAGGTTGCAGCCGCCGGGCATGGCGATCTTGGCGCGATGGAAACGGCCCAGCAGGGGTCCCATCACGGCAGTGGAAGCGCGCATCTTGGCAACGAGCTCATAGGGAGCCTCCCAGGAATCGACCTGAGAGGTATCAATCTCGAGCGTGTGCTCGTCGAGAACATCGATCGTGGCGCCCATACCCTTGAGCACCTTGCCCATCACGTGGACATCGGAAATATCAGGCACGTTCTGCAGCGTCGTCTTGCCCGGCGCCAGAAGCGTTGCCGCCATAAGTTTGAGCGCGGAGTTCTTGGCACCCGAAACAGGCACGGAACCTCCGATGGCGTGGCCACCCTCAACGCGGATAATATCCAAGGTCTACCCTTTCAAAAAGCATGCCCGGGGTGGCTGAGCCATCCCGGGCATGATGTGTTCGCAAATGGTCGAACGCTAAAACGTCTGACTATTGGGCAAGCTTGAGCTTACACCATGCGATTTCATTATAGAGGTAGGCGCGGCGTGCATCATCCTCCGACAAATTACCCAGCTTCTCTTCAAAACCTTGAATATCAGCTTTAACCTTGTCGGCGTCGACGGTCGCCAAATCGCAAGCGCGCTCGGCGAGAACGGTCACGACATCGTCCGCAACCTGGGCATAGCCGCCGGCCACGGCAAACGTGTGGTCGACAGTGCCCATGGCCTTATCGGAAACGCGAACGTAACCGCGGTCGATCGTGCAGATTTCGCTGGAGTGAGCAGGCAGAACACCAAACTCGCCATCCGTGGACGGAATCGACACAAACGCAGCGTCGCCCTCATAGGCGCAGCTCACGGGGCACACGATGCGGATACGCATAACCTACTTCTCCCCCATCTTGCGGGCGCGCTCGCGCACGTCCTCAATCGTGGAAGCATAGCGGAATGCCTGCTCGGGCAGGTCATCGGCCTTACCGTCGACAATCTCGGCGAAGGAGCGGACGGTATCCTCGACGCGGACGTAGACACCGGGGTTGCCGGTGAACTTCTCGGCGACGTGGAAGGACTGCGAGAGGAACTGCTGAATCTTACGGGCACGGTTGACCGTAAGGCGCTGCTCCTCGGACAGCTCGTCCATACCCAGAATGGCGATGATGTCCTGAAGGTCGGAGTACTCCTGCAGGAGCTCCTGGACCTTGACGGCGACACGGTAGTGCTCCTCGCCGACGATCGAGGGATCGAGAGCGTCGGAGGAAGACGCGAGCGGGTCGATAGCCGGGAACAGGCCGAGCGACGAAATGCTACGCGAAAGAACCGAGGTGGCGTCGAGGTGCGTAAACGTCGTGGCAGGCGCCGGATCGGTCAGGTCGTCTGCAGGGACGTAGACAGCCTGGACGGAGGTAATGGAACCCGTCTTGGTCGAGGTAATGCGCTCCTGGAGGTCGCCCATCTCGGTAGCCAGCGTAGGCTGGTAACCGACGGCGGACGGCATACGACCCAGCAGTGCGGAAACCTCGGAACCGGCCTGGGAGAAGCGGAAGATGTTGTCGATGAACAGCAGAACGTCCTGGCCGCGATCGCGGAAGTACTCAGCGGTGGTAAGGCCAGCCAGACCGATGCGCAGACGCGCTCCAGGCGGCTCGTTCATCTGACCATAGACCAAGCAGGTCTTGTCGATTACGCCAGACTCGCTCATCTCGAGGAACAGGTCGGTGCCCTCACGAGTACGCTCGCCGACACCGGTGAACACCGAGGTGCCGCCGTGCTCCTGGGCGAGGTTGTTGATGAGCTCCTGAATCAGAACGGTCTTGCCGACGCCGGCGCCGCCGAACAGACCCGTTTTGCCGCCACGGATGTAGGGCTCAAGCAGGTCAACGGCCTTGATGCCGGTTTCGAAGATCTCGGTCTTGGTGGTGAGCTCGTCGAAGCGGGGCGCTGCGTGGTGGATGGGATAGAACTCCTCCACCTCGGGCATGGGCTTACCGTCAACAGGCTTGCCCATGACGTTCCAAATGCGGCCGAGCGTCTTGGGGCCAACGGGCATCTTCATGGGCTCACCGGTATCGGTGGCGATGAGACCACGCTGCAGGCCGTCGGTCGAGGACATGGCGACCGTGCGGACGACGCCGCCCGGAAGCTGGCTCTCGACCTCGAGGATCGTGCTCAGGTGACCGATCGGGGTCTCGGCCTCGACCGTGAGCGCGTTGTAGATCGGGGGCACCGCGCCGTCAAACTTGACGTCGACGACAGGGCCGATGATACGCACGATGCGGCCATCACCGGCAGTCGTCTTCTTGGTGGCTTCCTCGACCGCAAGCTTTACGGTGTTATTAGCCATTACTGTTCCTCCAATGCTGAGGCTCCGCCGACGATCTCGTTGATCTCGGTCGTGATCGAAGCCTGGCGCACGCGACTATACGTGCGGGTAAGGGTCGAGATGATCGCGGTGGCGTTTTCCGTCGCGGAGTGCATGGCCTTGCGGCGTGCACCCTGCTCGGCAGCCGCCGAATCGATCAGGGCCTGGTAGATGACCGTCAGGATATAAGACGGCACAAGCTTGCCGAGAACATGCTCGGGAGAGGGCACGAACTCGAACGTGGAGGAGATGCGCTTAGGGGCGTCGGTCTCGTTCTTACGCGGACCGTGGGCCATAGCGATCATCTCGGGATCGAGCGGCAGCAAGTGCTCGACGCGAAGCTCCTGATCCACGCGGTTCTTGGCGTGGTGGTAGACAAGCTCGACACGGTCAAGCTCACCGGCACGATACGCATCGCAGATATGAGAGGAGATCATGCGAGCCTGATTGAAATCGGGCTCGGAGGAATTGCCCTCAAAATGCATGATGACATTTGCGCGGTCACGGAAATACGTGGCCGGCTTACGCCCACACGCGATGATCTCGCACTCGATGCCATCGTTCGCCCAAGAAGCGGCGAGCTTTTCGGCCGTGCGCTCCACCGTCGTATTGAAACCGCCGGCAAGGCCGCGGTCCGAAGCAATGACGACAATCAGGCCATGCTTGACGCTCTCATGCTTCTGCAGCATGGGATCGGTGCCCGAGCAGGAGGCGTCGCCGGCAACCGTCAGCATGACGTCGGTCAGCGCCTCCTTATAGGGCTCGGCCTGCTTGGAGCGATCGAGGGCACGACGGATCTTGGCCGTAGAGACCATCTCCATCGTGCGCGTGATCTGCTTGGTCGTGGTAACCGAGGAGATTCGCTTCTTAATGTCGCGAAGGTTGGCCATAGGGCTTAGTTCTCCTCTGATCCAGTCGTGTCGGCATGGTGTTTGGCCATGAACTGCTGCTTGAAGTCACCAATGACACGCAAGAGCTCGGCCTTGGTGTCGTCGTCGATCTTCTTGGCGCGAACCTTGTCGAGCAGCGAGCCAAAGCCATTGTCCATATACTCGATAAGCTCGGCACGGAAAGGCAGCACGTCGGCGATCTCCAGGTCATCCAGGAAGCCCTCGTTGCCAGCAAACAGCGTAACGATCTGCTCGCCAACCTCAAACGGTTTATAACGCGGCTGCTTCAGGAGCTCGGTCATGCGAGCGCCGTGGGTAAGCTGCTTTTGCGTGGCCTCGTCGAGGTCGGAGCCGAACTGCGTAAAGCCGGCGAGCTCCTGGTACGAAGCAAGGTCCAGACGGAGGTTGCCGGCGACCTGCTTCATGGCCTTGGTCTGTGCATCGCCACCGACGCGGGACACGGAGATACCCACGTCGACTGCCGGGCGCTGACCCTGGAAGAAGAGCTCGGACTGCAGGTAGATCTGACCATCGGTAATGGAAATAACGTTGGTCGGAATGTAGGCCGAGACGTCGCCGTCCTGGGTCTCGATGATCGGCAGAGCCGTCATGGAGCCGTAACCGTTCTTCTTGGACATCTTGACGGCACGCTCGAGCAGACGAGAGTGCAGGTAGAAGATGTCGCCAGGATAGGCCTCGCGTCCGGGCGGACGATGCAGCGTCAGCGACATCTGACGGTAGGCCACGGCCTGCTTGGACAGGTCGTCGTAGATGACGAGCACGTGACCGCCGGGGTTGGTCTCGCTGGCAGGCTTGCCGTCCTCGCCGTTGTACATAAAGAACTCGCCGATAGCGGCACCGGCCATAGGCGCGATGTACTGCATAGGGGCGGAATCGGCAGCGGTGGCCGAAACGATGATGGTGTAGTCGAGCGCACCGTGCTGAGCGAGGGTCTCGCGGATGTTGGCAACCGTGGAGGCCTTCTGGCCGATGGCGACATAGATGCAGACCATGCCCTTGCCGCGCTGATTGAGGATAGCGTCGATGGCGATGGCGGTCTTACCGGTCTTACGGTCGCCGATGATGAGCTCACGCTGACCACGGCCGATAGGCACCATGGAGTCGATGGCCAACAGGCCGGTCTGAACCGGCTCGCACACCGGGGTACGGTCGATGACGCCGGGGGCCTTGAACTCAATGGGACGACGGTGCGTGGCGACGATGTCGCCCAGGCCGTCGATGGGCTGGCCGAGCGGATTGACGACGCGGCCGAGCATGGCACGGCTCACGGGGATATCCATAATGCGGCCAGTGGTGCGGCACTCGTCGCCTTCCTTGATGGAGTCGACGGCACCGAACAGAACGGCGCCGACCTCGTCACGGTCAAGGTTCTGGGCAAGGCCGAAGACGGTCTCACCGGTATCGGAGCTCTTGAACTCCAGAAGCTCGCCTGCCATGGCGCTCTTGAGGCCGAAGACACGCGCGATGCCGTCGCCTACCTCGTCGACCGTTGAAACCTCATGCGTATCGACCGTCGCGGAGAGGCTCGTGAGCTGCTCCTGCAGTTTCTTGGCGATATCCTGGGCATTGAGGGTTTCGGACATTAGGCTTCACCTCCGTACGAATTAGCAGAGTTTGCGAGGGTCTCCTGCGCGACGCGCAGCTGCGTCTTGACGGAAATGTCACGACGCTCGCCGCGGGCCTCGAGCACCAGGCCGCCCACGATAGACGGGTCGACCTGCTCGATAAGGAATACCTTGCGGCCGAAGTCCTGCTCGCATTTCTTAGTGATGGTTTGACGCAGCTCGTCGTCGAGCGGGATCGCCGTGGTGACGGTCACGCCCACTACATCCTCGTCTTCCTCGGCAACATACTTAAAGGCAGCTGCCACCTTGGGAAGAAGGTCGAGCTGGTCGCGCTTGGACATGGTGTCGAGCACGGCGATGATCTCGGGGCTGGCGCTAGCCAGGCGCTCGATCATCTCGAGGTCCTCGAACACATGGTTCTCGGCCTTGGCGGCTTCCAGAAGGGAGCGCGCGTAGGTCTCGAGCACCTTGTCCTGATAGCGGCTAGTCGGCATTCAGGCTACCTGCTTCCTGGATGTAGCGCTCGATGAGCTTCTTCTGCTCGGACTCGTCCTCGAGTGCCTCGCCCACGATCTTGGTGGCGACGGCAACGGACAGGTCGGCGATGGAGCTCGCGGCACCGGCGTAGATGGACTTGCGCTCGTCCTCGACGGTCGTATGGGCCTTGGCGATGATCTCCTCGGCCTCCTTGTGAGCAGCCTCGATGATACGGGCGCGCTCGGACTCGGCGTCCTTACGGGCCTCGAGAACGATGTCGGCAGCCTGACGACGGGCGTCGGTGACGATCGAGTCGGACTCAGCGCGCTTGGCGATGGCCTCCTGCTTGGTCTTCTCGGCCTCGTCGAGGCTCTCCTCGATCTTCTTGCCGCGCTCCTCCATGGTTTTCATGATGCCCGGCAGGGCGACCTTGGCCAGCACGATCCAGATAATCAGGAAGGCGATAAGCGCCGGGATGAACTCCGCCATCTTAGGGATGAGGATGTCCGCACCGGCAGCGCCGTCCTCGGCGAACGCGGAAACCGGCATGAGCAGCGCGGCCGCGGACGCGGAGAGTGCGATCGCGCTCTTCTGGGATGAAAGATTCATACTTGACGCTCCGTGCTATTTAACGATCAGCGCGACAACGAAGCCGATCAGAGCCAGAGCCTCGCCGAAGGCGGAGCCCATGATGAAGACGGTGAACACGCGGCCCTGGACCTCAGGCTGACGGGCCATAGCACCCGTAGCACCCAGAGCAGACAGGCCGATAGCAAGACCAGCGCCGATAACACCGAGACCGTAACCGATAACTCCCACGATTCCTCCTTTGTCGTGCGTGTCTTATTTCACGCAGGATAACCTTTTTATAACTGCCGGGCTCCATGGGTACGGGCACCGGCGGTTTAACGAATTGCCTTACCTTTAAGGCGCGAACGGAAGACTACTCCTCCTCCGCGACCTCCTCTGCCTCGGAGACATACACGGCGGTAAGGACCGTGAAGACGTAAGCCTGGATGGCGCCGACCACAAGCTCGATCGCATAGATCAGGATGAGGATGGCAAGCCAGGCCAGCGAAGGCAGGGCGCCGACGGCGTGGGCCGCGGAAACCTGCTGAAGCAGCGGCTGCATGAACATGCTCGCCATGATGGCGAACGAGCCCATGACCACGTGTCCTGCGAACATGTTGCAGAACAGACGGACGGCGAGCGTGATGAGGCGCAGGAAGGTCGAGAAAAGCTCGACGACCCACACAAGCACGTTCATCGGGAAGCTCACGCCCTGCGGGGCGAGGCTCTTGATGTAGCCGATCACGCCGTGAGCCTTGCATCCGTAGTAGATGAAGTACACGAAGGCGAAGATGGCGAGCGCAGCGGTGGAGCCGATTGCGCCGGTGCCGGGCTTCATTCCCGGGATCAGGCCGATCATGTTATTGATCAGGATGAACAGGAAAAGCGAGCACAGGAACGGGAAGTGCTTCTTCCAGTTCTCACCCACGACGCCCTTGCCGATATCGTTCTCGACGTACTCGATGATGTACTCGAAACCGTTGACGAAGAAGCCCTTGGGAACCAGGGTCTGCTTCTTCTTGAACACGGCCAGGACGATCAGGAGCACGATCGTGGAGACGATCAGCCAAAACGAGTACTGCGTGATGCCGCAGCTCAGATCGCCCACGACAGGGGTGGAGCTGAACTCGCTGACCAGATGATTAATCTCATCAGGCAGCTTTTCAAAAATTTCCACGACTTACCTTTCGACCTCATGAGGATCTCGCAGCGCCTTGGCGACGCGAACCGTGCAGGCGGCCATAAAGGCCACGAAGCCAATCGCCTCGCCCAGGAGGAACATGCGAAATACCTCTCCGAACAACGCAAACACAACCAAGGTAAAGACGAGCAGGGCGACTGCCGAGACCGCCAGACTCACCATGCCCTTGAGCATGTCCGCATTCTGCTTATCGTCAAGAACCGGCTTGAGCGTAAAGACAAAGGGAAGGAAGGCAATTGCGCCCGCGATGGCGCCTGCAACGATAGCGAGCAGATCGGCTATCTGAAACACTGGCTTCCTCGCTTTCCTTTTTAACGCCTCACAGCACAGTCCCAGCCAAACATTGGTGACTATTGTACGAGCCAATCGCTAAAGTACAACCGTAAAACAAACGGTTAATACGCACCTGTACGTTTTCTTAAGGCCTTCTTTATGCCGCAGGTACGGTAATACGTTTTTTCGAACCCCTCAGCGCAAAACGTCCGTTAACAGAAGTGCGCGTGGACGACTTTTGCTCGCCCGCGCGCACCATTTCTTCGTATTTGTGACCGTAGCCGACAAGGCCCAACGACTAGAGCGTACCGTAGATGCGGTCGCCGGCGTCGCCCAGGCCGGGAACGATGTAGGCGGCCTCGTTGAGATGGTCATCGATGGCGCAGGTATAAATATGTACGTCGGGGTCCTTTTCGGTCAGTGACTTGAGGCCCTCGGGCGCGGCGACGATACACAGCATGCGAATATCCTTAACACCGCGCTCGCGCAGGTAGCTGATGGCCATCTCGGCCGAACCGCCCGTGGCGAGCATGGGGTCAACAACCAGGCAGATGCGCTGGTCGATATCCTTGGGCATCTTGCAGTAATACTCATGCGGCTCGTGGGTAACCTCGTCACGCTCCATACCGATGTGGCCCACGCGAGCGGAGGGCACCAGGTCGAGGATGCCATCGACCATGCCGAGGCCCGCACGCAGGATGGGAACAATGGCGAGCTTCTTGCCGGCAAGCTGCTTAAACATGGCGGTGGTGATGGGAGTCTCGACCTCGACGTCTTCCATGGGCAGGTCGCGCATGGCCTCGTAGCCGTCAAAGAGCGCAAGCTCGCGCACGAGCTGGCGGAACTGGTTGGTGCCAGTGCTCTTGTCGCGCAAGATCGACAGCTTGTGCTGGACGAGCGGATGGTCGACAAGCGTCACGCGGGACGTATCGTAGGTGACGGTCATGGGTTGATTGCCCCTTTCGTTGCGGCCGGAAGATGGCCTTGCTGACAAGACGCCTGGCGACGTTGTTGCCTCGCGCCGTGCATAAGTTTAACGGTTTGTTGTATCGAGCAGCTCGTCGCAACCCTACTGAGCGGTGTTGAGCGAACGCTTGACGGCATCACGCCAACCAGCGAGGTTGCTCTCACGGCGCTCGGCGGACATGTGAGGATGGAAGACTTTGACGATCTGAGCGTTTTGCTCCAGCTCCTCCAAATCCTCCCAATAGCCGACAGCAAGGCCCGCCAAGTACGCGGCGCCAATCGCCGTGGTCTCCACCGTCTCGCACTGCAGCACGGGAATATCCAGCAGATCAGCCTGGAATTGCATGATGAACTCGTTGCGCGAGGCACCGCCATCGACGGACAGGCGCTCAATCGAAAGTCCCACGTCCTGCTCCATGGCGCGTAGCACGTCATAACTCTGGTAGGCCATGGACTCGCAGGCCGCACGCACAATGGTCGCGCGACTCGAGGCGCCGGTCAGGCCGCACACGATACCGCGAGCATGCGGGTCCCACCAGGGAGCGCCCAGGCCTGCGAAGGCGGGGACGAAGTAGCAGCCCTCGTTGTCGTTAATCGAAGTGGCGAGTTGCGCGGACTCGCTCACGCTCGAGATGATGCCCATGTTGTTGCGCAGCCAGTTCATGGTTGAGCCGGCGGCAAAGATAGAACCCTCGAGCGCATAGCTGATCTTGCCGTCCGCGGCGATACCGATCGTGGAGACCAGACCGTTCTTGGATTCGACGATCTCGTCGCCGGTGTTCATGAGCATAAAGCAACCCGTGCCATAGGTGTTTTTGGTCTGGCCGGGATGGAAGCAGCAGTGGCCGAACAGCGACGCCTGCTGGTCGCCCGCCACGCCCATGATGGGTGGCATGTTGGTCATGATGTCGCTCGCGACGCGGCCGTAGTCGCCCGAGCTCCAACGAACCTCGGGCATCATGGAACGCGGGACGTCGAAAAGCGCCAGCAGATCGTCGTCCCAATCGAGCGCATGGATATTAAAGAGCGCGGTGCGGCTGGCATTGGTGTAGTCGGTGGCAAATACCTGACCGCCGGTGAGGTTGTAGATGAGCCAGGTGTCGATGGTGCCGAACATGAGGTCGCCCGCCGCCGCGCTCTCACGCGCACCATCGACGTTGTCGAGGATCCACTGCACCTTGGAGGCCGAGAAATACGGGTCGAGCGTAAGCCCCGTGCGGGAGCGCACCAGCTCTTCTGCGCCCTGCTCGACCAGCTCGTCGATCAGAGGTGCGGTGCGACGGCATTGCCACACGATGGCGTTATAGATGGGTTGGCCGCTTATGCGGTCCCACACCACCGTGGTCTCGCGCTGGTTGGAGATACCGATGGCGGCGATGCGGTCAGAATGGATGCCGCTCTTAAACTGGACCTCCATCATCACGCCGATCTGACTGGCAAGCACCTCCGTGGGATCCTGCTCCACCCAGCCGGGGCGCGGGAAGCTGGTTTTGACGCTACGACGCGCCTGGGCGACGATGCAGCCGTACTCGTCGACGATAGTCGCGAGTACCGAGGTAGTGCCGCAGTCGAGCGCCATGATGTAGGAACCGCCAAAGCTAAACGAGGCGTCTTCCATACCCAGGCTACCTAGATTCAACGACATCGCTTACACCTTTCTATTGCATCGGGTCGGACAGGACCCGCTCGATCTCTGATGCGGGAAGCGCGCCTTGGCGCAGGATCTGGAGCTCGCCGTGCTGAAACGACACGATGGTTGAGGCGTCGCGACACGGGGTCTCACCGGCGTCGACGGCCACATCGACCCCCTCCAGGATGCGCTCCTCCACCGTGACAAAACTTGCCGGCGCGGGCGCGCCATGCGTGTTGGCGCTGGTGCAGGCAAGAGGGCTGCCGCAGGCGCGGATGAGCGCCTGCACCACGGGCGAGGCCGAAGCGCGAAGTGCCACCGTGTCGTCGGCGGCGCGCATAAAGGTCGGCACGCAGGGGGCCGCCTTAACCACGATAGTCAGGGCGCCCGGCCAGCATCGTCGGGCGAGCACGCGGGCCTCGTTAGGGATATCCACGCCATAGCGGTCGAGTGCCTCGGCATCATCGACCAGCCAGGCAACCGTTTGGGTGAGCTCGCGCTGCTTGAGGGTAAAGATACGACGATAGCCGGTGCCGAGTGCGGGGACCGCGGCGCCGTTGACGGTGGCCTGCGGATCGCGCGGCCACGGCAGAGGTTCACTTGTATCTTGTGGAACGGCATCCGAGAAGGCGTTGACCGCCACGGCGACACCGTAGACCGTCTCGGTTGGAATAAGCGCTAGGCCGCCGCGACCGAGTAGCTCGGCCGTGCGCTCGACTGCAAGCCGATGCGGCTCGCGCGCTCCCTCGTATACCCGATAGACCGTCTGCATGTGTATGCCAGCCCCTTACGCTCTGGTGCAAGTTTGTTTACTGAGGGGCATTCTCGCACGAAACGTTCAACCTATTTGGCCAGAGCGCATGTTGGTTTGGTGAGCGGCCGTAGTAGTCGGTGAAAGTGAGGGGGTCATTGGACTGCGACGAACTTCTTTGGCCTGCCGGCGTGGCGTTCTTGGGCGGCGTAGCGCTCGATGCTGTCTATCGTTATCATCCGACGGCCGTCGACGAGTTCAACATCGAGCTTTCCGGCTTTGACCAGCGCGGTAATCCGCGGAGCGGAGACTTTGAGGTCCAGCGCTGCGTCTTTAAATGTTCGGCACGCCGCTTCCCGAGCGTCCTCGTGGTCGATTTCGACTGAAAGCGTCACGACTTCGGCCGAGCGTTCGTACCTTGCCGGAGCCAAACCGTTGTTGAGGTCGTCGGCCAAAAACGCCATCACCGCCTCGGTGGCATGGGAGATTGCCTCTTCACGCGTATCGCCGTCGGCCAAGGCCCCAGGAATCTGCGGGAAGCTGGCACAATAGCCGTCGTCTTCTTTTATGAGAACGCAGTCATAGGTAAATCGCTGCCTCATTTTGCCTCCAACTACCATCCAGCTTGGCGACGAATACTTGC